>NZ_JAGJEE010000042.1:0-43334 GCF_018100885.1 Pseudoalteromonas sp. MMG013 | reverse complement strand
TAAATTGTGTCAACGTGTGTGTCAACTCTCAAGGCTAACAACATGAATATACGTCAAAGACTACATTTGGCTTTAGGAAGAGGTAGGTGGTCAATTCGAATTAGGGGTAATAGCTAAAACCAAGTACTTTATATTTTTTATGATCTAGCAAATTAGCTTTAATTTATGGGTATCAAAGCTAATATTCAGCGTCGTTAAGCAATAAAGTTCGTTACTTTTCCCAAGCTAACTGCTCAAGCTCTCTGTGTAAAATATCGTCGTCTCCAACATTTAATTCAATAAGTCGTTTTAGATGCGTGACACTCTCAATGTCTATTTGACAACAATGCAGGCCTAAATGTGCTTCTTCAATATGACCAATTTCAACTTCCATTGAAATGGCAATATCGCTTTCTGGTAGGTTGAATTTAAGGCTTGCAGGTTCATTCTTTAAAGAAACATACCCAATAGGAAGGGTAATGAGCGCACCATTCAAAGAGAGATCTAGCACTTTACAGGTATAGTCGCCGCTTGCTGTCATTAACGTGGCGGTATTTGAAAATAATACCCGAGTAAATCGTCTACGCTCTTCCATTTGTTACTCTCTTATACAGTTTTAATAATCATAGTTGCTAAAGTGAGCCAATTCCAATTTAAAAGCCCCAATTCTAGGGGCTTTTATCTGACCGACTTAGCCAATTTTTTTATATTTAATACGTTTTGGTTCAGCAGCTGCTGCACCATAGGTTTTTTTCAACCATTCTTCATATTCAGTATAGTTACCATCAAAGAAGTTTACTTGACCTTCATCACGGTAATCTAAAATATGTGTTGCAATGCGGTCAAGGAACCAACGGTCGTGCGAAATACACATGACGCAGCCTGGGAACTCTAATATTGCATTTTCTAAGGCCCGCAGGGTTTCTACGTCTAGGTCATTGGTAGGTTCATCCAATAAGATGACGTTTGCACCTGCTTTTAATAGTTTAGCTAAATGTAAACGGTTACGCTCACCACCAGAGAGTTCTTTTACAAACTTTTGTTGGTCATTGCCTTTAAAGTTAAAGCGACCTACATAAGCTCGGCTTGGGAACTCAAAGTTACCAATTTTGAGTATGTCTTGCCCGTCAGAGATTTCTTGGAAAACAGTATTGTTGCCATCCATATCATCTCGGAACTGCTCAACGGTTGCCAGTTCAACGGTGTCGCCAAGGTCAATGTTACCAGCTGATGGTTGTTCTTGGCCGCTTAGCATTCTGAATAGGGTTGATTTACCTGCACCATTGGCACCAATGATCCCGACAATAGCACCTTTAGGTACACTAAAGCTTAAATCATCAATGAGCACGCGGTCGCCGAAGCTCTTTGTTAGGTTATTTACTTCGATGACTTTGTCACCAAGGCGTGGCCCAGGTGGGATGAACAGCTCATTCGTTTCATTACGTTTTTGATAATCGGATTGCTGCATTTCAGTAAATTGGGCCATACGAGCTTTTGATTTAGCTTGACGACCTTTCGGGTTTGAACGAACCCATTCAAGCTCTTTTTCGATCGATTTTTGGCGTGCTTGTTCCGATTTTTCTTCTTGCTTTAAACGTGCATCTTTTTGTTCTAGCCAAGATGAGTAATTACCTTCCCATGGAATACCATGGCCTCGGTCTAACTCTAAAATCCAACCCGCAACGTTATCTAAGAAATAACGGTCGTGCGTGATAGCCACAACGGTTCCTTCATAATCATGTAAGAAGCGTTCTAACCAAGCAACAGATTCTGCATCAAGGTGGTTAGTTGGTTCATCGAGTAACAGCATGTCAGGTTTTTCTAGCAGTAGGCGACAAATCGCGACTCGACGACGCTCTCCCCCTGATAGATGTTCTATTTTTGCATCCCACTCAGGTAAACGCAGTGCATCAGCCGCGCGTTCTAGCACATTATCAATATTATGACCGTCATGGGCCTGAATAATCGCTTCTAACTGACCTTGCTCTTTAGCAAGTGCATCGAAGTCAGCACCATCCATTGCATATTCAGCATACACTTCATCAAGACGCGACAGTGCACTTTTTACTTCGCTCACGGCTTCTTCAACCGTTTCACGCACTGTTTTACTCTCATCGAGTTGAGGCTCTTGTGGTAAGTAACCTATTTTTGTACCGGGTTGTGGGCGTGCTTCACCCTCAAAACTGGTGTCTAGACCAGCCATAATACGCAACAGTGTTGATTTACCTGCACCATTTAAACCAAGTACCCCGATTTTTGCGCCAGGGAAGAAGCATAACGAAATGTCTTTTAAGATTGTACGTTTAGGCGGCACTACTTTGCTCACCCGTGACATTGTATAAATATATTGAGCCATGAGAATCCAAACTTTGTATTGGTGCTCTTATTTTAGAGAAAGGAGGGCGTTGGAGCAATGATTTAGGAGGAACTTATACTTTTATATTAGAGTCTTAACAAGAATACATTATTTAACAAAAGTGCATATATTGTTTACTAAATCAACGGAGTAAACAAAGTGTATATTATCCTGTTGTTTTTACTTAAGTAATTAATATTAGGTCATAAATGACCTGTTTTAGAACCAGAATATCGGTAATATTAACGTATCTTGAAAAAACATGTTGTCAGGTTTTGTAAACAGTACTGGTTGTTTGGTGTGTATTTGAAGTTACGACTCAGTTCGAGCCCATATAGAAATTACTCATATTTTGTAGCATTTCATTATCCACATTGTAAATAACATACTTTAGTTACGATTACGTTGCACATTCGTCGTTATTTCTGCTTTAGCCAAATGGAATATGGTTACGTAATAGAAGTGCAGCATTCCTTTCAGCATGACTATAAAAATATAAGCAAGTGACTTCAGATTGAAGTAAGTGACCTTAGTTACAGGCTTGCTAGATGTGAAATTAAAAGGATAGTAATGAATCAATCAGCCATGAATAGAGAACGTTTATCAGTGAAGCGCACGCCCAAGGGAGGAGTGATATTACGCTATGCACGACGGTTGAGAGGCTATACACAGGCAGAGTCTGCTGCAACTTATGGTATTGAAGAACGAACATTAAGGCGTTGGGAAAATCGTGAGTTTGACCCAAAGTGGAATGATGTGATTAGTCTAGTAGAAGATGTATATCTGTTAAACATTTTAGAAGTAATTGGAAAAATCAATGATGACAACGAACATAACGATTAAGCAAGTTCGAGCTGCACTTAAAAAGTGGGCTAACTTTTGGGTTAAAAGGGAGATGGGGCGTGGTTTTAAGTCTCAGTCTATTTCTGATAGAACCGGTCAGCCCACAGGCGGGTTTTCTGCAAGTGAAGCAATGAGTGTACCAGATGAGATTGAGTTGATTACGTCATTAATCTCACAATTGCGACCTGAATGTATCAAGGCGATTAGAGCGCGTTACATGATGCCTGGGACAATGACTGAAACGTCTAAATTACTTGGCTTTGATTCGAAGCGTTCCGCAGAGTTTTGGTTAGTTAAAGCTGAGCGAAGTCTCATGCTTGAGTTGTCAAATTGAGTAAAAAAAGAGGGGGACGAATATGTCATTGATGATCACCGTGGAGCAAATAAAAAAACATGAGGGGTATAAACAATATCCTTATTACTGTACAGGGGGAAAGTTAACAATTGGTTATGGCCGTAATTTGGAGGACAACGGGATTGATGAGGAAGAAGCAGAGCAATTGCTAGCAAAAGATATACGTGAAGCAAAAGCAGGTGTAAAGCGCCGTATAGATGTCAGTCGTTGTAATGAAGCTCGCCAAGCTGTATTGGTTAATATGGCGTTTAACCTAGGCGTTACAGGGTTAATGGGCTTTAAGAAGATGATTGCCAACTTAGAGCAAGGTAATTATGAGCAAGCAGCGCTTGAAATGTTGCACAGCCGATGGGCAAATCAAGTACCTGGTCGTGCCAATGAGCTCGCGAAACAAATGCTAAGTGGAGAATGGCAGTAATGGGAATCTTATCAACCCTATTTAGCCCTGTAATTAAAGACCCAATTGAAACCGTAGGGACAATTTTAGATGAATTGTTTACGAGTGAAGAGGAGGTACTGAAGCAACATATTTTGAAAGCACGCTTGATTGAACAGTCTGCACAAGTACAGGCGAAAATAAGTGAGTTAAGTGCATCGCATCGAAGTGTATTTGTTGCAGGAGCTAGACCATTTTTACTTTGGGTGTGTGGGTTTGGTTTTTTATTCTCATTTGTAATTAATCCAATATTACAATGGCTTTGGCCTGAAATAGGGGCACCAGAATTACCTTTGGAAGTCATGCTTGAGCTAACATTAGGTATGTTAGGGTTGGCAGGGCTGAGAACAATTGAAAAAATTAACGGAGTTGCTAAGTGAGTCAACCGGAGCAGTGGCAAATGAAAAAGGAGCTCAATTTAGCCCATATAATTACAACGGTGACATTATTGGTTTCAGGGATTTTATATTTGAGTGATTTAGATAAGCGGATCACGACGAATACCCAAGAGCTGTCACATTTAAAACAAATCAGAAATGAAGATCAAAAGCGTATTGAAAAACGCTTAGATTCCATAGATAAAAAGCTTGATACTTTATTGAGTAGTAAAGCCAGAGTTAACTAAACGCCGTTTCGGGATCCCGTGACGCCCCCCTTCAGCCAATTATACACTATGGTGCACAGCCATGTGTTATGAGGAGCAGCACATTTGAATAATGCAATTGAATTATCACGTTTGGCAGTCCCAGACGTGATTGAACCCCTAAAATACGACGACATTTATCAACAAATGGAAAATGCGTTAACAGCGTCTTTTCCACATTACGCGGTACTTGCGTCAGACCCTGCGATTAAGTTGTTAGATATCGCTGCAAGTCGCGAGCTGTTGTTGAGACAGCGAATAAATGACGCGGCGCGCTCTGTTATGGTTGCGTATGCCAAAGGTGAAGACTTAAATCATTTGGGTGTGCTATTTGGTGTGAAACGGGGCGATGCAGAAAGCGACGAACGGTATCGGGCACGGATCCCATTGTCACTTGAAAGCCACAGTATGGCGGGCACGATGGGGGCGTATGAGTATCAAGCGTTAGCAGCATCGCATCATGTGAAAGATGTGTATGTTACCTCCAGTGCTCCAGGTATTGTGGATGTGTATGTATTGCCAGAAAAAAATGCCAACCCTGATTCTGTCTTGCATGTGGTCAGTGAGCATTTGAACGATGAAGATATTAGACCACTTACGGATCTGGTTAAAGTACATATGGTTACACCTAAAAAGTATGAGGTCAGCGCACAAATTTATTTTCATGATGGTGCAGATCGAAGTGCGGTGAGTGCAAAAATCGACACGGCAATAGCAGAGTTTACTTTACAACATTATAAATTAGGTCAAGAAGTGCCTCATTCAGGACTTATTGATGCATTGCATCAAGCCGGTGTGAGAAAGGTGAAGCTATTGTCTCCACAAGATGACATCAGTTGTGAAGTCAATCAGGCGGCTATTGCTAGCTTACCAAATCTTACATTTGCATAAGGTGACGCTATGAAAAATGACAATAACACAGATGAGGCCAATGACTTCCAATCTCTGCTACCAATGAATGGCAGTGCGCTTGAGCAGTCTATTGAACAAGCATCGAGCTTTTTACCGAATAAGCCTATACCGGAATATGTGGCAAAGCATTGGGATCCTAAAACGTGTCCTGAAACGTTACTACCTTGGTTGGCATGGAGCTTATCTGTTGATGAATGGGACGAACAATGGCCAACAGAAACCAAAAGGGCATTAATTCAAGAGTCTGTCACCATACATAAGCATAAAGGCACCGTTGGCTCGGTAAAACGGGCACTTGCTTCATTAGGTCTGAAAGTGGATTTCTTTGAATGGTTTGAGGACGTGGATGATGTCTTTTTAGCACCCCATCACAGTGGCAAACCTAATACATTTACTTTTATCGCTTGGGCCAATGAAACACCTTATACCAGTCAGCAAGTAGTATTAAGTCAGGCGCTTTACGACTCCATTTATCGGGTTACAAATCATACCAAACCACAAAGAGCACATTTTAACTTTTTGGTTGGAGCAAAACTTGACTTAGGTGTGACTGTTGCAACCACATCGAGTGGGTTACAAGTTGGACGTATAAACTATGACACGGTGCCGGTGAAAGCCGCCCCCACAGAAATGACAGCGGGCCTCACGGTCGTGAATAAACACCGCTATGGGCTTAAACGTCATTATGGCAAAACCCAAGCTGTATCGGGTGAATTATCCGCCGCATTGGGCGCAGGGTTGCATTTGCATAATCAACGCCACAGTGTTGGCCGATTTTATATGAGTAGCGACCAAAAATTACCAGCAGGCTGCTATTACTTACAGTCTTCTTTAGCCGCTGCATTTCATTTTAGTAACCGACGCTTCAGCGTAGGTCGCTTTTACCTTCATTCATCTCAATAGAGAGGGTGTGCGTTTACTTAGTTAAGTGACGTTACATGAAGTAATGCAGCAAATTGGCAACAATACAGGTAATCAAACACTAAGTAACCCTACATAACACTCTATTGTTTCTTATATCAGGCAGCCTTTGATAAGAGATGATAGCAAATGCACTACAGGCTAAAGCTGGCGTCGCTTATACAAGGCTGTTTGATATCAAATCAACCTAAGGAGTATGTGCAGTGAGCACAATCTTACGGCCAACAATCACAACTGCGGGTTTAGAGGCAGTTTTTAATTCTGAAAAGAATGGCTTTCAAGCCAAAATTAACAAAATAGGGCTCGGTACTGGTAATTATACGCCTCATCAAAGTCGCTCGGCATTAGGTGCAGAGGTACATCGTATTTCTGTGGCAAGTGGCGAAGACAAGGGCAATGCACAAATTCACATGAGTGTGATTGATGACACCAATCATAACTTTTGGGTCAACGAAGTGGGCTTTTATTTAGAAGACGGCACTTTGTTTGCTGTTTATTCAGATCCTGATAAACCTATTGCTTATAAGTCATCAGAAGTTGACTTGCTGCTAGCGTTTGATCTTGTACTAACGGGCGTGCCAGCAGATTCAATTACTGTGATTGATCAAGGTGTTAATTTAAATATTTTAATTGCACCGGAGCTGGCCAAGTTAGGTGCAGCACAAATTGGCAACATGTACCGTCATATCAAACAAAAGTTTGAGCTGATGGACGCAGGCGTTTTGAAATAATAGGAGCAAACAATGGCATTAGAACAAGATATCGCAAACTTGGTTGAATCAACTAATCAACTCACGTCAGTAATTGACAATAAAGCAAAAACCATCGATGCAAAAATGGCACAGCTTGACAGCCGCGTCGCAGCCAAAGAAGCGCAAGTTGAGCAATTTATTCAAGATGCAACGCCAGAACCAAGGTATGTTCAAACGATTAAAATTGGCGGGTCTAAAGATTATTTATATCCGGTTTGGTGGGCTTTTCCAGATAATAGTTTTGGCACTGGAAAGTTAACTATTCATCGTAACTATGCATGGAATGGTAGTGTAACAGAAAGGCCACTACATGCTAATCAACCACATCAAGCTGCGTTACTTTTAGAGCTTGAAGGTAATGCAACGAGTTGGAGTGGTGATGCTAATTACATGAACATAAAGCGCTTTAGTGAGCGTTATTCGAATGTAGCAAGTCATGTAAGTTATGCAATGTACTGTAATGCTGAGAAAGTAAATCCAGATAAACCAATATATAGTGGAAGCACTGATGGAGGTTTTGGTGCCTGGTATCGGTCGGGTTCTGGTTTGTATTTACGTGGTGGCGGCTTGACGTATCGGATCACGAAAAACTGGGCTGGGGATGTCAGTTATCATGACGGTAGCGATAATTTACGTCGAGTGCTGCGAGAAGTAGAACTTGACGCTTGGTCAGTGCGCTGGTTTGCTGAGCCATTACCTTTTAGTGAGTTGCAAGCCCCCATTGCCAATACCATTCCTTATGTGAATCACCCTTATACGCCTACAGCTGCTCAATAAGCATCTGACGTTACAGTCGGTGTTAATGCAGAAAGCACAAAGTAAGAAAATGAAGGATTAATAATGATTTTAGAGAAACTCACGGTAGCAGGAAACGATATGGTCAATGTCCCTGCTGAAGAAAAAACCTTGCTTGATTTAGGTGTTGCGCAAGCGGATGTTGCAGGGCTTATTGCACAGGCAAAGCAAGCGCAATTAGAGGCTCAGTGCCAACATGCACGCAGCTTTGCTTATCAGGCGCAATCAGACGGCCTAGCGTTTGACTACCTTGCCGCTCAAGCGGAGTTTGGCGAACAAAGTGCCCAAGCAGAAGCGGCTAAAGTAACATGGCTTACGGCGCGTAAATCAATAAAGGCGCATTATCCAAAACCTTAAAGTTTAAACTTTTTAACGAGTACTAGGGGCTGTTGAACTTGCGGTTCTATTTTTGTTCTCAATGAGCGCGTTTTTATCGCGGCGCTTAATGTGTGGTTTAGTAGTCTAAGCGAATATTAAGCAACAAAGAGAAAAGGGCACTCAAAAGAACCGGTAGGCAGCGCTTGATTGGTTTTTCTACTATGTTATCGGCTGACTCACATGGAATAACCATGCTACGCAGCCTCTGCCTTGTATAAAAGCCAATCAAACTGCTGCAAAATTGAATCTGAAAGACCAACAGCCCCTAACTAAACCCACTTTTTGGTGGGTTTTTTTATGCTCATTTACTCGAGCCATACGTAGTCGTATTACATACATTGTTTATTTAACAATAAGTGAATACAGGTTGGCTCATTATTATTATGGAGAAAATAGAATGGCATTAGAACAAGACATTGCTGATCTCATAAAATCAGCCAACCAACTCACAGACACCGTTGACGGTAAAGTGCAAGACATTACCGCGCATTTAAACCAAAAAAAGCAAGAGATTGACACCAAACTCACTGCTAAAGAGCAAGCTGTAGACGCAAAAATTGCCAGCTTTCAAAAAGCACTGCCGCTTGGCCCAAACATGTTGTCAGACACCAAGCATTTTGCACACATCAACGCAGGCCAACCAGAAGGTACGGCAGTTGACGTATTACAATCACATGCCGCCCCATGGAGCTGTTTTTATTATCAAGGCACAGAAGGGGTAAGTACGGTAACTAAACTCAACACAAGCATGTTGGCCCAGCATGGGCTTGTGCCAAATGATGATTTTAAGGCGCGGGCTTTAGGAGACTATCGCTCAGAATCAAATACGTATTATGGCACTGATTTCAAAGTGGTGGTATTTGATGTAGAAATCACCAAAGGCAGAGAAACCGATGCAAATAATGGTCTCTTATTCGTTATTAACCAAGGTTGCCCCACTTTTACTGGATGGGGACGTGGTGAGTTTTTAACCCAAGCCAGCTGTTGGGTAAATGTACTTGAAGTAAGTGGTAATATGAAGTTTTATCCTTCTTCAAATCGCTCGGCATCAATTAGAGTCGACAGTTCTGATCTGAACAAAGGCTGGCAGTATAAGCACGCAACAAGAGCTGGTTGGGGTGGATGCCATCAACCTATATTTTCAGGCCTTGGTAAAATGAAAGTGGCGATTGCATTGCCGTATATAGGGATGGGCGATCATGGCGATAACATGATCTGGGCTGATAGCGTTGGCCACCCGTATTCTCACGTTGGTCCAACTGTTGTTGAAGGAGCATAACCATGGCGCTATTAAAACAAATCTCTACGCAAACTAATTTTGCAGGTGGTATTAAAGACCTAGTCCATGGCGCGCACATTGCTGAAGAAGCCGGCGTTGCTGCTGATGATTTTGAAGTGATTTTCAATACCGATGAAGTACAAACGCTACGAAGAAAAAGCTACAGCGCACAAAGCGATTATTTGTTCTTTGATTACATGGCTGCCGTCGCTGAATTTGGCGACTCGTCGGCACAAGCAAGCACAGCAAAAACGGCTTGGTTAGCACAGCGCGAAGCGGTTAAAACACAATTTCCAAAATAACTGACTTATAAAACCAACCCGTTTTATAAGCGACTTTAACGGATCAAACACAATCAACTTTTTATTGCATACATAGCCCGCTTTTGCGGGCTTTTTTGTATGCGCTTTTTTTAAAATGTATGGAGAAAATACACATGGCGTTAGAACAAGATATTGCCAAACTTATAGAGGCCTCAAATGACCTCACCACCATTGTGGATAACAAAATTCAAGACATAGATAACAAAGTGCTGTCAGCTAAAAGCACCGTTGATGGCTATATTAATCAAGTGAATAACTATATTGATTCAACCCGAGGCAAGCAGTCTCATTTTCGTTTAACTAAAAACCAAGCTTTACTACCAAACAGTGATAGTACATTCCCGCTTAATTGGAGCGGGGGATTTGTTAAAAGTGCTAAAGTTGTTGAGACTGTCGTTACAGGCTCTTTGCCAGAACAACGATCCGCTCTTGCTCGTGAGTTTCTTCAAGCGATTAACTCAGATCGACAGCATTTCGCTGGGAGCTTTAAGATATGGGAGTTTGAGTACTACCCAAATCGCCGAGGTGAAAATCAAGGGCAAGCAGCATATTTAATGTATCAGTATAGTAGACGAACCACTGTATCTACGGCTGCTGCCATAGTTAAACATATTAAAGGAGTGGTGCCTAATGGTTACTGGTGTCAAGGTCTTGAGGCCAATCAACCAGCAAAATTATGTGGTCAACTGCTAAGTCATTCTGGGCGTAATAGTTACACCCATTGTCACCCATATGTAAATGGCATGGGAAAACCTGAAACAGAAACAGGCATTATTCAAGTTGCATTGCCAGCAGTGGTAACTGGAGATGTCGATTTAACCAATAAGGAATGGGGGCAGTTTGCATATTTAGGTGATGCTGACCAACCTGCGTATAATTAAGGAGAGAATATAATGGCTAAATTAAAAGTAAATAATCAGATAGTAGATCAATTTTATGACTTCGGTACACCGCCTGACGCAACCATGCAACTAGTGCATGAACAGTTCGGGGAAAGCGCAACCTATGTTGTTGAACTGACTGAACTTGAAGAAATAGCTCTATCAAAAGCAACTAAACGGGCAGACATCACAGCACACGTGGCTGATACAGACTCATTGCTTGGTACAACCTCAGACACCACGCACTTACTCCTTAACGAACTCAGTGGTTTTATTAATAAGCTTAACAAAGCCACCACATTGGCAGAAGTGCGCGCATCAGCCACGTCATTACAATCAGCAATTGGCCACATTGAGGCAGACGTGGCTGCTGGGTCATTAACGTTCCCGTATCAAAGCAAAGGTCAGCAAAGCGTAATGGATGAAATATCAGCGCGCGCCACTGCGGTTAACCAAGTGCTTAGTAAGTAAACCTCAGCAATACCATATTGGTGATAATGGCCGCGTTATCACGTTGCCCGTAAGGCCACCACAAGTAGGTGTTACGGGCAAGGTGTTTGGCCACTAACAATACGATATAGCGAGTGTTTAGTTTAACGAATTCTTAGTTTTACAAATTATGAGTTTTACAAATTATGAGTTTAACGAATTTTAGCGCCATCGAACTCAACCAACTCCCCACGCCAAGCCTTGTAGAGTCTCTTAGCTTTGACGCCATAAGCAGTGCGATCCTCGCAGATTACAAAACCCGCTTTCCAGATGCGCAGCTAAATTTTGCCAGCGATCCAGTAGTAAAACTCATTGAGTGTTTTGCTTATCGAGAGTTATTAGTAAGAGCACGCATCAATGAAGGGGCCGAAGCGGTTTTATTGGCAAAAGCCACCCGCACTGAGCTGGACTATTTAGGGCAACGATTTGGTGTAAAAAGGGCGGTAAGAGCAGGGGGTGATCAGGCAAATAACGTCAATAGTGTCGCGAGTGATGATCCAAATGCGTTTGAAAGCGATGAACGTTTTCGTACCCGTATTAAACTGGCATTAGAAGGGTTTAGCACCGCAGGACCGGTTGGGGCGTATGCGTTTCATAGTTATAAGGCGTCTTCACACATTAAAGATGTGTTTATTGAAGCGCCAGAGTTTGTGATGCAAGCGCCTCCTTCAACCATGGCTGAGCAATTACCCAGCGGGACTATGCTGCTAAAAAACACCTATAGTGCCGATTTAATTACGCCCATGCCCGGTGATGTTGCCATTACATTATTATCTGATGAAGGGAATGGCACGCCATCAAGTGCTGTTTTACAGGCAGTTGAGCAACATTTAAATCAAGATGATATTCGCCCACTCACAGACAGGGTAAATTTGCTAAAACCCCACATCTTCGATTTTGAAGTCAAAGCAAAACTGCATTTATACCCGGGTTTAAATGCCGATGAAATATGCGCTGAGTCACAAGCGGCATGCCAAGCGTGGCTCAATACTCATCACAAGCTTGGTCACGATATTTCACTCTCGGGGTTATATGCTGTGTTGCATAGCGCAGGGGTGCAGCGAGTGGAATTAGTTAGGCCCACAGCCGATATTGTGGTTGCACAAAATCAAGCGGCATATTGCACGCAACTAACGGTTTCTGTAGAGGCGCACCGCAATGTCTAATAGCGATGAACGTCCAGCCAAGTTAACGCTTGCTAATAGCTCATTGCTTGAGTCGTCATTGCTTGAAGCCAGCGCACGCCTTGAAGACATACCTGTTCAGTTAAAGCATCTTTGGGACCCCAATAATTGCCCTGCACATTTTTTACCTTGGCTTGCTCATGGTTTAAGTGTTGACGCATGGGACAGTGCGTGGCCTGAGCATATTCAGCGTCAAGTGATCGCAGCCAGCGTACCAAATCACCGTATTAAAGGAACGGTCGGGGCGCTAAAGCAATCCCTCAATGCACTCGATGCAGACTTAGAACTACAAGAATGGTGGCAAATCGGTGGCCCACCGCACAGCGCCCGAGTATTGGCTTTGGCTAAAAACAACTTAGATGAACAGGGCGCAAGCTTTATCACCCCTAAGTTGCAAGCACAACTGTGGCAGGCAATTGCTGCTAACAAACCTTGTAGAACGCAAATTGACTTTCATATTGGCAATATTCAGCAAAATAACGTGTACTTGGCGGCCGCAGGGCAAAGCACCACGCTAAAAACCAATCACCTCGCGCAAAGTGTTGATGGCGAGTTTGATACCAGTGATGTCACGTTACAAAGCGTTGCCAGCACTTATGAAATAGGCACTGGGCGGTTAGCGCAAAATGCCGATGACCAATTCGACTTAAGTCATATCACAGTACAAGGTGCAGCCAGTAACTATGAAATAGGCACTGAGCAGTTACAGCAAAATGCAGATGAACAATTCGATTTAAGTCATATTACAGTACAAAGTGCAGCCAGCAATTATGCAATAGGCATGGAGCAGTTGCAGCAACATGCTGATGGGGATTTTGCGCTTTGCCAAACTTATGTTGCTAACACCACACACACCACCACATTTCAAACTTCATACATGGAAATTCTATGAATACTTATCAACCTATAATTACGCAAGCTGGCTTAAATAAAGCGGTGAATGCGAAGGAAAAGGGCTTGAGCGTACACCTCAGCCATATCGCGATTGGCGATAGGGGGTACACGCCAAACAAAAACGACACGGCTTTGAGAAATGAAAAGGCCATAGTAGAGACGGGTGACGCCACCGACTACAAAAACGGTCAGTTTCGCGTGTCGGGTAAATTCACCAGCGACACCAACTATGCAGTACGAGAGGTCGGCTTTTTCTTATCAGACGGCACCTTATTTGCCCTTTGGTCACATCCTGAAAATGTCCTTTTTTACCTCACGCCCATGGCAACGGTTGTGCAGGGGTTTGACTTATTACTCAGTGCCGCGCCACACGACGCCATTACCGTCACCCACAATGGCGACTTAAAAATGTATTACGACGACGTGTTTATGCAAATGACCCAAGTACAAACTGAAATGCTGACTGCACAAACGCAAACCAACACCAATATCGTCAATCTTTATCAACAATTAGCCGAAAAAGGACTTTTATAATGAGCACCATCGAGTCACAAATTCAAAAACTCAATGACACAAATGCAGAATTAGCCCGAGTAAATAACGAGCTAACGAATACAGTGCGCACTCATACGAGTAAAATTAATAATGAGGTTGAGGCCGCAAAAAATACCATGTCAGCAGCCACAGCCAGCGCGATCAGCGAAGTAAAGGCCGATGCCAACGCAGTAAATGCTGAAATTAAAGCGCGCATGGACGACGCGGTAGTCCCTTGGCTGCCAGCAATGACTAAAGTACAGTTTGATGCATTACGCGCTGATCGAAAGCAAAAATATGCGGGGAGCGGGTTTGTTGAGTGGGGGAAACATCGCAATGGCTGGGAAAATATAAATGAAGGTATGTCCATTGAGGTTACGGGCTCAAATCGTATTAACTTAGGTTCGGGGCTTCATGCAAACACGAATGCTATTGGCCAGAGCAGCTTAAAAGCCCCTCGTGTTGTTATGGATGGTGTAAATATTGAATTAGATAGTGTCGGTGTTAATGCGAGTATTTCATATCAAGCTAACTTAGTTCTCTTACCGCCCGCCCCAGACGGCACTAAAACCTACGACTCGGCCACAGGCACAGTAACTCAACACACCAACGCCGAGGTTGCATTCACCTCTGAAACGGCCACGAATAAAGTCATTACCTCTCGCAAAGATTTAGTGTTTCTAGAGTCATGGCATGAAAGAATCTCAGATAAAGACATCGTTTACCCCTTGGGTAACGTGCAATACGGTGTAAGCAGCTATGAAGGTATAGCACTATCCAATAACTTGGTTGCACAGGGCTATTCAGCCTTTGGCGAGTGGGATGAGAACACCAAGGGTTATGGTGTTAGGTGGTCGTCATTAACTGACGTACAAAAAGCGATGTTTTTAAGTGAGCTAGAGAATAATATTTATTATGACCCGCAAGCTAAAGGGTATATTCAAGTGCGTTACAGAATACGGGTTGTTGAGGGGAAAAGTAATGACTGGGATGAAAGAACCATTAATGGCGCTTCGGCGTCGGGAGCGATTTTTGGTCTCAACTATGGATTAAACGTGAACCGGATTGCGGTTAGAGGGCAAAGCGTAAGTCGTATAGATTGGGCCGTAGACGGTAATAACTTTTTTCATAACCAAACTTGGATACATTCTACTACGAATTTGGAGGTTGGTTATGATCGAACACTTTGGCGCCAGCGTTCGGCTGGTGCCGGTGTTGCATTTAATAATAGCGCGCGAGCCGTACCCATTGCCCTTATTCAGCGCATGAACCAAGGTGCTTATCACCCAAGTTACAATCCTATGGGTTGTGCTTCTTTAGAAGAACGTGGATATGGATTTTTGAAATGGTATAGAAATGAAAGGCTGCCAGAAGGGTTCGTGGCTAGCACCTCCGATTGTTTTAATAAAGACGATGGAATGTTCAATACCATTGTCGGAATTACTGGTAGTATCTCTGGTGGTACCGGTAGATCTGGTCGTTCAGATCAATACGAATACTACGATGCCATCTACGCGGGTCAAGTTGAAGACCTGCGTTTAAACGCCAACAAGCTTGATGTAAATAAACTACGCGAAGACACCATGCGCAAAGCGGTGGCAGGCACTTTGCGTGGTGCAGGGAAAGTACCGTTTACTAAAATGGGAAAAGGTAACTGCTTTGATTCAGCTATCACAATATATATATATAAAGCAGCGCATTTATCAGAAGAAAATACGTTAATTGATGGAACATTCTTTGGCGCAAATAGTTATTTATCCAGCCTTAAAAATGGGCAAAAGTTTAAGGGGGCGCCTGTTGCCATTAAGTTTTTATCCGCAGGTAATACTAACCTGACCACATACGCAGGTGGAACAGCTTTAAACCAATGGTTATTCATTGATGATTTTTCAATCGAAAGTAACAATCAATTAATAGCGTTAACCAACCCTAAAACACAGAATGTAAACTGGTTTAGTGAAGGTAGAGGCGCGACTATTGAAGCCGAATTGCTTTACCCAACAGAGCAGCAGGGTGCTGAATTCGATTCACTCCCTTGGGTAGATATTATTGGTCACCCAGAACGTATTGCGACCACTTTTCCAAATGGAGTTGTTGGGCAGTGGGTACCAAAACTACCAGATAACTCATCCGGTTACCCGTTAAATAGAAAAATGACCAATGCCGTTCTAAATGCAAGTTATAGCAGAGATTTAGGTGCTACATGGACAAATACAAATGTTGGACATAATGCTTTGTTGAATACCAGTTCAGGCAGCTGGAACCCAGAAGTTGTGACTTTATTAACCTATGAGAGCCAAGCCAATTTTACTGAGTTGGCAACTAGCTCAAATATTGTGGATAGTTGTGTCGGTGATATATTTGTTTCTCTGAGTGCGAGTACAAATCAAGGGAATAGATTGCATCCAAGCTTAACCAATAAAATTGGTAAGTCAGGCGTATCAGACCCAACTTTTAAATCGTACTCTGTAGCATCTAGCCAAGTGATGAATGATAAGCTGTTATATGAGCCTAAACATCAATTAATGGATGTGGCAAAGCCAGCAAATAACTCACCTGCTGTGAAAGCACTCCCTACCATTACTGAAAAAAATGGCTTGTATTACCTACAATTACACGGCGCTGAATTAAAACACCATACACCCACGTTTACTGACGTAAACCCAAGTTCAAATACCACATATACTGAAGGGAACTTTTATCGTCTAACAAATTATGGTGCTAAAGGTTATTACGTGTGTGAAGTAACGAAGACATTTGTGCTTTATACCAATACAGACTACATCCAAATGGAGAACGGAGACATAACTCATGGGCCGACAAATCAAGTTGTATTGCGTAAATTAAATACCGCAGATGGCGGCAGTTGGGGCGACGACCAAACTATCCCCATCGTTAACGGTGAAGATGTAAAAACTGATCTCAACGGCAACACGGTTAAAGTATTCTGCCACCATACGCAAATCCCACTTGGCATCGCCCATAACGACTAAGGAAAGACCATGACTCAAGCACAAATAAATGAACAAACAAATCAACAAGCAGGCACTCAATCAAGTGCTCAGTCAAGCACTGAACTTGAAGCGCTGGTAGCTGGCACTCCAGAGCATATGACGGCAGTTCATGCCGTAGAAGTGGCTGTAGCAGAAACGGCTCATGAAGTGACAGTCCATGAAATAACGTATCAAGATGTGCAAACTAAAATGGCATTGCGTCATCCGCGATCGCAAATTAATGCGCTATTACAACAAGCCATTGCGCAAGAGCAGGCCAATTATGACGCTGCACACGCGCAGTGGCTGGTGGATGTAGCGCAAACACAAGCATCGATTGATGCGGCAGTGGCATATAATGCAACTAACCCGGATGAACCGCAGGTCGTGCCTGAGCTGCCAAGTGAGCCAACAATTGATTTGGCGCTGCGCCGAGCATGTTATAAGCAAAGTTTTGTTGACGTTGATTTAGCACTCACCACTGAAGCAGAGCCCGCCAAAGTAGTGTTTGATGATGAGGCATTGATTGCCTATCACCACCCCGCAACCGAGGCGCACAGCGCTGAACATATTGGACAAGTCAAACGCGCGCGTTTTAAAGCGCAGCGCGCCATTGACGTTGCGGCCATTACCGTTGAAGTTGAAGGGCTGGTATTTGATGGCGATGAAATAGCGCAAACCCGTATGGCCCGCGCTGCGGTTGTCATGGATGACACCGAAAGCGTTTCTTGGGTATTGGCTGACAATAGCCAAACCAGAGTCAAGAAAGCGCAACTGGTCGCTGCATGCAAAGCTGCTGGCCTTGAACAAACTAGGTTGTGGATCAATGATCTGTAATACTCAAGATTAGTTAACCTCAGGTTAATTACAATCACTCTAGCCACTTATATTGAGTAAGCGCTTTATAAGTGGCTAATATCGCTTTAATCTTTTTTGTTTTTAAGTACGTGCGCATATCGAACCCTTATTATGGTTATTTATTGTGAACACTTAATATTATTTAAGGTTGCCTTTACTATTATTGATATTAGGTCAATATTGACCGTTTCCATTCCCATATTCTTGCTATTATTCCCTTATATTTGAAATACCTGTCAATTATTAACTCTTCACATTCAGTGCATTCACATGGTCATTTCTTGCCTGTAGGGTCATTACTTTTAATGGCATTTATCAGCATTTTTTTATTTAAACTCAGGTTTGGGTAAGGGTTCTGGAATAGAAAATGTTTTGAAAACAACGCCGAGAGTGAGAAAAATAGCTTTATTGGGCAAATTCGCTTATTCAGAGCTGAGGTTATTTAATCTTACTACTTTATTTGCAAGCACTTACGTAAATGATGCTGCGTATTTCTATCTAACTCATACTAGAGGAGCCTTTATGGTTCATGCTTTAAAAACGCGACAGTCATCACTTATGAAACTGCCATTCACATTAATTAATACCGGGTTATGCCAAGCATCAAAAAGTAAAATTTATCTCGATAGTGTGGTATTACCTAAGCAGATAAACCCCTTAGCTGACAATAAATTATTTTATCAGCGTGATAAGTATCTCTCTCTTGGAGAGGGGGCACAATTTTCAAGTCAAACTATTTGGATTAAATTTTTAAATGTGGGTAAGAACCCAGAACAAAGTACAGTGAATATCGAGTCTTTTTCGGGTGGTCATGTGTTAAATACTTGGGTGCGTGTAACACATTGTGAAATCACTGATGGCGGGCAAAGTATTGTGCTTGTAAACCCCAATACCGGATCCCATGCGTGGTTTAGTACAGGTAATGCCAATAATGTAGAAGCTCAAATTGTTGTCGCAACCGAATTTGACACGGATGAATTCGACGCAATGCCTTATATAGACATTATCGGCGACATTCATGATGTAGTCAGGGTTTTTCCAAAAGGGGTGATGGGGCAGTGGAATCCGTATTATGTGCCAAAGAGTGTGCCAATGCGATTTAAACTGAACCAGCAAGCGGGTGAAGGTGGGCCAAACTTTTGTGCCTATTTGGCTAATGATGAATGGCAAACCGTGACAGGTGCGATGAACTTAGCAGTCTCAACGAGTACGATCAGTAATGAGTCAACGTCAGTACCTCTGAGTTCAGGCAGTATTGCTTTGTATTTTTATGACGCGCTATCTCAATAGTGAGGGTGTGTCGTGCGTGTTCATTTCATCAATATCTTTATTTATTTTCAAACCCTTATTAAGAATAGTTTATGCCAACATCTCAACTTCTGGATTTATCTAAGTTACCCGCCCCAGCAGTGCTTGAACAGCTTGATGCGGAGCAATTACTCAGTACGTTGAAAAACATGCTGATCACCAATAACCCTGAACTAGCCAGTACGTTAGCGTTAGAGTCAGATCCATTAACGCAATTATTAAATGCGTATGCCTATCAAAGTTCCTTATTACGAGCACGGGTCAATGATGCCGCTAAATCGACTTTGTTAGCCAGTGCAATGGGTTCTGATTTAGATCATATTGCCACGCGTTATAGCGTGACTCGCTTGGCAGGGGAGAGCGATGAGCGATTACGTCAGCGTATTTTAAAAGCCTTTCACAGTCTCAATACGGCCGGTACCCAAGAAAGTTATGAGTACCATACGCTCAGCGCAGATGCACGAGTCAAAGACGTGTTCGTGACCAGCCCCAGTCCGTCACACATTGTGATCACTATTTTAAGTAATGAAACCCCAAAAGGGTTGCCTTCAAACGATTTAATGAACAAGTTAGAAACCACGTTTGGCTTAAAAGCGGGAGATCAAAACTCAGTGTCGGATGTGCTCAGTGCTCAAAAGATTCGACCAATTGGTGACCGAGTACAATTATTAAGTGCCAAAACGCGCACATTTAACTTACAGGCAAAAATTAAACTAGAGCTGGGCCCAGGCCACGCGCAAGTTGAGCAACAAGTGCGCAATAAGGTGGCTGGATATTTAAGTGAACGCGCGGGGTTAGGTAAACATATTAAACGTTCTGCACTGTTTGCTGTGCTGCACCAAGCAGGCGTTGAGGAGGTTGAACTGCTGAGCCCTATTGATAATATTTTGGTGCAAAATGATGAAGTAGCGTTGTGCGACAACGTGCTAGCAGGGCTTGAGTTTGAGGTGCTTATATGAGCACTGAAATAAACCATATAGACAATGGTGAGTTAACCTCCTTAACATGCGCCCATACTCAAGAGGGGGAATTTAAACCGCTTCACCATGGTAGTGTGCTACAAGCTCAATTACAAAAGCTGATCGATACTGAGTTTAAAGCCCTTGCCAAAGGAGCGAATACGGTGTCAAGTCTGTGGTTACCCGACACTTGCCCACTAGAACACCTACCGTGGCTAGCATGGAGCCAAGGTGTAAAAGAGTGGGATGAAAGCTGGCCTGAAGCTATTAAACGTCAAGTGGTTGCCGATAGCTATCTGCAGCATCAGTATTTAGGGACGCGTTATGCTATCACTAACGCACTGGCGCACTTTGATATGGGGGCACAAATAAGTGAGTGGTTTGAGCACCACCCCATGTCTGAACCGGGTACTTTTCGGGTTGACGTGTATGTGTCGCACCGTGGCATAGACTTACCACTTATAAAAGAAACCCGTAAGCTCATTGACCGCGCCAAGCGTAAATCGGTTGACTATAACTTGCATATGAACTTGCAAGCTAAACCCGTGGTTGAACTTAACAGCATTCATTGTAGCTCCTCAATGACCACCATTTATCCTTATACTCATTAAAGAATACACCTTATGTCAAATTCTCAATATTGGACCATACTCACGCGCGCTGGCCGTGAGAAAGTATTGGCGGCCATTGCCAATAAACACACTGTAAAAATCAGTGAATTTGCGGTTGGGGACGGCCAGATAAGCCATACCTCAAATGACTTAATTAATCGTCAATATCGTAGTCATACCAGCGCTTTAAAACAATTAACGCACAACAATGCCTTAATAGAAGTGGTTGGGATAGTCCCTGCCACAGAGGGCGGGTTTTATGTACGTGAAGCGGCATTTTATACCGATGATGGTGAGGCATTCGCCATCATTAATTACCCTGAAACGTATAAACCGGCAGCAGCAGATAACGCCGCCGCAGAGCTCGGCATAAAAGCAGTGATTGATGTGATCAATGCCCAAGTGGTGAGTGAAAAAATAGATCCCTCGATGATTTATGCCACCAAAGAGTGGGTGAGTGACCAAGTTGACCACAGCGAACTCAGTGTATTGACTCAAGTCGGCAAAAATTGGACCTTTGATAATGGCACCAGTACCACGGTGAACATTAATGCGGATAGTACGGGTATGGCAACACTTAATGTGTGTTCGCTGGATGGGGTGGAAAATGAGCAGACAACAGGCCGTGTTTATGTGGGGCAATCACTGCGTCACGGTGGTGGTATTGAATACAATGGTGACAATAACCCCGTAACAACGGGAGCTGGTGCTGATCATATTAGTTTTTTTAGAAGCGATGGTAGCGGGTTGCACTGGACAGCAAGAAACTATGTTCACAGCAACGACTGGGAATTTCGCGGCGCGGTTAAATCGCCTAATTTTATTGAAGGTGGTACAAGCTTAAAAGATAAATACCACGGTAAAAGCGACAAGCTTGCACGATTTGAAAGTTCATTGATTGATGCAACTGTCCATGACTTTAAAATTCGCAGCAAACGTGCTTTGGTAGGGTTTGAAGACAGGTTAGTCATTAATTACGATTCAGACTGGTCACGCGTTGATGCAGGTGGCACGTGGCGTTTTAGTGGCAACATTGAGCGCAATTCTCACAATAGCGGCTACCTTGTTGGTTCGCACAACAATATTGGCCCAAATGAGCGTAAAACCAACCCCATCTACACCATTGGTAGTAACTATCAGCCCAGTGAAACGGAACTAAATAATATGTATGGCATTGGATATACTCATGCCAATGCGAGTTTTGTACCTTATGAAGGTGGCTGGGGCATGTATGTTGCTGCCAATGGTGTGGCAAATATATTTCTGGATGCATCTCATGGGCGAGTTCATACCAAAAGTGATGTACTTGAAGCTGGCACAAAACTCAGTGATAAATACCTTGGCAAGGCTGCTAAAGCAGTAGATTCAAGCAAACTCAATGGCGCGGTTGACGCTGCTGAGCCAACAGGCAATACCGTTGCGAAAAGAAATGCAACTGGGGATTTACAAGCACGCTTACTCAGAGCAACTTACCCAAACCAAACGACAATGAGCGGTGCCATTGCATTTAGGGTCAATAACCATGCTGATAATTACACCCGTTATTGCTCAAACCCTACTGCCATAGCAGACTGGTTAAAAAGCCCGCTGGATAGCCATTATCTTGGCAAAACCGCCAAAGCGGTAGATACAGCTAAACTCGAAGGCAAAACCAAAGCACAGGTCCTTAGCGAAGCGAGAAACGGACTTGCTCAAGTAAACACCTCACCATTGTTTAAAAATGCCACCTTTGACAATGGCACCAGTACTACGGTGACTATTAGTGCCGATAGCGCAGGCTTGGCAGCGCTTAATGTGTGTTCAGGAACGAATGACGGTGCTCAAGCCACAGGTCGTGTATATGTGGGGCAATCGTTAAATCATGGTGGTGGCATTGAATATAACGGTGACAATAACCCCGTAACAACGGGGGCAGGTGTTGACTATGTTACGTTATTTAGAAAAAGTGAAGGTCAATTACATTGGACGGCTAGAAATCTGCATTCAAACAACGATTGGGAGTTTCGGGGTGCGGTTAAATCGCCTAATTTTATTGAAGGTGGTACGAGCTTAAAAGATAAATACCACGGGAAAAGCGACAAGCTCGCGCGATTTGAAAGCTCTGTAATTGATACGAGCGGTCCGCATGATTTAACCATTCGAGGCAAACGTGCGCTGGTTGGCTTTGATGATAAGTTAGTTGTAAATTACGCAAACGACTGGCAAAGCGCAGAGGCCCACGGTAATTGGTTATTTACAGGTCATGTAGAAGTCAAAGGCGACTTGAAAATGTCGGGTTCAGACAGCTACATATGGACGCCGAATACTGAAAATGGCTACACAGGTATTTATGATGCGTTCAATAATAAAGTTGCACTCAAATACACCAACGGCCAACGCTTTGACTATGGCGCTGACATTACCATTACTAAAAACAACCCGTGGTTAACACTTGATAGCGCAAGCTCTGGTAGTGATACAAATGAGCAAGCAGCGGGTATTTCTGTCGGTGAAAGCGGGAGAGATACTAACGGCGCATCATTACACCTAAGCTACATTGGGAATGGTTACAGCTATATCGGCATGGGTAATTTAGGCCCAGACAACGTTGCTAATAACTGGGCCATGAAAATGCACTACCAAAACTCATGGGTGATGTTTCGCAGCGCAGTGTTAATAGGAGATGGCAATACCAACTTATCAAAAGGGGCTGGGAATTCACTAAAGATTAAAAACAATCACGGGTATGTTGATATTGGATCTGAAAATACAGGACATTGTCATTACTCAACAGATAGACCAAGTCATTATTTTAATCGAAAGTTACAGGTCAATGGTGAAATCTACGCGGGTTCAAACTACAACAAGCGCGTATATCACGAAGGGCACACACCCAGCGCCAGCGATGTAGGCGCGTTTCAGCGTCACTATGGCCGAACGCCCACAGTAGTTAAAGACAACTTTACAACAATCGCAAAAATTGAGGGGTACGGACTTTCTTCAAGTATTAACTTGCAGCTAAAAGGCACATCAGGCGGTACCGTTGTTAATGTCAATGCAACTATATTAGTGAATCATCATCAAGATATCGTCATTGACTCATTGAGCGGTGGGTACACTGCGATTCAGTTGAAATTGATCAGCAACGGCAACGAAAAATACTTAATACAAGCCAAGTTACTCAGCGGTAATCCACTGTATTTACATTGCGATATTTTATCGTACACCAACGATGGTGTGAGCATTGGTAATTATGACACCGCGGATTACACCGTTGAGCATACGCACACGGTTAAATTATTTGGCCGTAATTTAAGCTCTAGCGGCGCAACGGGCATGCAAATTAATGGTCATGATGTGGCACATGTGGGTAACATTGCTGAGCAATCAGAACGCAGAATAGTTAAATCTAGCGGCATACTTACAGTAAACAGCAAAAATCACTTAATCGCGACCGCCACTTTTGTATTGCCAGATGTGAGTAATTTAGAGGAGGGCACCACGGTTGTTGCATCAAAAGCCATGGCAGTGTCACCAACCATTCAAACCCACGGTGTACAAAACGGGAATACAGAGCATATCGCCATGATGCGCGGCACCATCATGCTCACAGATACCAGCGTGTTATTCGATAGACATTGCACGCTGACATTTATTTTAAATTCAGAAAAGAATTGGGAGATGCAATAGTGAGTACACAAGTAAGCTCGTTATCATCGTCGAGTGATTTTAGTCCGACTGAGCTATCGGGTAATAAATTCGGTGGTTTACCATTCACAATTACGCCGCCAGCGGGTAAGCGGGTAAAGCTCACTAAGCTATTACCTGATAGCAAAAATAGCAGTCTAAGTGATGTTGCAATCTTTATAGATGACAAACAAATATCGCCGTACGCCACTTTATCGGTGAATGGAGGGTTTGATGCATTTTATGTAGATATTGGCTATTACAAATTTATCAACAATCAATCTAATGGTGACCAATTAACTGTGTACACAAGTATCATCGGGAAAACTGATGAAAGTATCAGTATCAAACAAAAAATCGGCCATACATTATCATTGGAATTTGCGTGGGAAATAGGTGATTAAATGGAAGTTTATAGAGATAACAATTGGATAAAAGCAACACCAGCTCACAACGAGCGTGTTAGAGAGCGAGTAAGCTCGGGTGCGTTAGTTGAATATACTTACATCGACAGAAGCATTAGTAGCGAGCTAGTTATTCAACTATCAAACACCACCGTCACCAGCCCCAACGCCAAACTCATCGGCAATATTTGGTGGCTACCCAAAGACGAGTCGTTCACCATAACCGCGAACGCCACTGGCTTGCCAGATGGAGGCTTAATGGTGATGGTTGAGCGGGTGATAAATGCCACGCAACCTGTCGATGACATACGCTTTGTGGCGAATATCAAAGACGGCATTGTGACAATGCAAGGCAAGTTTGAGCAATCAGGCAATTACATCATCACCGCAAAGCGTTTAAACGCGGGGCTTGAGCGTATAGAAGCCCCGTTTAGATTGGCATTTGAACCGTTAGAGTTTGATGCGTACGTATCAGCGTAGTAATGAGTAGATAACACCGCTTATTTGATTTTTATCATTGGCGTTTAAATACGCTTATATTAGGGGCTGTTGATCTTTCAGGTTCATTTTTACAGTAGTTTGATTGGATTGTATACAAGGTAGAGGCTGCGTAGCATGGTTATTCCATGTGAGTCAGCCGATAACACAGTAGAAAAGCCAATCAAGTGCTGCCTACCGGTTCTTTTGAGCATCCCTTTCTCTTTGTTGCTTAATATTCGCTTAGATCACTAGGCCACATATTAAGCGCCGCGATAAAAGCATGCTCAAAGAGAACAAAAATAGAACAGCAAAGATCAACAGCCCCTAGTGTTTTACAAGGGGGTGGCATGACCACACATATTGATTTACAAACCCTGCCTGAACCAAACATCATTGAACCACTTTCTTATCAAGACATTTTAACCGAGCGTAAGCAACGTTTTATTGAATATGCACCGGCATACTCTGATGCCCTTGAACTTGAAAGTGATCCAATTAATGTGTGGTTACAGGTAGAAAGTTACCGTGAGGCGCTGCTACGCCAGCGCATAAACGACGCTGCAGCGTCGAACTTATTGGCCAAAGCAAGCCATGCGGATTTACAACATTTAGGGGCGTTTTATGGTGTATTGCGTCTTAACGAGGAGTCAGATGATGACTATCGATTGCGTATACGCGATAACACCATAGCATCAAGTACCGCAGGCAGTGACGTGCACTACCGTAAACATGCACTCAACGCTGCACCAACGGCCATTCTTGATGTGTCGGTTCAGAGCTTAAAAGATGGCTTAGTCACAATTACGGTGTTGGTTAAAAAAGAGCACGATGTTGATGAAGTGGTTGCCAAAGCTGCGAGTGCGGTGACCGCCAGTGATGTAAAAATGCTCACGGATACGGTAGATGTGAATAAAGCTGAGCTGATATACATTGATGTGGTGGCGGATGTTTATTTGCAAGAAAACACCTCTGAACGGGTATTTAATGAACTGCAAGCGTCACTTGCCAGTGCGTGGGAAGAAGAAGCGCGTTTGGGGTGGGATTTAACGCCCAGCTGGTTAAGCGCACAGCTGCACAAAAAAGGCGTGCGAGATGTGGTGCTGCGCCAACCTGAAAAATTACAAAGTATTGATAAAACCCAGTGTGCTGTGATGGGTACTGTCACATTAAAACTCTGTCAGTGAGGGGCCTATGCAAGTTACGAATGTTACGCATGTGAAGCAAACATCGCCGCCAGCTAATGAGAGTGAGTTACAACCGCAAGCATTGCTACCCCCGAATCACAGCCAATTACAACAACAAGCGTTATTAAGTCAGCAGCATGCGCCCTATAATGATGCTATTTCACAATTAACCAATTTAAAAGCTCAGCCAAATGATGCGTTGCTGATGTGGTTGGTGTGGGAATATGGCCTTGAAGCGATTTTGCCATATAGTACAAATTTACGGCAAACCTTAAAAGATGGCCTTGCGTGGCAACGCATTCGGGGCACACCGAAAAGTTTAGAATTGGCGCTCAGCTGGCTTAACTTACCAGCTGTGCACATTGAAAATACCGCACCAGGCAGGCATCATTACACCTATCAGCTTGATTTAGGTGAGCTGCCTAAGGGGCGCACCAGCAATGTGACTAAATTGGCACAATTATCAGCGCCAGTCAGTGCCAAGCTCACTCGGCTATACCATGGTTATGACATACGCAATCAAACCTTATCAGGAGAGCGATCGGGCTTTGGCCATATTCTATCAGACTATTCAGGTGTGCCTGTTTTTGAGCATGGTAAAATGCTGTGCAAAGCCAGTTTTGGCAACCGCAGTAGCCAACTGATCGACAGCTCAGTACAGCAGCTACATTTTGGCCATCATCGCACCCGCATTAAAACCAGTGAACAGCTCGATATTGTACAGCCATGGCGTTATTACCTAAGCGGTAATGTCCCATCGCGTTTACCAAATCAGCTGCTTCGTCACCGCACCACCAGCCAACAAAAAATACTGGCTCAACGTGGCTGGGTTGGCACATGGCAAGGCGGTTGGGGGGGCGATTTACATGGCACAGTAAATGGCAGCCAAGGCCAATTATGTAAAGCGGTGATTGCGCATAGCCAAATACGCACCGTACAACCCCTTTACTTTGCCGGTGCTAATACGGGCCGCATGAACTTTGGTACGCTGAATATGACGTCAAAAGTACCAAATTCCTAGTACTCATACCTAAAGTACTCATATCTATAACTCTTTTATCTCCAGTACTTTTATTTCTAGTATTTAATGCACTGAAATGCAGATGATTTGGGTTTAAGAGCATACCGAAACCTGAGCACCACCAATCAATTCGTGTTTTGTATTTAGCACAAAACACGCTTTCCATTTTGATACCAATTGCATTAAATAGTGGCGTTAATGGGTCAGTTGGCCCGCTAGCATAATCACTATTTTAATCAGATTGGTATAACACTCCCTTGCGGATAAGCATGACCTTCAAAGGACCTTCCCATGACAATCGAAAACGGATTAACCCAGTTACAAGTTGATGTCGCAGAGCTGACAGACGAAAGTGTGAAATTAGCCAACAGTGTAACACGCAGTTTAGCCACAATAGATGCCGTAAAAGGCGATATTCAAAACACCCATAATTTTGTTGATAGTAACTATCAAGCTTTGAACGATTGGCAGACCAAACACGGTACTGTCACGTTTAAAAACCTACAAGGCCAAAATAAACAGGTTAATACGCTGTCAAAATTGATTTTAGACAGTGAAAAAATCAACCCCAACCCTCATGTGATGAGCAAAGCCCAGTTTGACGCCTTGCGCGAGCTGCGTAAACAGCAATATGCAGGCAGTGGTTTTGTGGAGTGGGGGAAGCATTGGGCAGGTAGTGGAGCCGACGGTACAGTAAATGAAGGTCTTTGGCCGTATTTTAAAGAAATGCGCTGGGGTCGTCGTAATAATGTATCTGATGCAGGATCATCACATGCAGCATTCCCTATCGCTGTCATTGATGGTGTATCACATAATATTAAAGGTACAGCGCTCAACGCGACTGAAGCTGCTAATAATATACAAATACAATTCCCACCAGCCCCAAACGGCACTAAAACTTACGACTCAGCTACAGGTGTTGTAACCAAACATGCAAGTGCTGCTGAGGCTTTTGAAGGGGAAGTTGGAAATGGGGATTTCCGGCTTGGTGACGATGGTAAATGGCGAGGTACTGGACCTAACTGGACAATAGAAAATGGTGTAGCAACTAAAACCAGTACGTTAAATACTTCAATATTTCAAGAGAATAAAGTAACAGCAGGTGTGACATATCGCGTAGAAGTTGTTATTGATACGTTAGTTGGTACTTTACTCCTTTCATTGGGTGACGCAGGATTAACCAGTGTAGATGCTAAAATGGGCTTTAACTCCTTTGAGTTGACGGCAGGAAGTGACCATACAGATTTCTTTGTGTCTAACGGTGATAGTTCAGGTTTAGTTATTAGTTCAGTTTCTATTATGCCAGTAACAGAATCAGTCATCACCTCACGCAAAGACCTAGTGTTCCTTGAATCATGGCATGAGACAGTCTCTGAGAAAGACCTATTCGTGCCACTGGGTAATGTGCAATATGGCGCGGCGTCATTTGGTAATGGTATGGCGCTGAATAAACTTACCGATTATGATATTGCACAAGGCTATTGTGCATTTGGGGAGTGGGATACCGTCACGCAAGGGTATGGCCGTAGATGGTCAGAGATGTCTGAAGCACGTAAAAAAGAGATGATAGACAACCCAGAGAATAACATTTATTTTGATTCAGAAGTCGGTGAGCTGATCCAGGTTAGATATCGAATAAGGGTTGTTGAAGGTTTGGGTGATGATTGGGGAGATGTATCTCTAATTGGAAGTTCGGCAATTAACTATAGCAATCGAAGATTTGTAGCTCCTCAAGGGAAGTCTACATTGAGCGATGATTTTAGGGGGTTAGTAAATCCACTCTTTTACCAGAATCTGAATACTAATATAGCTTCCGCCTCTCAGATCGGACAGTTGCAGACAAACAGTGATAGATCCTTATCTGAAACTGGGTTTACCACTGCAATCCCAATCGCTCTAGTCCAACGCTTAAATCAAGGCGCTTATCACCCAACTTATAATCCTATGGGTTGTAAAACTTGGGCTGCAGTTGGGGTAAGTCTTAATCTTAAATGGCACTCTAACGGTGCTGTCGGTTTAATTAACTCTACAGCTCATTGTTTTGAAACAGAAAACCTAGGAACGAGACCAACACCTACAGCACGTTCAGGCTATATTGGTGCAGAAGATGCTGACTCAGGTCGTTCAGACCAATATAAATATTACGATGCTATCTACGCAGGACAGGTTGAAGATTTGCGTTTGAACGCCAATAAGCACGATGTGAATCAGTTACGTGAAGAGACCATGCGTAAAGCTGTAGCTGGGACTTTACGAGGTAAAGGAAAAGTGCCTTTTACGGTTGTTACAGACATGGGGGCCCATGCATCTGTCGAGTATTATGCGAATAATGCAACTCGGATACAATTTACCGAAAATACAGTAAAATATACGGCTAAATCTAATAGAATTACGAGAAATCAAACCACAGATACCCCTTATTTTGGCTACTTAGTAGGTAAAACCTCAGGGTTAATATACCCAGTAAGTGAGGCACAGAAAAATGAATCGGGTCTTGATAGAATTTATATTCCTAATTATGATTATCGAACGGAGGCTGCGACTGAAAGTTCGGGGTGGTATCTCGTACAAGGGGCCTACCATAACTACGATACGAAGGATTTTCATGGTTTACATGATTTGCCTACGTTACCTGCTGAATTTGATTCACTCCCTTGGGTAGATATTATCGGAGACCCTGAAAGAATCGCTGCTACATTCCCTGATGGGGTTGTTGGGCAATGGATCCCTCAGATTCCTGATGGTTCCCAATTAGAGTTAAATCTCAATAGAAAGTCAGAAGGCTCTATTACTTCAACCCTATATACTGATAATGATGCTTTAAGCTGGACATCAATTTCTACCTCAGTTAACGGAATTACAAATACTATTACAGGTACTAAACCGTCAACACGGGTTGAACTTCATACATACGAATCACCTTCAAATTTCACTGTATCCTCAAGTAGCACAGCTGTAGTTGGCGATGTGGGCGATGTATATGCTAGCCAAGCACATCAAGTAAAGTACGGGAATAGGTTACAACTATCTCTAATGGGTAAAGTAGGTAAGCGTAGTGGTGGTGCTTATTTACAAGAATTTGTATCTATAACTAAGTATTCTAAATACGCTCCTGATGGTGATTTAGGGTGGACTTCTGTCATTGGAGATGATCCGCTACATGCACCATTAAGTTTAGATACACCAAACGACAACTCACCTGCAGTTAAAGCACTCTCAACCGTCACTGAGAAAGACGGACTACTGTATTTGCAGCTACATGGTGCTGAATTGAAACATACACCTCGCACCATAGCTGACATGACTGTAATTAATGCGGGTTCTCCTACAGGATCTATTACAAAAGGTCATGTTTACTTGTTTCAGGGGTTTGATAATGCACTAGTAAACAGGCCGATGGTAGCATTAGTTGATCACGCAGGAACCACTTGGAACTCCAGCTCTTACAATGGTTATACCTTGAATGATGTAGGTGAAGTTATGACTAATACCGGCACTAAGTTCACTTTAATTCGTTCATTTGATAGCCATTGGGGCGACGACCAAGTCATTCCTATCGTTAATGGTGAAAATGTTAAAACCGACCTGAACGGCAATACGGTGAAGGTGTTTTGTCACCATACGCAAATACCACAGGGAATTGCCAGTAACTAAGCAAGTTAGCCTGATTGGAGTCAGGCAGTTGTATTAAATAATGCTACTGATATGACTCACTTACATGAAAAGCAAAACCAGCGATATTACGCTTTGAGTGATTGCAGGTCATTTATTGTTAGCTTATACGAGGTTATTTATTGGGCGGCACAGCTGGCCCGTTTTTCCAAGTATTTGAGAGTTAACGTGTATTACTGCCACCTCTCACATGTGAGATGTAAAATGGCGAGGGCAAAGTTGTCCGTTATTCTTTTTAAGAAGGGGGTATAGTAGCGGTATTGTGAACACAGTTTCAGCACTGAGGTGTATTTAAGTGAATACAAAAACGTGCGTTCATTGTGATTTTGCAACATCGCTACTTAACCTCAGGTTTGGATAAGGGTTTTGGAATCGGAAATATTTTGAAAACAAACTTACGTACATTCCAATGATGATATTTTGTTCAATATCAAGGCGCTTTTATGCAGTAATAGCGCCCTATTACAAATGAAAGCAACGCCGAGAGTGAGAAAAATAGCTTTATTGGGCAAATTCGCTTATCCAGAGCTGAGGTTACTTACTATCATTTTATTGTGTATTTTATATCAACTAAGCTGCAACAGGCGCTCAGTACGCTATCGCGCGCTTGGAAAAACCGAGTGTGGTTGGCGCGATAAAATACATTTCATCCCCTTTTTTATGGAGAAAACCATGACTACATCGACAACGTATTCGGCGGTAGTTTGGACTAAACAAGGGCTCGCTAAACTGATGTCGGCGTCACAGCAAGGATTGAATTTAACAATCACGCATGTGTCGGCGGGCAGCGAAGCGTATACGCCCAGTGATACCCAAACTACATTACGTCAACAACAACAAATCGTGCCTATTGGAGGCGCAGAAAAGCTCGATAACAACCAACTACGGTTTAGCGCCTTATTTGACGGCGAGAAAACGTATGATGTAAAAGAAATCGGCATTTGGTCAGAAGGGACCTTAGCAGCCGTGTACAGTATTGCTAATCAGCAACTCAATCATAAAGCAGCCAATGCAGCCTGGGTAGAAATGTTTACCCTCGATGTGTCGACGCTGCCATCAAACAACATCAGTTTTGAAGTAGGTGTGAATAACGCCAATATTTTTATGGCAAAAGAACTCGCCAGTTTGACTCACGCACAGTTATTGCAAGGTAAAAACCTCATACAGCAAGCACATAGCAATATGCTATTAGAAGAGCGCTTGCGTAAAGCAGGTTTATAGGGCTTTCATAGGGCTAGTAATAGAACCTATCGCTAAGTAGCGATCAGCAGGGTGTTATTTACATGATGTCGGTAAATCAGCATTAACATTTAATACCGAACATCTAATACTTAGCACTTAATACCTAGTATTGACTACCGACACAATAACACGGTAATGGCATCGACTTATGTGCCGCGCAGCAATGAACCGCGCAGCAAGTAAGTCGCATAATAAACAGCGCACAATGCCATTTGCGAGAGACAAACCCCTTAGCATCATAGGTAGCCTATAGGCTATTTAGACTAAGTGGGGCCTGTTATGAAGCACCCTTTAAATGGTTTGTACATAACAGGTTTTGAACGAGGAACTTTTTATGACTTTAGAACAAACACTCACAGATGTTGCTTTAGAAGCAGCAAAACATGCCGACTCAGCCAACAAGCTGATTGATGATGTGAAAAACGGCATCGACACCATTAATGTGGTATCACAAAATCACAGTGTGATGGACGACTGGCGAACCAAAACCGGCAAAGTCGCCTTTAAAGATATCGCGGGTAACAGCCATGAGGTTGACACGCTCGCAAGCATCATCGCCGATGCCGAAAAAATAAACCCCAACCCCCATGTGATGACCAAAGCGCAATTTGATGCGTTGCGTGAACTACGCAAAAAGCAGTATGCAGGCAGCGGCTTTGTAGAGTGGGGGAAACAGTATAATTCAACATCATTTCCACCTATAAATGAGGGTTTATGGCAGTTCGCAACTATACCAAATCGTTTGTTTATGGGAGAAGGGGAGTTTACGAATCACAATAAAGGCGTATCAAAAGCTGATAACCCAATAGCGATAGCTGATGGTACTAGTTACTTAATAGAATATGTAAATACGAGTGAAAAGCGAAATGCGATAGGGTTTCCTACCGCCCCAGACGGGACTAAGACTTATGACTCTGCTACCGGCGTTGTGACTGAGCATACAAGTGCTGCTGAGGCATTTAATGAAAGAAAAAATAACCTGAGCGCAGTGGCCGATGGCACATATAGTGTAACGAATAGCACTTTTAAATTTGAAAGTACCAAACCAAGTGGTTTTTCGTTATCGACAGGAAAGCCAGCAGGTTCTGCTAAAATTGTTGTGCGAGTGGAATCATCTATCACAAAAACGCTTGAACTGAGAGATAGTAACTCTCCAGAAGGAGATGCTCCTCTGATGAAGAGTATTATCCTAGAAGCCGGTAAGACTGTAGACTTAACGTTTAATTATACTATCACGTCAGGAGGCGTTTATTTTAGAGTCCCAGATCCTGCCGTTGATCAGGCTCTTAAGGTTCATACGTTTCAAGTGCTACCAACAACAGAATCAGTCATTACTTCTCGTAAAGATCTCGTATTTCTTGAGTCATGGCATGAAAAAATTGCTGATAAAGATGTGGTTTATCCGTTGGGTAATGTGCAATACGGTGCCACCGCTTACCAAGGTATCGGGTTATTAAATAACTTGGTGGCACAAGGTTACAGCGCATTTGGCGAGTGGGATGGTAATACCACAGGTCATGGTGCTAAATGGTCTGGCTTGTCAGAAGCAAATCGCGCTAAGTTGTTGGCGAACCCTGCGCACAATATTTATTATGATCCAGTGGCCAAAGCCTACATTCAAGTACGCTATAGAGTACGGGTTGTTGAAGGGCTTGGGGATGATTGGCAAGCAGTCAATGCACATATGAGCGACACTGGTAATCCGACCAATTGGCTTGCGTATCGTGATGCTGATAATCAGCGGATTAAGCAGCGCGGTAAAGAAATTACATTCACCGATTTTCAAGCTGGCAATTCTGGTAGCGTATTGTTTAGAGGCAAGGCCTATGAGAAGTCTGGGGGGTGGGAATCAAATCGTGCTGGGGAGTTTCAAAGTGCAACCTATAATGTAGGTATAGCGCATGAAGGCAAATGTAATGCAATACCTATCGCGTTAGTGCAGCGAATGAACCAAGGTGCGTATCATCCTAGTTATAATCCGATGGGGACGAGTAAAAGGCGTATACGGGGAGGTTATTATTATTACTGGTACGAGAATCACGGATCACTTACGGATATAAATTCTGAATCAGATTGTTTTGACATTAATGCCAATAACGGTGGAGGAAATGGTGCAAATGGTTCACTAGGTTTCGGGTATACAGGCCGCTCAGACCAATACAAACACTACGACGCAATCTACGCAGGGCAGATAGAAGATTTACGTTTAAACGCCAACAAGCTTGATGTGAACCAGTTGCGGGAAGAGACGATGCGCAAAGCGGTTGCAGGCACTTTGCGCGGGAAGAGTAAGGTGCCATTCACCACCGTGTATGATTCTGGAGCAAATCCAATACCGTATGATACGACAGTGGACTATGTGCATGTTGTGGATAATACACAATATAGCATAGGAGACTATGTGGTTATTTATGATCCAGTCGATAAAGTTATTGTGAGTGAATTTGCAATTAGCACAATAAGTGCAGATGGAAATGGTCCTTTTATTGGCAGGGCTGATGAATTATTTACCTATAAAGCGGGCAGAAGTTATTGGGTTATTCACAGAGTAGAGTTAACCTCTGAATTCAACTCACTTCCTTGGGGTGGTATTATCGGAGACCCTTCACGGGTCGCGGCTACGTTCCCCAAAGGCGTTATTGGGCAGTGGATCCCTGAGCTACCTCGTGAGGGGGTTGGCTCTGTTCCTTTAAATAGAAAGTGTACTAACGCGTCGAGTTCACTCTCTCAAGTATTCTATACTGTTGATAATGGCGAAACTTGGTTGCGACGGTCTCAGTCGTTTAGCAAGCAACTAAATACACTGGTTTTGGATACCACAATTGATAATCCACACAGTGTTATATTAGTTCACTATGAAGCGTCTTCAGACTTCACTCAAGCAAGTAATAATTCTGTGGTAATTGGTGATGTAGGTGATGTTTTTTACACGACTCATTCTAGTGTGGGGGAAGGCAATAATCTACAGGGCTCTCTTACAGGTAACGCAGGTAAAGCTACAGTGGACCCTGCTCAAGGTTTTGTCCCGCACCTTGGAGCATATAGAATAATAGGCAATGCATTAAGCACATATGGAAAATATGCACCAAGACATGCGGCATTGCCCTTAGCCTCTCAGGGAGGTCAGTCTCCAGCAGTTAAAGCGATGTCTACTATCACTGAAAAGGATGGTTTATTATATTTGCAACTTCATGGTGCTGAGTTGAAGTACGATACCCCTGAATACACGGTGATTGATAACGCAATGTTAGACACCAATTTAGAACCGAATAAGCATTACTTATTTAAGCTTGGAACGGGAACCTTAATGGATGGAGGTTTATGGTATTGCAATCGTTCAATGTCGTCGGTATTAAATAGCCCCGCTTGGTACAAAAAAGACGACGGGACAATTGGTGCGATTAATGTTAATGGTGATCCGACGTTTTTAACCCCAGTTCAAATTGAAAATTGGGGCGACGACCAAACCATTTCAATCGTCAACGGGGAAGATGTAAAAACTGACCTCAATGGTAATACGGTCAAAGTATTTTGCCATCACACCCAAATGCCCATTGGCATTGCTCATAACTAACTTTCAACATTGAAATAGAGTTACTGGCGTACATAAATGTATGTCAGTGGCATAAGGAAAACCATGGAACTTAATGATCAAAGCCCAGCGAATGCAGCCGACATTGCAGCATCGACATCTGAACAGGCGGTGCAAATAGAAACAACAGAGATAATGGCTCAGCATTTATCCTCACTAGATAGTGCCAATAGTAGGGATGAATCAGAGAATGAAGAAGCACCACTAGCGCAGGTTACGTACGAGAATGTATTGACTAAAATGGCATTGCGCCATTCGCAATCAGAGATTGACGCAGCACTAACGCAAGCGATTGCATTTGAACAAGCCAAGCACGTCGAAGCATACCAGCAATGGGAGCTAGAAGTTGTTATTGCGCAAGCCAAGCGCGATGACGCACTTGCACATAATGCGACGGTAATCGCGGCTGAGAGTATGGCTGAGAGTATGGCTGAGAGTATGGCTGAGAGTACAGCTGAAAGCTCGGCTGAAAATAATGGCGTAGAAGCCGCTTTGGTCGACGTGCCTGAGTTACCACAGCAACCAAAAATAGACATGACACTGCGCCGCAGCTGTTACCGCACTGAATACGTTGAGGTGGATTTAGAACTCACAACACAAACGCAAGTACAGCGCAAAGAATATGACGATGAAGCACATGTGTTGCGTATTTATCCTGCAACGCAGGCACACAGTGCAGAGTATATTGCACAAGTACAGCGGGCACGCTTTAAAGCCAGTCGAGCGCGTAAAGTGGCACAGCAAACAGTTATTGTAGAAGGCATGGAATTTGATGCCGACGAGCTAAGCCAACAGCGTATGGCGCGCGCGTTATTGCTGATGGATGACGCACAAACAACCATGTGGGTATTAGCCAATAATGATGTGGTACAAGTGAGTAAAAAGCAGTTGTTTGAGGTCTGTAAATTCGCAGGTGAGCAGCAGTCAGCATTATGGGTGCCAGCATCTTAAAAGCGCGCTTTTTTGTACCGGCATGATGCGTAGCGAGTTACCTTAGACAGCACGGCTACGTCAAATAGTACGGTTACTTCAGGTAACACGAGTTAATTTAAACAACATACGTACTTTTATGTAAAACCGCTTCCCCCGTGACGCGGTTTTTTGGGTTTTAGGTTTTCATGCAACATATCTCATGTGAGTAGATCCTAAAACAAATTGATCAAAATAATAGGAGGTCATAGTGGCCATATTAACGCGAGTGGGCCGAATTGAACTGGCTAAAGCCGTTAAAGCACAAAGTATCTATTTAGCATGGGGGGCGGGAGAGCCACAATGGGACACCACCCCTGTAACAGAGCAGAGCACAAGCACACAGTTAACCCAAGTTTTAGGATATCGCAAAGCGCGCCGGGTGTTATATTGTGAACCTGACGTCAATGGTGAAATTCAAGTGCCAGAAGGTGGCTTTACTGCCAGTTCGCAAGCAACGCCACATATATATTGTGAGTTCAATTACGACTTTACCGATGCCCTTGATAAAACCATACGTGAATTGGGCTTGATGGTGGGGACTCAGCCAAGTAGCGGCGAGCCCGCGGGTAAGTTTTATCACGCACCGAGCGACATTGTTGACCCAGGTGTGTTGATGTTGGTTGAGCATCGGCCTGCGATGTATCGAGATCAAGGGGTGCGTGAAACCTTTGAATTTGTCCTCAGCTTCTAGGTGACGACTATGACAGAGTTTATTAAAGATGTTTTAAAGGACGAATATTACCAAGGATTTGATGCATCTAAGCAATATCAGCAGTTGCTATTTAGAGCGGGGAAAGGCTTACAAAGCCGCGAGTTGAACGACTTACAGTTACAAGTTAACCAGCAGGTAAAAGGGCTGGGTGATGTCATGATGAAAAATGGCAGTATTGTATCGGGTGGGACTGTGGTGGTAGATCCACAAGCTAAAATCGCTAAAATGAGTGAGGCTGATGTGTATTTAAATGGGGCGGTACATCACATCGGCGCAACAGCGCTTGCAATATCATTGACCGGCACTGTGGTGGTGGGTGTGTGGTTGACGAGCTCAGTGGTGACGGAACTGCTAGACCCAGCCCTATTAGACCCTGCAGGAGAAGACTCTCCCATGCGTGCTCAAAACTACAATGAGCCCGGTGCAGCACGATTACAAGTGATGGGCCAGTGGGGATTAAGTGATACGCCGCAGGACTCAAAAATGGGTGAAAATAGTGAGTTTTACCCTGTCCATCAAATAAACAATGGGGTGGTTTTACTCAATCATTCACCAGCAAAATTTGATTCAGTGACGCGGGCATTAGCGCGCTATGACAGGGAGTCAAATGGTGGTAGCTATGTTATTTCCGGCATGGCCTTGAACTATTTAAACACACAGCAACAAGCACAGGTTACGACTCAGCACTATAGCGTGCAAGAAGGTAAGGCGCATATTGATGGCTTTGAAGTGGCGCTTAATACTGCGTTGCCAGCAGCATTTTCGGTTACACCGGATGAGCAGGCAATAAAAAATGAGCCGACGAGTTTCACGCCAGACAACACAGGTAAACAGACAGTCGCATTTGATTTTTTCCCAATAAAGCAAGTGGATAAAGTAGGCACTACGGCGAGAAAAACGGTGCAAATGCGAAGAAGCACAGAAGTAGGGGGCCTGGATTTAATCGCTGATTTTAGTGTTACTCGGATTATTTCTGTGACCCAGCAAAAAGGCGATGCCACCATTGAATATGATATTGGCAATGATTGTGTGTTGACGGGGAATCATATTGCTTGGAAACATTCAGGCAATGCGCCTGCGCCGAACGACGTGTATGTGGCAGAGTATGAGTACAATGTTGATATTCTTGTGGGGAGTGCGCTGCAATACAACGAAACGCATTATACCATCAATCAGCAACTGCCAGATGGGGGCCAGCTTGTTGAAAATGCCCAATTACGTGTTGATTATGTCTATTTAAAACCGCGTATTGACTTGATCGTGCTCACAGCACTAGGAGAGGTTAAGCGTATTGAAGGTGCATCTGCGATACAAAATCCGGTAAAACCTCAAGTTCCAGAGCAGCATTTACCCTTGGCATTTGTGCATCAAAGTTGGGGAAGCACGATTCCACGTATAGAGCTTGCCGCAATTCAAGTGGTCAACATGGCTGATATGCATTTTATGCAATCACAGATCAGCGATTTGTATCAGCTACTTGCAATCGAACGGCTACGCAACGACACCAACGCACAAGATTCGGCGAGTAAATATGGGGTATTTGTAGATCCATTTTTAGATGATGATTTACGAGATGAGCATATTGCACAAACTGCAGCCATCATTGATGGGGAATTATTGCTACCAATTGATGTGACAGTTAACGCACTGGATAATGCCAATGCTGCACAGCTTTTGCCATATGAATTAGAAGATGTGTTAGTGCAAACGAGTCAAACGGGCACTATGAAAGTGAATCCTTATCAGGCTTTTGAACCGGTACCGGCACGTGTGACATTAACACCGAGTGTCGATCATTGGACGCAAACACAGCAGGTATGGTCAAGCCCAGTTACGCGTCGTTTTACACGTGGTGGGGGGCGAGTTCGGCGTATAACGACGCGTGTCACAACAGAGCGTGTTGGTACACAAGTCCAGCAATTAGAATTCCTACGACCAAGAACGGTTCAATTCACAATCAGTGGGTTTGGACCTAATGAAGTACTAGCGTCAGTGACATTCGATGGGGTGGTTGTAACGGCGGAGGAAACATCATGATAAAAGCAAATGAAGCGGGTGAAGTCGTAGGGCAGTTTACGATTCCGAGTAACATCCCTGCGGGTAGAAAGCGAGTGCAATTTGCAGGTGCGGGTAAGTCAAATGGCAGTGCCGTTTATACCGGTAGTGGTACGATTCGTGTTGATACCATGCGCCAAGTGAATACCATCATTACTCAGCGCTATGATCCATTAGCACAAACATTTACTTTGGAACAAAGCCGCTTTATCGCGGCGGTTGAGTTGTGGTTTAAAGTAAAAGGCAAAGAAGCTGTACAGGTACAAATTAGAGAGGTAGTACAAGGGATACCAACCCAAAATGTGCTCGCGCAAACGAGCCTCGATAGTGTAGATATAAGCTTAGGTGATGCGTCGACTCTGTTTCACTTTATGCCAGTGTATTTATTGGCAGGCCAAGAGTATGCGATTGTGGTGTTAACAGATGGAGCTGAACATGAAGTGGCCATATCGGAGCTAGGTCAGTTCGACCAAAAAACGGGTTGGGTTACCAGTCAGCCTTATCAAGTGGGTGTATTGTTATCATCAAGTAATGCCAGTACCTGGACGCCGCATCAAGAGCGAGATCTTACCTTCAGGTTAAAAGCTGCCAAGTTCACACACACCACGCATAGCATTGACTTAGGAAATGTGACTGCACAAGGCATGACGGATGTGATGGCATTAGGTGTGGTTCAACGGCCTAATGCAGATACAGATGTTGAGTTTGAAATAAGCGCACAGGATACATCATTCAGTACACACAGGTTACAAGAGTGGCAGCCATCGCAATTGCCAGCACCCTTTACAGGGCAGGTGAATGTCACTGCACATTTAAGTGGTAGCAGTACAGTAAGCCCAATCGTGTTTGCTGATAGCCAATGCGCACAAGGGGTTGTTAGTCCATCGGCGGATTATATATCTCGCATTATTACATGTCGCAATGGGGGGAAATTTACGGTGAGCTTTGAAGTTAATTCACCCGCCACGGCGTCTGTACAAGTGATGGTTGAACAAGGCCAGCAATGGCAAGAGTTAACCCTGAGTGGCGCACAAGAACTCGCACAAAGTTGGCAGCAACGAGACTATCAACTACCGCAAATTAACCAAGACAGTACACGAGTGAAACTGGTACTCAATGGCACCGCGTCAAGCCGGCCTAGAGTGCGTAATTTGAGGGCATTTTCAACCTAGGAGGGTCAATGACTGTTGACAATAAAACCCTACATCAAACGTATCCATTACCACACCCAACCAATCAGCTAGACCAAGATGTTTTAAGGCTGGTTGAAGCATTAAAAGCCATTGACAGCAATGTTTACACGTTACAACAAGCTGACAATCAAGCAGAGAATGCACGAGAGACACTGCGACAAGCGTTGGAGGAGCAAGGTACTCGTATGCAGACGCAGCAAGATAGCTTATCCGACAAACATGATGCTTTGACAGACAAACACATCAAGCAAGCACGTAAACACAAGCTCAACCAAATACTGGGCGAATCAATTTTTCCACTTTAAGAGGATATTATGGCAACAATACAAAATGCCGTACAGGCCATGGTCGATAAACTGGTAGCTGATATGCAAGGCAGCACACCACTATCGGCAGAAGACCAAGCGTTAGTCAGTAATGCGATAACCAAGTTAGCAGATAATGACAGATTAGAAAAAGCCCTCGTTGCGGTTGCAGAGGAGCATTTAGATGTTGCGACACAGGAGTTAAAACAAGCGACGAGCAATAATACATCAACGATGGCGAATGCAACGCAATCGGTGAATAATGCAACGAATACATTGGTTGCGCGCAGTGCGCAGCTCAGTCAATTGGATAATATGACGCCAGCGATTGAAAATATCACCAAGGTACAACAGCATGCCTCGGCAAGTTATGTAAAACCCTTGTTTGGTTTGACCAAATTAGAAACGCCAAGCACCAGCAGTCATAATGGACGTACGACAGCGGCATTTGCGATTTATGATAGTTCAGGTGAAACGCACCTGGTGCGACCAAGCTACACGGCAAACAATACTCACGAGCAAAGTCGAATTGAGTTTTTGACCTTGAGTGATGATGCCAGTCATAAAACAGCACATTTTACGAGCTTTGTTTATAATAATGCCTTTGAACAAAACCCGACGAGTAAAATATTTCAGTATGGTTCATCAGCATTTTTACCATTAGCATTAAAAGAGCAGCCGAATGATGTTAAATATGAAGTGGTATTTAGCTCGCAAGACTCAGTCAGTGGATCAGTAAGCGATTACGGGGGTATTTTTTGTAAAACAGCTGGTTTTAATTCTATTACTAAGCCTAAAAAGAACCTGAATGCCGTGGATCAATGGGGTATAACTACCGTCACGAGTCACGAATATCACACGGTCGGCGTTTTATATGATAACAATAAGCATTGTTTGGTGGTTGTTGATGAAGGAACGTCGTTATTGATTGAAAAGTATCGTGACGGGAATAACATTACCGCAATCTCTATTCCGGATGAAGCAGCGCTGCAAAACTATGTTAATTCTGGAGATTTTACTTGTGTTAACTTTATTTACAATACCTTGATACACCCTTACGGAACTAGTCGGTATAACCATGCTGAAGGTACGATGAGTTCATACGCTCAAAACTATCACGGCTATTTTGGAATTGTCAATGGAGTAACTAAAATGGGCCAGAGTAAATATAGTGCACATTACCGTTTTACCGAAGAAAAGAAATTAGAGCCAATCAATTTCTTTTTTACTAGCAATTCAGAACCTTATAAAACAAGTAATGCAAATGGCACGCAAAATAGTGAAGGTGAAGTGACAGTTGCATTGCAAAGTATGGCAGGCGAGTTGTTAGGCATGTATCAGTATAGATCTAAGCCAGATAGCCTCGGTTATCAAGGGGGTATAATGGCTGTTGCTATAAATTGTATTAATCCGTATTCAAATGTGGGTATTTTGAACGAGCACTATTTGTATAATCAGTATGGTTTAGGCCGAACTTGCAGAGCGTTTTAGGAGTAAAATATGAATTGTTGTTATAATGAAGTTCAAGGCATGTGTATTGAAGGAAATTTTTGGCAAGTGAACCCTGATACGGGAGCAAATTGGACTGCTGAATCAGCCGCCGAATATATAGCGAGTTACGAGCCGAAAGAGATTGACCAACTCCAAGTGCATAAAGGCGAGGCAGTTGAAAGAATTAAAGCCGCGGTAGCTAAGCGCTTAACAAGCACATTTTGGCGGATTGAAAGAGCCCAAGAGCGATTAGAATTGGCTAAGCTAGGAGCTGATGAAACTGTAATTATGGATGCTACAGAGCATTTAAAGCTTGAATTATTAGCTAGAGAAAAATTGAGAGAAGCAAGTAACCTAGCTGAGCAAGATGTTGTTGATATAACAAACATCGATGCATTGAACTTATTCAACTTCATCCCTGATGAGTATCTAACATAACGGTCAGCATTGACCTGTTTTAAACACTAAAAATCAGTAAGATACACCTATGCTAGACAACAAGCTCAAAAGAGTTTGCTTTAGCATAGTGAGCTGATTTTAGGTTTGCTAACACATCTAACTTGTCCAGATTAAAAGCCGGCTTAGTGTACTTTCGAGTATGGCTAAATTGGCTTTTTGTTCTGTGCTGCGAATTTAAGCGCTGCGGTAAAGCGGTAAATGGA
>NZ_JAGJEE010000041.1:0-47177 GCF_018100885.1 Pseudoalteromonas sp. MMG013 | reverse complement strand
CATCTTCTATTCCAAAACCCTTATCCAAACCTGAGGTTAAGTACATGAAACTATCAGACAAAAAACGATTACAAATATTAGATGCGGCACAAGATTTATTTTATCAATACGGACTAGACCAAACCAGTATGGATGCGGTGTCGAGTCATGCTGGGGTATCTAAGCGCACCGTCTATAATCATTTTTCCTCAAAAGAGGTACTGTTTCATGCGATTTTAGACCGCATGCTCGAAAAGGTCGCCAATGTCAGTGCTATAGAATTTGACAGTACTCGTCCGATACAAGCCCAATTAACCGACATTGCCACGCAAGAAGTGGCCTTACTTACTTCAAGCGAATTTTTAAAAATCGGTAAAATTGCCTTTATGCAAATGCTGCAACAGCCTGAACTGGCCAAATCACTCTCAGCTAATTCTATCGGCTGCATGACATATTTTAGTGAGTTTTTAATGCAAGCCTCTGCCGCTGGTGCACTCAAAATCACAGATGCTGACTACGCAGCAAAGCAGTTTGTGTATCAATTAAAGTCATTCACTTTTTATCCACTACTTTACGGCTTTGAAGAGGTCAGTGACATAGCAATGAACCGAGCAATTGAAGAAACGGTGATGATGTTCATTGCACGGTATCAGCCTTAAAAGTAATAAGTAAGCGCTAACTTTAGCCTCTAACAACTCGCTTTTTAATGAATTTTATTACCCGTTAACAACGTAATATAAGTAAAATAATAAGCTAGGCTCGATTTTATTTTTTGACAATAGTGTCAAAAAAGGCATTGATTGACCTGCCAGCAAAGTCAGTGGCAAGCCAAAATAAAAGCGTAATTCAGACCTCGGCTTTAAGCCTGAATTACTACTCAACATTCAATTAAAGTGTATAGCGTCGTTGCATACCAACAAGCAACAATCCAAGTAAATAAAACCAGCTTACCGTGCCGCCGCTACTGTCATTACTGTTACCCGTCGCATCCGTTGAAACTGGCTGAGTGGAAATAGTCACATTGACTTTTTTACTTGCCGTCACCCCTACTGCATCAGATACCATCACAACAAAGCTATCTGTACCTGCGGTGCTGGTGTTAGGTGCATATGTTACAACGCCCAGGCTATCAACATCGGCACTACCTAGCGTAGCTTGATCGGTAATTTCAAAGGTTAACTTATCACCATCGACATCTGCCACATCAAGTGCAACACGCTTAGTTTGGCCTAATCCAACTAACAGAGTGACAGGTTGGTCATTAAATAAAGGTGCATCATTGACGGGCTTTATATTGATTGTTAAGTTAAATTCACTCGCGCCACCGTGAGCATCCGTTACCAGTAGCTTTGCGGTATCGGTACCATTGGCGTTACCTGCTCCTACATAGCTTAAACTGGTATTGTCTTGAATTGTAACAGTACCCTTTGTTGGCTCATCAAGAATACTAAACGTGACACTATCGTTTTCATTATCTGATGGCGAAAGGGCGGTCATCGTTTGACCATCCTCATCTAAATTCAACGTCAAATCACCTTGCTTTGGTGCAAAATTTATGTAAGAGCGCTGTAAACGCCCTGCGCTATTCATAGGTACCGTAAACAAATCATTCTCAAAACCGGCGCCAATCCCATTGGTATTGATCTCTAAATTCTCATCAACCAGCGCTGGCTTTTCAGGTACCGAGATATCGAGTAAAGCACCGTGAGAGCCGATTGCAATCAAGTAATTGCCATCAATGTGTAATGTGGCATCACCTGTACTGCGACCCACTTCAACACTAGGTAATACAACGGGCTCAGCCGGGTTACTTATATTATAAGGCGTGATTGCAAAGCGCCCATTCTCAAGAACTACTGGAATATAAAGATAATTACCTTTAACAGCAACATTGCCATATATATTATTGTTACGCTTAATACGGGTGAGCTCAGTTACGTTTGATAAATCTGACGTATCATACACAATAACCTCACTAGGTAATCCCGTAGATACAAATAGTACATGCTCAGACGCGACCATTCCCAGAGTGTAAAAAGCGCTTATTAACTCTATTTCTATAGTCGAGATTATATTTTTTGACTCATCAATGAAGCTTAACTGACCATGCGCTGCAGCTGCATAGCCATTTTTAAGTTTAATAATCTGGCCATCTCTGCCTTGGCCACCCAAGCTGCCATGACGTGTGCCGACATTGATATTGTTTTTTAAATTTTCAACCAAATGAGACTCTAATTCAGCACTATGATTAATAACCACTTCATCATCCTCCCATACAACGCCTTTTAGGCTATATCCACCATCGTACGTTGCATTGAGCGACGCAGGGTCGGTATCGCCCACGCCCCAAAAATACATACGACCAAAGGCGGCGACCGCAAGTTCATTGCCCTGCATAGCAATGTCTCCTACAACACCTGATTGAGAGAAGTGATGTAAATTGGTTAACGTTGTGTTATCTTCAATTTTTAAAGAAGAAATGCCTTCAAAGCCCTGTGTAATAAATAATGTATCATCAGCAATGTGCATATCACGGTTGAATCCAGAATCTAATATTCTTGATGTGAACCTATGCGAAATCGTTTTGTCATGACCTATTTGAAAAATATCCACGTCTCCATAAGTGTCTAAACCAAAAATTAAGTTACCTTTTACTTCAAGGGCGCTATAATAAGAGCTACTTTCATGCTCAAAGATAACTTGTAACGCATTGCCTTTCAGTTGTGCAACCTGAAAGCCCCACATATGATCAGACAATAGCCACAAATCTCCAGACATTTTAGAAAGGTGATACCTCGACTTTGCGTTTTTAAGTGTCAGCTCGACAGCCGCTTGCAGTGAGCCATCATCTGCCAACGGCAGCTTATAAAGCCCTGCGGGGGTGTCATCTTGATTACTACTTGTAAGGTATAAGGCGTGATTGTCATAAGAGACACTGAAGCTATCAGAGTGATCTGGTTCATTGGGTCTTATATCAAAATTGACTGTGCTGTTGTGTTTTATTACGCCATTATCATCAATGTTAAAGTGGATTACTGACATTCCACCTTTGGGATCCACTGGACTCCAGTCACCACTCACAACATACAAATTACCGCGGTTACCGGAAACAAGCTGAGCCTGACTACTAAAACCATTAGCACTTAACTCATTAACAATAAAAAGGTTTCCATTTTTCAATGTTGCAGAAACGAGATGAATACCGAAGCTATTTCCAGCTAGCATCATCCAATACCCATTGACATAACTTAAGTCGAGAATACTCCGATAAGGGAAGTCTTCTTTTGGACTAATTAATGGCGTTTGACTGATAAGATCAAACCCTTTGTCGCCATACCGCAACACATCAATAGTCCCACTTTTATCGTCGCTACCTGCGCCTGCAAGCCCAGATACGAGCAACACACCATCGTGGTAAGCCATTTTATGGTAAGGATCTGAACCAAAAGCCTCTTTTAGTATTAATGAAGCCGCTTTTTCTTGTGCATTGCCCGCAAACGCGGTTAAAAATAGTGTGGTTATTAAGAACGTATTTCTCATTATTAAAGAAATACTTTTGTATATACTCATGAGTTTTCCATGTATTTATTATCATCGAATCCAATCAGGTATTTCCTAAATTACAACTCAGTAAAGTTTGTAGTCTGTTAGTCATGTATGTTACCTGTGGTAAGAGCGCGAAATTATAATCAATTGCTAACTTTGTTTCAATAATATCAACAAAAATTCAAAGTACGCTCTGATCTCAGATAATAAATATCGCATACCGAACCCGCCCAAAAAAGCAACCAGTAGCTAAAGTAATGCGCTCCTCTTATCAAATAAAAAGTGTCAAATGACCGGTTCAATTACATCTAAATGACTTGTAGCTCACACCAAAAATCTACATTATGTTGCCGCCCATTTGTAATTCTCACTTTAAAGCCATATGGCTGTGTAAAATAACTGTAAAATCACTTTAATCTGGACTATACCAGATTGTCATTTTTATTTATTAACTTGGTTATGCTCTTTTAATAACCAAGTTAATATTATGAACAAGACACTCAAAGCAAGCTTAGCCACTTTATTATTTGTACCGACGCTTCATGCACAACCTGCGTGTGATACGACCCAAAATCAATTTACCTTAATTAACTGGAACGCATGGGAGATGGGTAACAACACTCGCTACCCATTTTCAGCGGTTAGGCAAAATCTGCTTCAATACAATCCAGATGTGATCACACTGCAAGAAATTAAGCATTGCGGTAATGGCTTTTATTCTTTATTTCAACCTAACGTTGATTTTAATTATGCCAATATGTGGTGTGCACAAGCTCAAGCATATCCTGGTACTGGCGCAGGTTCGGCGGGAAGTTATGGTATTGGAATTGCCAGTCATTATTCGAGCCTTTCGGATAAAGTACTCCATGAGATTAATGGTAGAACCATATTAGGTGCAAAGTATCACATTAATGGTAAAGCAATTTGGGTATGGTCGGCGCACACCGCGTTTGTAACAAGCGAAACCGATAAAAAACGACTGCAAAACTTTAATACGATAAGCGCCGTAATTAATGACCATGTGTTACCCAACGAAGCCGTTATATTAACCGGTGATTTTAATGCTAATCTAGACGACCCTTGGGGAAGTAATGACCCTGAGCGAGGTGAAATGCAAGTTTTTTGGGACAATGGTTTTGAAGACCTGTGGCGCGAGCAATACCCTGATATCAACGATAGTTTGGGCTACACATACTACAACATAAGCAGAATTGACTACATTTTAGCGAGAAACCTGCCTGAGCATTGGCATATAGATGCCTTAGAGGTACTCAATAATGTGTGGTGCGATTTAGGCTTAAATAATGAAGGGAAATCGATAAGTTGTGGTGCGGATGGAAGCATAGATCACGACCCCATACTACTGCGATTTGATACCAGTGATCATGCAAACCAAAAAACACGTATCGCATTGCTAAAAAACACAGGAGCAGAACAAGGCACTGCACACTGGAGTGGTGATATAGAGTCGCTCAACAGCAACACATGTGATTCCGTACCCGCAGCACACGGCTCGAAGCTTTTCGCTGTCGGGGGAGTATGTACCAATGAAAGTGCGTTAGGCCACGCATCACAGCATGTTGATTTAAACGATTACGCTGCTGATATCCAGCGGGGTAATACAACCTTATACTGGGGTGGCCTGCTTCGCAATTATAATGGCACAGATGTGCCTAGCATGACTGTTTCATTTCATGATGCACAAGGCAACACCCTTGCCTCTCATCCAGCAAGAGGGTCACTGAGGTCGTCTTGGACTTTACAATCAAATAAAGCGTTAGTACCTGAAACCACCAGTTACGCGGTCATACATTTAACAGGGACTCGTCATGGCGGAACAGATAATGATAGCTATTTCGATGAAGTATTTTTAGACATTGAAGTGGCCAGTGGCTGTGAGTAACCTAGCCAGTTAAGCGTATCTTAGTCAGTTAAGCGTATCTTAGTCAGTAACGCATAAGAAATAAGCGCTTATAAATATTGAAACGATGAGCACATGCTATCAGTGATAACTATACTACGTGCCCGTGTTATTTTATATCTTGTGCGTTTTATTTCTACAACGCTCTATATCTATGTATGTAACCTCAGCTCTGGATAAGCGAATTTGCCCAATAAAGCTATTTTTCTCATTCTCGGCGTTGCTTTCATTTGTAATAGCCCGCTATTACTGCATAAAAGTGCCTTGATATTGAACAAAATATCATCATTGGATTGTAAGTAAGTTGGTTTACAAAATACTTCCTATTCCAAAACCCTTATCCAAACCTGAGGTTAAATAACCTCAGCTCTGGATAAGCAAATTTGCCCAATAAAGCTATTTTTCTCACTCTCGGCGTTGCTTTCATTTGTAATAGCCCGCTATTACTGCATAAAAGCGCCTTGATATTGAAAAAAATACCATCATTGGGTTGTACGTAAGTTGGTTTACAAAATATTTCCTATTCCAAAACCCTTATCCAAACCTGAGGTTATGTAAATTTAAAGTCTTAGGCGTTTAATTATAAGCGCCTAAACAAACAGAACTATCAACTCGGTTGATGCGCCTCATCTCTCACTATCGTTAATTTGTTCTGAAGGTTAACCCAACGCCATAACACTATCCAGAGTGCTATCACATCGTATTCTTTTACATTAAATAAGCTAAGCGGCCACTGTTCTCAAGACCAAAATACAGTCCTGCGCCGCCTCCTATAGCCCCAAAAATAAGGCCTAATAACCCTCCAATATACTGTACTCTTTGCTGGCTTTTAGTGGCCCCCGCACACAGCTTGTGGGTAATCTTGTTAAGATGCAATGTGCTCCAAACGAGCCAACCCACAATGACCATAAAACCCAATACAGGAATTAGCCAACCTTGTGTAAACCCGTAACCTAGGCTCATGACGCCAGCCCCGATACCAACTGCAATAAAATTATGATTTCTTATTTGTGTTACTGCTTGCCTATCGCGTTCATTATCTAACTTATTTGAAACTAAGCGGGAACTCCACCATATCGCAAACATCGCTGCTAGTGCGCCAATACCAGCCCCACCTAACATCATCAACAACTTACTGTACCAAGGTGTTGGCGCAGCAGCTGCACCAATCGACGCCGCAACAGGGGTTGATGATATGCTTATAGCACTAAGACTCGCCAGTTCTATTGGTGCATTGGCTAAAATAACACGGCCATAGTCGTTTAATATTTGCGACTTAATTTTTTCTCGTACTCGTTGTAAACGCTTTCTGACTGTTGCAGGTTCAAGGTCGAGCAAACGCGCTACGGCTTCACAACTTTGTTCTTCGCGATAATACAGTAAAGTAATCTCTCGGGATTCATCTGGAAGCTGCTCAACCAAATGCGCGATGAGTTGTCTCTGCTCTGCTTGCTGCAGTGTCATTTCTAAATCAGCCCCGTCACAGGCTAACTTTGCCAATAGCTTTGCGGCAGTCTCCACATCTAATTCAACATTTACTGTATTACGGCGTAAGCTATTCATGGCAGTATATCGCGTAATTTGACGAACCCAAGATAAAAAGCAGCTCGGTTCTTTAAGTTGATTTATATCTGACCATACCTTGATATACACCTTTTGCATCACATCTTTAGCTGCATCAATATCACGAACAATGCCTATTGCAATACACTCAACAACGTTGCGAGAGTATTTTATTAACAACGTAAAAGCATCAACATTACCCGTTTGTGCCCGTAATACCTGAGTGTTTAATTCGGTCTCTGTAAGCATGTCTGTCATCTATTTTCTCTTATTAAAGTAAGCTTACTAACAAGACACCACCCAAGCACACCGTGTGACCACAATACGCATATTTTTATTTCTATTCATTTACCCTCACTTTAAGCCCATACGTTTCAAGTCCCGTTTTTAGAACCTAAAAATTAAACCCTAATCACGTCAATGCACGACAAGGGTTTAAATTGCGTTCTTATCCCTTTATGGCTCACTGCCATCTTGTCCGGCCCACGTCCAAGATGGGTATAACGTGCCATTTACTGTGGCATTGTTTCCCACTAAAATAGACTGCGGTTTATTTACTTTGACCCAATTACTGGCTGTTGAATGCTCGAGTTCAAACACCACATTACCATACAAAAAATATGGCCCCGTGATAGACGAATTCCGATATGCCGCAAACAACGTTTGCCCCCCCATTTGCAACTGGCCCACTGAGCTTTCGCGATTCACATCAACCGCAGCCTTGCTCCAGATCATCAAAGAATCGATGTGTGTTTTATTATCTGCTAAAAAATAACCATTGCCCGACACTTGCACTGCTAAAAATCGGTTTGCCGTATTTGAACGTGCCATAGAGGTATCTAATACATCGACCATATTGTCTTCATTGTCGGCATCAAATTGTGCAACCGAACTGCCTGATATCGCAAAACCAGACTTTGAGAATTGTGCAATATACGCGGTACTATTATCAGTGATAACAAAAGGATAAAGTACATCGCTGGTAGAAGATTTAGCATTAGACGTGATATTTTGTAACGTAGCAACGCTGTTCTGAGTTACGGTTATGGCACGCGTATTACTGTCGACTTGAATATTGAAGTCTTTCAAAACAACAGTGCTGTTCGCAATTCTTAGTGCTTCTTGTGCCTCGACGCCCGTACCCAGTACAATCGAGCCACTTTGCTCTGCGTCGTTGCTAATTTCGATATTCCGTTGCGCAATAATAACGGGCCCAGAGCACGCGCCGCTCACTGTAAATCTGCGCGGCTGTATCGTCCAACGACTGTAAGATATGGCTTTATTCAGTGCTTGAGGGTCGGTGTTACAGTTTACGCGTGTTGCCCATTGCGGTGAATGAATTAACGCAGCGTCCTGCTGTTGAATTTCACGGTATTGATCATCATTGATGTTATTATGCGCGAGTGCGTGGTTAACAGCGAATAGGCTTGTTATCACCCCAACGCATATTATGATCCGCTTATGATTGGTCATTAAACTATCCTTTTTACATGTTATTGTTTCTTGTCGATTTTTCGTACAAGCTGCAAAGGCTCATCTCAGTCGTAAATAACTGAAAATAATATACGTTTGCAAATACAAACCATAATGTAACTAGGTAGTCGGCGCAATTGATTGTATAAAAAACAAACATGAAAAAACATCAGGTGTAAACCTATTGCCCATGTCAGGTATTAATTTAGTGAATAAAAAACTCTTCAACATCTTCTTTGATATCGGTGTACTCATCGTCACTGAGCTCTAGCGCAATCATCACATCATCTCTAAAGGCGTGCCAATCAGCACAAGAGCGAAAGCTTTTTGCTTCAAAAGCCAAGTTCTCAGCTAATTTCAACGCAGCAAACGTGGCTTTATCAACTTTGTCTTGATCACTATTTAAATAATCACAGTCATGATGGCGTAGAATCATTTGGCATATTGATTTAGGTAGGTGCCATGATGTTGCCAAGAAGTACCCCACAACCGTATGGTTTGTTGGATATACATGCTCTTCATACATCACCAATGTTTTTTCTGGCCGTTCGGCCGCTTTCGTTAGTAGCTGCGCATAATTATCGTATTTCATCGCCATTGCGGGAATGCCTGCATCATGAAATAAGCCAACTAACTGCAAGTTTTCGATGGGGATAGTCGGCTTAACTTGACGACCAATTAACATCGCTATTTGTGAAATATCAGATGCATTATCCCAAAATCGCTCTAATGAAATACTGCAATCATTTTGGCTAAACGCACTTTTTAGCAAATGCCCTGTCACCAACTGCGTTATACAATTTACACCCAAAAACATGACGGCCTGTTTAATATCAGTCACAGTTCTCGACATACCATAAGCAGGTGAATTAATGACTTTCAAAACGGCTGCTGACGTTGCAACATCTTCTAAAATAATTTTTGCGATTGTGCCAAGCTCGGGCTCATCTTGGTTTAATTCTACTTGTAACTTTTGCAATATTTCAGGCTTTGCAGGCAGGCTAAACCCTGAGCGTAAGTCGTCCAATACTTTGTCGTCAATATCAATCATAATACTTAACTACGAAAAAAGGATTTATTGAGTGTAGTTGAACAATAGCGAGCTGTCTTGGCAAAATCACCGTTAAAAATCGGTGCACGCACCGCCAGATATTGTCATTTTACTGACTCCGTATTTTTTATTTTTGAGCTGTGACCTTATCGCAATAAGTGTGTACCGAATACTTTTCAAGGTTTGCTTATTCACGAGCCACTTCGACAGTACACCATTTGGATTGGCATAAGCCACATACTCAATTCTAAGATCACTGCCTTGTTGAGAAAGCTGCCAAGTCGCTTTCACAGGTGCGACACGTATTGCTTTACTGTGTACTTGCCAAAGCTGCGTATCTTTTACTTGTAACTGATAATGCGTGGTGCTCACTTGGGTAAAGCATGAATGGGTGAGCATATCTCTATCTGAAATAGGCCATGGAGCACTGAAATATGTATGTACAATGCGCTCAGACGGTGTAGGGCTTGCAACCAAAGATACTTGCTGACTGGCACCAACCAATTAGGCACATTCTCTGTGTCATGCAGTAAATTAATAAAACGCCTAACGCTCGTATTTACATACAACGCAGACGCTTTAGCATGAATTAAACCTTTCCCTGCGGGCTTATGGTAGATGCTTAACTCCCCTTTCTCATACCACTTATACCATGACTCGGTATACCCTTGCGGTGATACAATACCGATTGCAACCCAAAACGGTAGCAATCGATATGGTGGGGCTATCGCCAATATGGCAACCCATTCACTGAAACGTCTCGACTTTGCTCCATCGCACTGACCAAGAAATCAGCTTTTTTCTCTAGCCAAGTTTGAATATCTCGTAATGCTTCGCTATCTTGCCCCCGACACAACTGCATCAAATATGACAGTGTGTCTAGTTCATAAATACCATAAACAATGTCAATCCAAGGCGTTCTAAATTCCTGGCGCAGTTCTTTATCATACAGTTTACCCAAACAATTGCCGCTCAATAACGTATTTTCCAACTGATGACGTAACCGTAAGTAATCCGTTTTTGTGAGTGCCTTGTTCTTGGGTAATAAAGCTCTTAAATCTTGCCAATCTTTATCGAAAAAACCTTTTGCCACTTCATGAACCGGTTGCTCAGCCGCATTAAGTGCCTTTTGGTCCCAATGTTGACGCCATTCTCTATCAACTAACCAACGGGTCAATGTTAAAATAAGACGGTTGTATCGCGCACAATGAAACAAGTCTTCAATATCTGTCGCTGTAGGCTGCACATCTTTTAAATCACTAATCACTTGAGATAACTCAGGTGCACTATTGATTTTTTTGTAATAGGCATGGCGTTTTGAAGTATAGGTTTTTAAATAAATTGCATTTTCTACCCACACCAGCTCATCAAGTAACCACTTAAACTCCCCCCGTAACTGTTCTGTTGTTTCTTTATCAACAATGTCAGAGAACAACCTAAATGTATGACGAATAAGTGTCACACCATCAATAATGCGTTTCAGTGTTTTTAAGCTTGGCTTGTTGAAATAACATTGTTCATGCTTTTGCACAAACTGAATACCATAATTAATTGAAGCAACGAGCGCCTGCTCTTGGGTGGCTCCAGGCTGCAATGGCACAAAGCCAATAAACTTATTTGGCTCAAGCGGCTTATTATCCGCTAATCGGTATCCTCTGGCCGCTTTAGAATAGAGCCCTAAACGCAACCCTGATAGATTGATTAAGTGATCGGCCAGTAAAAATAAATCATGACGAGTCCCTTCAACCAATTCAATCTCAAGCTCTGAAATTGGCTCTACTTGCCCTTGTGCAACCACTTCTCCTTTATCTAATACCACTTCAATTTTGCTGCCCTGCTCAGTTTCAATTAACCACGTTCTGCGGATGAAATTAGTACTGAAGATCGGGAATAAATTTTCGTTAATACTGCCCACTTGCATACCATGAGGCCAAATTATTGGATCAAAAGCCAGCAAGTCCGGTCGAACCGAATTCAGCGGTAAGTTATATTCAGGCCGTTGATGCAATCCCCCAACAACTTCTCCCGCCAACTTAATTGTTTGTTCACAGTCACTATCACAACAGCGGGTGCGCAGACCAATATCAAGTGCGCGCAATTCTCGGTTAGGCGTGTCGTAATATGCGTTTTTTAAATTCCGAGCGGGTTGGTTTTTGACGGTTTTTGCGAATTGAGTGATGAGTCCTGGTATAAGAGGAACTTCATTGTCTGAAAGTAAAAACTTCAGTTCTATTTCAGTGTCCATTAGGGCAAGTTATTACCTATATAATTATCGAACGCCCAAAATATACAATGCACCTACAGTTTGCAATCTTTTTACCATATGTTCTCGGAAGTTTTAGCTATCTCTTGCTATTGATCAGCTAAATCCATACTATTTGAAAAAATTAATAAATCTTGGGTCTAGGGATGTTAAAACGAATAATATTACCCAGTGTACTTGCGCTTATTTCCCACTTTTCAATTGCAGAAGAAGTTGAGCAAACACAATTAGCAGCAACGTCAGTGGCGGCAGTCGACAATACAACTGCAAACGCTGGATTTATCGTTGATAATCTATTTTTATATGCGCACTCTGGTCCGGGGAAAAACTATCGAATTCTTGGTTCTATAGATGCAGGAACTCAGATCCAAATTATTGCCGAACCGCAAAACGGTTACATTCAAATCATCGATGATAAAGGCCGTGAAGTGTGGGTTGAAGAAAAGTTTATATCCATGCAACCTGGATTAAAGCAGCAATTGAACAAAGCCAGCGAAACACTTAGCACAATGCAAAGCCAATTGGACGATGCACAAGCACAGCTGCCGCTATTACAACAAAGCAATGATAATCTAAATAGTGAAAATGCCTTACTACAAAAAAGTATTTCAGACTTACAAACGCAGTTAGCAACACAAAAACAAGAAAATGCGCTTAAAAAGCAAAGCGAGCAGCATACATTACTCGCTTATGGCGGTGGTATCGCTTTTGCTGGATTATTATTAGGGGTGATTTTAACAATCTTCTTATCGCGCCGTAAACGCTATGATGGATGGGCATAGCACCACAGTGATAATCAACGTTCGGGCCGATAGCGATCTCTCAGCCTGAACGTGATTCATGCTATATAATCGTATTATAAAATGGTCAAGCCACTGTCTGACTTAATATGTTCAATCACCATATAAGTATGGTTCGTACTCACGCCTGGTGTTTCTACAATTTTACCTAATACTTCTCGATATTGTGCCATATCCGCAACACGAATTGTGACAAGGTAATCAAAGCCACCAGCCACCATATCACAACTCACCACTTGCGGTATTTTAACAATATGTTCTCTAAATAGAGAAAACACCGCCTCTGTAGAGCTTTTTAACGTTATTTCTACATGTGCGACCAATGCTTGCCCTAGCTTCGCGGAGTTTAAACGCGCAGAGTAACCTTCTATATACCCTTCAGACTCAAGTTTTTTTACTCTGTCTAAACATGGGCTCGGGCTTAAGTTTACTTCTTTTGCCAAGTTAACATTAGATATTCGACCATTCCTTTGCAATACATCTAATATTGCTAAATCGATACGGTCTAATACACGAGTTCTAATCGAAGTTGTCATGCAGCATTTAATTCTGTTTCTGAGTGAGTTATCCCCTTAATTTACCGTATTTTCCCAAAATAAAACAGCATATACTGCTTATTCTCAGATAGAATGCCTGAAAAATTTGATACTAAACACAATGCATTTAGGCTAAATTTTAAACACGTTTTAAGTGTGATACTGTTTAGTCTCGCGCAATGCATTAATTAACTATGTTGTAATTAATTAGGCGCTGTTTGTGCCACTATGTAGTCTGACCCAACTTACCCCTGTCTGACTTGATATGTGTTAATTACGTGTGTTTTTGACTCCTTTTCTGAGGGTTCCTTATGCTTTACAACGGTGATTTAATTACTAACTGTCCTATTAGACAAAAAATCCGTGACTTCTATCGTATTGATGAAGAGCAAGTTATTGACCATATTTTGCCACTTGCTGAAGTAGGCGTGACGGCTCGAAGCCGTGCATGGGAACGCGCACGCCAAATTGTGGTAAACATTCGTAAAGACCAAGACGGTCAAAATGGCGTGGATGCACTATTAAATGAATTCTCACTTTCTTCAGAAGAAGGGGTGGTATTGATGTGTTTAGCCGAGGCGTTGCTGCGAGTACCTGATAAGGAAACTCAAGATAACCTCATTCGTGACAAATTAGCCAATGGTGATTGGAGTTCGCACCTAGGTAGTAGCGACTCTTTGTTTGTTAACGCATCTAGTTGGGGCTTGCTAGTTACCGGTAAAATGGTGAACTACACAGACAAAAATAAAGATCAACAGTTTGGTGTATTGAAAAAGACCATAGGCCGCTTAGGTGAACCAGTGATCCGTAAGTCTGTAAACTTTGCCATGAAAATCATGGGTAAGCAGTTCGTTATGGGGCAAAATATCGACGAAGCAATTGAACGTGCAGCTGAAAAAGAGCAAAAAGGCTATGTATATTCATACGATATGCTAGGCGAAGGCGCACGTACCATGGAGGATGCCCAGCGCTACTTTAATAGTTACATGAACGCGATTCACTCTATAGGTAAAGCAGCAAATGGCCGTGGCCCAATAAAAAGCCCCGGTATTTCAGTTAAGTTATCGGCAATACACCCGCGTTATGAATTCAGCCATCGTGAACGTGTACTTTCAGAAATCGTGCCAAAGCTAAAAGAGCTAGCATTAGCGGCTAAACACTATGATATTGGCTTTACTGTTGATGCAGAAGAAGCTGACCGACTAGACATCTCTTTAGATGTCATTGAAGCCGTTTTCTCTGATGATGAGCTTGGTGATTGGCAAGGGTTTGGTCTTGCTGTGCAAGCTTATCAAAAGCGTGCGATTTTCGTAGTTGAATGGTTAACAGACTTAGCCCGCCGTGTCGGCCGTAAACTCATGGTCCGTTTAGTCAAAGGCGCTTATTGGGATACAGAAATTAAAACCACACAACAAGATGGTTTAGATCACTTCCCTGTATTTACCCGTAAAGCAACAACAGATGTATCTTACAAAGCATGTGCCATTAAATTACTTGAAGCACGTGATGCGTTATTCCCACAGTTTGCAACACACAATGCTTACACGGCGGCAACTATCTTAGAAGTCGCCAAGGGTAATAACCAAGGCTTTGAATTCCAACGTCTGCATGGTATGGGCGAATCTTTATTCGATCAAATCGTAGAAAAAGACAACGTACAGTGTCGCGTGTATGCACCTGTTGGTCAACATGAAGACTTGTTAGCCTACCTCGTTCGACGTTTACTTGAAAATGGTGCGAATTCATCATTTGTAAATGCCATTGTTGACGTCACGAAACCTGTTGAGTCTTTATTACCTGACCCGGTTGAAACTCTGCAAAGCTTACGCAATAAATTTAATACCCAAATTACCTTACCAATTGAACTGTATGGTAATGAACGTGCCAATTCAAAAGGCATGGACTTAACTGACGTCAATGCTATTTCCCCCCTTAAAGACAATCTAGACAAGTGGTTCGAAGATAACCGGATCAATGAAGCAGATGTGAAAGAAGGCTTCCTAGCAGTACGTAACCCAGCAAATCATACTGAAGTCGTCGGTCAAGTGCCGCTTCATCAAAGTGATAAAATGCACTCGATGCTCGCAAACGCTGATAGTGCATTTGAAAGCTGGTCAGAAACACCGGTATCTGAACGTGCGGAGCTATTACGCCGCATTGCCGATATATTAGAGCGTCACCATGATGAGCTGGTGGCTATCTGTATTAAAGAAGCCGGAAAAATTACCCAAGACAGCATTGATGAAGTACGCGAAGCGGTCGACTTTTGCCGCTATTATGCAGCACGTGCAGAAGAGTTATCAGAAGATGAACGTTTTGAAGCGCGTGGCGTTATCTTATGTATTAGCCCTTGGAACTTCCCTCTGGCTATATTTCTAGGTCAAGTTGCCGCAGCCATAGTAACGGGTAATACCGTTATTGCGAAACCGGCAGAACAAACCAGTATGATTGCACTGCGTTGTATCGAGCTAATGCAAATTGTGGGTTTACCTGAACATGTTGTACAAGCGGTAATCGCGCGAGGCAGTGAAGTCGGTAAACACATAGTACCAGATGAGCGTATTCAAGCAGTGATGTTCACCGGTTCAACTGAAACAGGTACGTTAATCTCACAGATTCTTGCTGAACGGAATGACATTCAAGTGCCTCTTATAGCCGAAACCGGCGGTCAAAACTGTATGATCGTTGATTCAACGGCCTTACCAGAGCAAGTGGTTGATGATGTTATTTCATCGGGCTTCCAAAGTGCAGGTCAACGCTGTTCAGCACTACGGGTTTTATTCTTACAAGAAGATGTAGCCGATGGTATTATTAACATGCTAAAAGGCGCGCTACAAGAATTACACATCGGCGACCCTGCTCAACTAGATACTGATGTCGGCCCAGTTATTGACGAAAAAGCACTCAATACGCTTAGTGCACATGTTGAATACTTAAAAACCAATGGCAAGTTGTTGTTTGAATCGCCAATTCCTGATAATTCAGAAAATGGCGCTTATTTCTTTGCCCCTCGTTTATACGAAATTTCTGATTTATCCGTATTGAAACGTGAAGTATTTGGCCCTGTCGTGCACGTTATTCGTTATAAAGCCAGCGAACTAGACAATGTGATTGACCAAATCAATAACACCGGTTACGGCTTAACAATGGGCGTTCACTCTCGTATAGAAGAGCGTTGCCGCTATTTAGCTAAAATGTCTAGAGCAGGCAATGTTTACGTCAACCGTAATATGATTGGCGCGATTGTTGGAGTGCAACCTTTTGGTGGTCGAGGTTTGTCGGGGACTGGTCCTAAAGCGGGTGGCCCAAACTATTTGTATCGTTTGGTAAAAGAAAAAGCATCACCTGAAAACGTACAAATGACTAACTTAACCGCTGATGAGTTAGACACTCACAACTTTCCAGGTGCAACAGAGCAAGTCGATCGCTTGATGCGTAATTCAATGCGTGATGAAAAGATCTGGCGCGCAACGCCGTTAAACGACCGAGTTTCTGCTGTACGTCAATTGTTAGCCAAAATTGCCACCGTTGAAATTATTGACGACTTAGCAGACGATTTAGCAAAAACACTTGCTGATGCCCGTACTCAGTTGAATCGTTTAGAAAAACGTATGCGTACACATACGACCTTACCTGGACCAACAGGTGAGTCAAACACGCTTCATTTAGAAGCTCGTGGTTGTGTTGTATGTTACGCCGATAAAAGCACCTCATTTAACTTTTGGGCAATTTCTATTATTACTGCATTAGCTGCGGGTAATACAGTTATTACAGTTGCATCTGAGATTTTCTATGATGAAGCCCAAGCGTTTAGAGATAAATTTATCTCGACAGGCATCGCCGAAGGGGTATTCCAGGTTGCAAAACCGAATCAACTACATGCTGTTTTAACGCACCCCCACCTTGCGGGTGCAGTTGTTGCTGCGCGCTCATCACGTTTAGGGTACTTTAGTCAGCAATTGGCCGCGCGTAGTGGTGCCATTTTACCGGTTATCAGTGCTGAGTATTATGATACTTTGATCAGTCGTTTAGTTACGGAAAAAACCATCAGTATAGATACCACCGCATCAGGGGGTAACACTTCTCTAATGACGTTGGTTGAAGATGATGAATAAAGATTAATAATCTCAACGGGCATAAGCCAGCAGCTTATGCCCATTTCATTTTTAATCGCTCGCCAGTAAATTTCCCCCTCTTTAGTACTACCGCTTTTATTAATCTTTGCTAGTCTTATAAGTCTTACTTTATGTTTAGGGCTCAAGATGAAAATAATAAATATCAAGGACTTGAAACCTGGCATGTATGTCGCTGGTGTAATTAAGCAAACGGGTCACATAAAGATAAAAAGTCAAGGCTGGGTAAAAACGCAACAGAGCATTGACAAGTTAGTATCAACGGGTGTACTTGAAGTAGAAATAGACCCAGATAAAACCATCCAGAATGAACAACAACAAGCCCCTCCTCCCATTGCTGAGTCAATCCCTGAAACCGTATTTAATCCATGGCACAAATCCGCTAGTATCGAGTCGGAACTAACGCAAGCCACTAAACTGTATGATGAAGCCAAAACGCTGCAACAAAAAGCTTTTGTAGACTTACAATCGGGTGGGCCAATCAATATTTCCGCTTTTAAAGAAACAGCTCATGGATTGATTGATTCCGTATTTCGAAATCAAGATGCCCTAGCGTGTATTGCACGTATCCGAGAAAAAGACACCTATCTGCTAGAACATTCTATTAATGTCTCAATACTCATAAGTATTTTTGCCAAACATATGGGCATTGAACGCCCTATAATAGAGCAAATGGCGACGGGAGCGCTACTGCACGATATTGGTAAAGTACACATTCCAGATACTATTTTACAAAAACCATCTCAACTAACAAAAGATGAATTTGAAGTAATGAAAAGCCATGCTAAATATAGCTTTGACATCGTACTACAGGCTCAGCTGGGTAAAATCGCTACTGAAATAGCGGGTTATCATCATGAGCGGCTCGATGGGTCGGGATACCCATATGGATATAAAGCGGATGAGCTGTCTCAGTACGTCAAAATGGCAGCCATTGTAGATGTATATGATGCACTGACCGCTGAGCGAATTTACAAAGTCGGCATGACACCGGTCAAAGCATTCAAAATACTTAAAGAAGGCACCCCGCACCACTACGACACCGAGCTCCTAAATATATTCATTAATGCCATTGGGGTTTACCCAGTTGGCACGCTCGTCAAGCTCACTAGCCAAAGAGTCGGTATTGTTTGTGCCAGTAACCCTGAGTCACCTTTGAAGCCGACGGTTAAAGTATTCTATCACGCCAAACATATGCATTATGTTGAAGTGAAAGACATCGATCTATCTAACAAGCGAGTTGATGATAGTTTAGAGGCCGCGATAAAGCCGGAAGAATTTAACTTAGACTTGTTAAAGTTCTTCCGTCATTCAATGCTACCTTAACGCCAACATAACCCATACCACGGTATTAAAGCGGCCAATCTTGCATTGCTTTTAAGGTGAACTCATAACCATCAAAATCAAACAATGCCTGTTCAGGCGTGATTTCTAATAGCTGTAGTACACCTATACTATCCCCTTCATACAGATCGCGATTATTCAACTTTATCCAGCGCTTATCCGCTTCGGTGGCATAAATATGTGCCTGATATCGTAATCGTGGAATACTGTTTTGCAGCTCGATAGGTAAAAGCTCGATGGGCGTCGCCCTTGCAGAGTCTTTACTCGTTGCAATCACTTCGCTCTCTTGGCTGCCTTCAGTATCAGCAACCGCCTGAGCAAAGGCGTCTTTGAGCTCATCTGACACCTTATCTAACTCAGGATCATGATAACTCGCTTGCTCATTCAACGGCTTACCAAGTACGCGATATTGGCTCATATCGATACTTGATGCGTCATGCGTGTTCGGGGTTTGTGCTGCTATAACTGGTTGTCTGGTGTTTTGTTGGGCTAGGATATTGGGCTGCGTCAAACTTTGTAGCCCCGTATTACGTTGAACAAATTGCGGCTGAACGATATGTGCTTGATTAACCATTGCTTGTTGATTAGCGACTGGCACTAAGCGTTGTTCATATACCGCTTGACCAGATACATCAACACCAATTTGCACCGATGCCCATTGATACTGAACACTTGCCTGTATTGGCTTTACCACTGGGTTTACTACCGTTTGTGGTTGCGTTATCTGATTTTGATTTGCAGCTCGACTGACTATCGATTGCTCCACAGAAGTCGAATTAACTTGCGAATCACTTTTCGCCACACCTTCAACCGCTGGTTGTTGCACTTGTTGATTGCTTTTTTGCGTAACAACAGCGTTACTAATCAACTCAACTTGCGCTGGTGATTGCATAAACTTACCAGTTGCATATCCTGCGACAAGTGCACCACCAAACACTAAGACACCGCCTAATCCAAGAGAAAGCCGACGATAAAACTTCAATTGCTTCTCGTGTTGATAAGACAAATGCACCTGCTCTGAGGTTGCTGTGTGTTCTGATTGCTTTAAAGCATTGAATAAATATGACATTTAATTTCACTATACAATATATGACAGGCCAAAGCCTGAGATAAATAACAAGGCACACGTGGCTGTAACCTGCCATTGCAAGCTGATTTTTTGAGCCACTTCTTGCGGAACTAAATCAAGTGGCAATGCTTCTTGTGCAGCTTGTTGTGCAATCGTTTTATTAACGATCATCTTCTGGGCTGAAAAAGCGCCGAGTAAGCACCTATCTGCCAACAAATTTAATAATCTGGGTATTCCCGCCGTTGCTTTGTGCATAAAAGCAATTGCATCATGGTCAAATAACGAAGCCTCACAGCCCGCTTTATTCAAACGATGCTGAATATACGCAAAGACCTGTGCTTCAGTTAACGGCAATAAGTGGTAACGCGCCGTGATCCGCTGTGCTAACTGTCGTAACTCATTCCGCTGTAAAAGTTGTTGTAACTCGGGCTGGCCAACTAATACAATTTGCAATAACTTTTTATGATCTGTCTCTAAATTTGTCAGTAGCCGCAATTGCTCAAGGACTTCAGGCGCTAAATGTTGTGCTTCATCAATGATCAACATGGTATGACCACCCAGTTCATGATTACTGAGCAAGCGGGCTTTGATAATATCAGTTAAACGCTTTAGCGTTGCGTTATCAGCATCATATTCTATGTTTAACTCATCACATATACTGGCCAATAGTTCCATTTCAGACAAAGCTGGGTTCAAAATAAAAGCAACTTGAGTGCTGTCAGGTAATTGAGCGAGCATACTGCGTGTCACAGTCGTTTTACCAGTCCCTACCTCGCCTGTCAGTAATACAAAGCCACCAGCATCACCTAAACCGTATGTTAAGTGTGCGAGCGCTTCTTTATGTCTGTCACTCAAAAACAAGTATTCTGGATTTGGCGCAATTGAAAAGGGTTTTTCATTCAACCCAAAGTAGCGTAAATACACGATGCGTCTCTTTATTGTTATGATGCAGCCTATAATGGCAAAAAAAGCCAACAAGTTAAAACCTTGTTTCTAATTTTGTGAAATTAGTTTATTCCGTTAGACAAGATTTGAGGCCAAAATGAAAATATATTTAGTGGGCGGTGCTGTACGCGATGAATTGTTAGGTCGCCCTATTGTTGAAAGAGATTACGTTGTTGTCGGGGCAACGCCAGCAATAATGATCAAGCAGGGCTATAAACAAGTTGGCAAAGACTTTCCGGTCTTTTTACATCCCGAGACCCATGACGAATATGCGCTCGCGCGTACAGAGCGAAAAAGTGGTCAAGGTTATGGTGGATTTATCTGTGACTTTGAACAAAGTATTACACTCGAGCAAGATTTATTTAGACGAGACCTCACGGTTAATGCAATAGCAAAAGCAAATGATGGTCAATTAATAGACCCGTACCATGGCCAAGATGACTTGAATAACCGTATTTTACGTCACGTAGGACCCGCCTTCAGTGAAGATCCTTTACGTATTCTGCGTGTTGCACGCTTCGCAGCAAGGTATGATCACTTAGGTTTTACCATTGCAGATAGCACAATGACCATGATGGCAAACATGGTTAGTCGAGGTGAATTAAAAACACTGACGCAAGAACGTGTATGGCTAGAAATTGAAAAATGCTTAGCTGACGGTGCGATTGAACACTTTACCACGACTCTGGACCAGCTTGGAGCATTGGCAGATGTTCAACCATTATTGATCGGTTGGAACGTTCAAGAGCGCACTCAACTTAAAAAATTGCTCATGCGTTTACCTCACTCTCATCCACATTATAAAATAATTCAATTTTGTCTGTGGCTATACGATACACCCAGTGATAAATTAAAAGCCCTCGAGCAAACTCTAAAAATTCCTTCTCGCTATGCAGTCGCACTGAGAGACTTTTGTGAACATAAAGCATGTTTTATACCGTCAGTGAGCGCACAGCAGCTGTTAACCCTGTTTGATCGTATCGATTTATGGCGAAGACCTGAGCGGTTTGATTTATTACTCGAGATCATCGCTTTTTCACAGTATAACAATCCTTCTCTCATTGCGCTGATTAAAGAGGCAGCTGCCAACACTCGGGCTATTGACGTACAAGCCATTATTGCCGCCGGTTTCTGTGGGGCCCAAATTAAAACCCAATTAACACAACAACGTTTATCGACTCTAAAAAAAACCTTCAATTAATCATTACTATCAGGTGGGGAGTACCTCACCTGCATAAAAAAGTTCCCTTTTGATATAAAAAAAATCAACCGGCTAAAAAAACGTCGCCAAAATTAAACGTTCGCTAACATCATAACCACATAAAAGCTGCTTAATCATACTAAAACTTTGAATATTCTTTTCCATTTAGAAAAAGCCATTCACATAATCTGCAACATAAAAGTAAATACACACTCACCGTAAAGACTCCGTTACACAAAGCATCCCTCTACAAGCACCAAGAATAAAGGCAGAGTACAAAATGACAAACCATCGTAAACAGAAAATACAAATTAGAAACAAACATTACAACCACCAAACAGCCGCTTGTAACATTTAGATATGCTAAAAATGCGGCATAAATATAACCGCACTTATAAAAGTAAGGGCGGCCCTTAACAACAACTTAAAGAAAGGTCTTATGTTGAAGAAGTTAAATCTATTGACTGTCGGTATTAAAGCTGCGTTATTAACTAGCGCCGTATCAGGTTCAGCTGTCATGGCAAACGAAACTGGAGAAGTTAAAAAAGTTGAGCGTATTCAGGTTACTGGATCAAAAATAAAACGTTTTAACCTAACTTCCCCCACCCCTGTAACGGTTATTGGCGGTGTTGAACTCGAAAACCAAGGTATTACCAATGTAAACGATTTACTTGCGTCAATGCCACAAGCTTCGGTAGGCCTTTCTCCTGAAACAACCACAAACTTAATATTCTCATCAGGATTAAACACCACCGATCTACGCGGCCTAGGTTCTGAGCGTACATTAGTTTTAGTGAATGGTCGCCGTTATGTCCCAGGTTCTGTTGGAGGTACTGCTGTCGATTTAAACAACATTCCAACATCTATGATTGAGCGTATTGAAATTGCCACAGGTGGTGCAGCAGCTGTATACGGCGCTGATGCAGTTGCCGGTGTTGTTAATATCATTACTAAAAAATCAATGGACGGTATTGAGGTTGACGTATCAACCGTTCGACCTGAACAAAGTGGTGGAGAAGAAAACTTTTTCTCAATCACAGGTGGTGTGGAAGGAGACAAACTTTCATTCATCGCTTCATTGAATTACACAGAAAACAAAAGCTACACACAACTCAGTCGTGACTTTGTACGTACCCCAGTTAATAGCTATGGTAACCCTGCAAACACCAGTGGCACTGACGGCATTCCTGATCGCATCGTATTGGGCCACCCAACAGCATTGGCTTACTACTCAGAAGGGGGAGACTTCTTCACTCAAAGTGGCTTTGATGATAATGCTTTCAATAACCACCATTATACATTCGATGCAAATGGTAATGTTCGTGCATTTGACTACGGGCTAGGCCGCTTACCTAACCCTGGAGTTGGTAACGCTTCTCGCAGCTATTTACAAGGTGGAGATCAGCAAGGTGACGGCGTATTTGGTCACGGTTATAAAGAGTTTTTCCAGACGCCTCTTGAACGCATCATCGCGTCTGCTTACGGTACTTATCAACTAAATGATGAACACGCACTCACATTTGATTTTACCTATTCAAATACCGATGCAACAACTGAAGGTGGTCCAGCTTTCTTCCGCCACACAATTCGTCGTGACAATGCATATATGAAAGATGATATGGCTAAGTTACTCGATGATAATGGCTTAACCAAGGTGACATTACGCCAAGCAAATGAACACCTTTGGGGTAACCGTTCATATGGGCAAGAGCGTGAAGTTTTCCGTACCTCAATCGGTGCTGAAGGTTTTTTAAATGATGATTGGGGATACAGCACCTATGTTCAGTACGGCCGTATTGAGCAAGACACAATTTGGGAAGGTGAGGTTTTAACTCAAAACCAAATGAATGCAATCGATGCCGTTGAGTACAATGGTCAAATTGTATGCGCTGACCGCGATGCAAACGGTAATGTCGTTGGTGCCTTAGCTGGCTGTACCCCATTTAATACAATGGGTGCAACATCAGCCACTCCAGAACAATTAGACTACATAGGGACCACTGCAACCCGATTCGCCAAGCATGACCAAGTTGTGTTTGCTTTAACTGTTGATGGCACTTTATTTGAACTACCTGCTGGGTATGTTGCAGCAGCATTTACAGCAGAGCACCGTCGAGAATCTGTAACGACAACCCCGTCAGATAATATGGCCAAAGGGTTAATCTTCGGTAACTCTAGCTTACCTATGAGTGGCGAAATTGAAGTAGATGAACTCTCTGCAGAAATTTCAATCCCCCTTATTGAAGATAAGTTCTTAGTACAAGATTTAACACTTGAAACAGCGTATCGCTATATGGATTACTCTGTTACTGGTGGTGATGATGCATGGAAAGTCGCGTTAAACTGGGGCGTAAGCGATGAACTTCGCGTTCGTATTAACCGCTCTAAATCAGTTCGAGCACCAAGCTTAGGCGACTTATATACTCCTAATTCAAAAACATTTGATTCAGGCCGCGCCGATATTTGCCGTGCTGACAGCATTACAAAATCAGGCAGTGAATTTAAAGACAATGTAATTCGTAACTGTGCAGCTGACAATATGCCGGCGGGTTGGATGCCTACCGATGAATGGTTAGCGGGTGGAAGCTTACCTGGTTATATTCGCGGTAATGAGCACTTAAATAATGAAGTATCAAATGATCATACTATCGGTGTTATTTATACCCCTTCATTCGTTGAAGGTCTAGATTTCACATTAGACTACTGGGCATTTGAAATCGATGACGCGATTGAGTACTTTGATAGAGATACAGTGCAATATTGTTACGAGTCTAGCTCGCTAGATAATCCATTCTGTGAAAATGTGGTACGTAATGAACAAACGCGTGACATCGAGTATTTCATTGATAAACCAATTAATGCAGCTCAGTTTGCAAGAAAAGGATTTGATTTCGAATCAGCATACCGCACTGATATTCTAAATGGCTTTCTTTCACTTAAATTCACAGCAACGTATTTAACTGAAGCGACTGAAAATACAACGGGCCGCTCTGATGAGCTACGCGTTAAATTAGGTGAAATGAAGTCGCCACGCGTTAAAGCTCGCTTTACTGCTTCTTATGCACATGATGACTCTTCATACGTGTTAACCACTAACTATCGCCACTCAACGGTAGAAAGTAATACATGGACAATAGAAAACAACAATTATAATGATATCCCGTCATACACAACGTTCGACTTTATGTACAAAACATACTTGTTAGATGAGCTACAATTACGTGTAGGTGTTAACAACTTACTTGATAAAGCACCACCACGTAACCCATTTGCATTTGATGAGGGTGAGTTCTTTGATGTAAAAGGTCGCCGCCTTTCTTTAGGTGCTAAATACTCATTCTAATTGAGCTATAAGTATCTATACGCACGCGTCGATTGCTAATCGACGCGTTTTTCTCTCTACAATACATCCACAGTAACTCCTAACACCACTTTCCGACGCGTGCCCTAATCTACAAACTCGTTTTCATGTATCTTTACAGTAAGCAACCCACCTATCCTTTGCGAAAAGTTAGTCATTACCACAGACAAATATGGCAGAAGAAAAAACAGTAAGCACAAAAAAAGCGCCCTAAGCGCTTTTTTAAGTCAGATAAGACTTACAATAATAAATAAGCAAATAGTCCCATACCGAGTAAAAGTCGATATATCACAAATGGCATCATGCCCATACGCTCTATTACTTTCAAGAAAAAATAAATACATGCATAAGCTGACATAAACGACAATACAGAACCCAGTACAATAGCCTGCCAATCAATCAATTCATCTGCTGAAATCAACTTATAAATGTAATATGAGCCAGCTGCTGCTATCACGGGTATAGACATTAAAAAAGAAAAACGCGCAGCACTTTGTTTATTTAAACCAATTAATAAACCAACAGTCATGGTGATCCCTGAGCGAGAAGTACCAGGAAATACCATAGCGACCACCTGAGACAATCCGATAAGTAAAGCGCTCATCCAGTTGAGCTGATAAATCGTTTTAATTTGTTTTGCTTTTGCATCGGCATACCAAAGCAATAAACCAAATACGATCGTTGTCGTCGCAATGATATAGGCATTGCGTGAGTAGCTCTCAACAAAGTCTTTAAAAAAGTAACCGATGATCAGTGATGGGATTGTGGCAATTAAAATCCACCAGCCAAGCTGGCTGTCATCTGTTTTTCCCTGTTCTGAAAATGATTTAAACCAAGCGCTTAAAATTGCCACGACTTCTTTACGAAAGTATATAATAACGGCGATTAAAGTGCCGACATGTACCGCTACATCAAATGCAGTTCCTTGATCTTGCCAACCCAAAATCTGTGAAGGTAAAATTAAGTGTGCCGAGCTTGAAATGGGTAAAAACTCCGTTAAACCCTGAACTAAGGCAAGTACAATAATTTCGATAATACTCATAAATATTATAACTCCACTTTCCATAGTTTTTGCTGCGGATTATGATATTCCCGCCAAATTTCATCAATTGTTTTGGCCACCACCGGGTGATAAAAATCTGCGGCAACCTCATGCAATGGCTGTAGCACAAAAGCATTTTTTACAACTTCATCTCGCGGCAGTTGAGCAGGGCTCTCACAAATCACATCGTCATAAAACAATAGGTCTAAATCTAATGTCCGTGGGCTAAACTTTTTATCCTGATGCGTTCGGCCATTATCTAGTTCTATCTCTTTTAGTACTCGACACACATCCGCTAATGACATCGCTGTTTGTGCGCCCAGTACTGAGTTATAAAAATTACGACCTGCAAAACCTACCGCTTCACTTTCATAGACACTTGAATGAATACTATCAGGGAAATGAGTTAACAAGGCTTTTAGCCCTGCTGCTAAGTAATGCTCTTTGTTAACATTTGAGCCTAAGCTAATATAAATTTGTGCCATTGCTAATGTTTTACCCGTGTTATTTCTACACCCACGGTTTTTGCTGCAGGTACTGCCGCTGGTTTGCTAACTCGAAGCATCACTTGTGTCACATTAAACTCATTCAAAATAATCTCGGCTAATTGTTCAACTAAAGTCTCTAATAACTCTACTGGTTGGCCTGTTGTATGCACCGAAACACGTTCGCTCACCTTTGCATAATCCACCGCCAAATGTATATCATCTGACTGAGCTGCGGCCGAAATATCGGTCAACATCTCAATATCAAAGTATAAGCTTTGTTTACTTTCCTTCTCAAAGTCGTAAACTCCTATTATGGTTTCGACATGTAGTTGTGAGATATAAACCTTATCCATTACTGCTCCATTGGTACGTAGCTCAAACTTGAGAGTGTTTTCTCAAAAAAATCTATTACAACGGTCGATCATAGCCCAAAACTTAGTAAGACAAAATAAGGAAACGTGTGTTAGTTAGTTTAATCTGTATATGCGCCTATTTAATTGGCTCAATTTCATCCGCAGTTTTGGTATGTCAAGTATTTGGCTTGCCCGATCCTCGCTTTGCAGGTTCTAACAACCCCGGAGCTACCAATGTACTGAGGTTAGGAGGAAAAGTTCCCGCGGTACTCGTGCTTATCTTTGACATATTAAAGGGCACTATTCCTGTATGGGGGGCATATTTCCTACAAATCGAACCGGTTTGGCTAGGCGCGGTCGCTGTTGCTGCATGTTTAGGCCATATTTACCCCATCTTTTTTCATTTCAATGGTGGAAAGGCGGTCGCCACAGCTTTTGGTGCATTACTGCCTATTGGGTTGTCATTGGGAGGAATGCTCATTGCAACTTGGTTGTGTGTTTTATGGTTAACACGATACGCTTCATTAGCAGCAATTGTGACAGTCACCGCAGCACCGATATATACTTGGCTAATAAAACCAATTTATACCATTCCAGTCAGTTTTTTAACGGCCTTAATTATATTTCGACATCGTTCAAATATAGCTAGGCTCTTGAAAGGGCAAGAGCCTAAAATTGGCAAAAAAAAGTCTTAAAGTGGTTTTAAGCTATCAAGTGGCCAACGCGGTTGTGTTTTCATATCTAGAGGCGCATATTGCTTAGCCTTTAAACGCTGCATACCAGCAAAAGCAATCATCGCTCCATTATCTGTACAAAACTCGGTTCGTGGGTAATATACTTTGCCTTGCATGCCTTGCATCACACGCGCTAACTTACCTCTAAGCTCTGTATTTGCACTCACCCCCCCAGCAATTACCAAGCGTTTTATACCCGTCTGTTTTAATGCTCTTTTGCATTTTATCGCCAAAGTATCGATCACTGCCGTTTGAAAAGCATGGGCAATATCCGCTTTCGTTTGTACATCATCGCCTTCAGTTCGAATCGTGTTAGCTGCTGCCGTTTTTAAACCGCTAAAGCTAAAATCAAGTCCGGGCTTATCTGTCATAGGTCTGGGAAAGACAAACTTCTTTGCAACTCCCTGTTCAGCAAGTTTCGCCAAACGTGGCCCACCAGGATAATCCAATCCTAAAAGTTTAGCTGTCTTATCAAATGCTTCGCCTGCAGCATCATCAACCGATTCTCCAAGCACTTCATATTCACCAATTCCAGTGACTTTTACCATCATGGTATGGCCACCTGATACTAACAACGCAATAAATGGAAAATCAGGCTGCTCATCTTCAAGCATAGGCGCTAATAAATGCCCCTCCATATGATGCACAGCAACAGCTGGTAACCCCCAGCCAAACGCCAAAGAACGTCCTATTGATGTACCAACCAATAATGCGCCAACTAGACCTGGCCCTGCAGTATATGCCACACCATCTAAAGATTCAGGCCCACACCCAGCTTCTTTGAACGCAGCTTCAATCAAGGGAATCGTTTTTCTAACATGATCACGAGAAGCTAGCTCAGGTACCACACCACCATAATCAGCATGTACTTTAACCTGACTATATAACTGATGTGCAAGTAATCCTTGTTCATCATCATAAATAGCAATGCCAGTTTCATCACAGGATGATTCAATACCTAATATGCGCAATTTACCTCTCCCGCCTTACATTAAAAAATATGAAGATTTTACCTTGAGCTGGTTTTACTCAGCAAGAAAAACTAACGCCCACTTTAAATGGCGATACCAATATTCGTTTGCCCATCAGCAACAGCATGTTGCTTTAATGCTTTAACACTGTCACTTGTGATGCGCCCCATCTGTTCAACAAAGTCAATAAGCCCAGCTAACACGTCTATTTCATATTGCATTATTTCATGTTCACGTACTAGTGTATTGTCCGGTTCAATGCCTTCATTTTCCAATACAAATTCAACATAACGTGCAACCGTAGCTTGCGATATTTTCGCAATATCAATGAATTCTTGATCATCTTTGGCCATTAGCCCATGGATCAGTCCTAATAACGCCGTCGCTGTATCAATTGCGGGGTAAGTCCCAAACATATCGAATTGCGATAACTCAGGGACATTCGGTTCTATTTTGTCTACTTGTTTTTCAAGGTTGATTTTACTTTTGGGTAACACGATAATTTCCCAACAGACATTCAACGCACTCTTCATTATTGCCGCATCACCAAACTCTGTTGCTTCACTAAACAACGTATAATTAGGTAACATACGTTCAATAATTGCAGCCGACAACACTGCTTTTTGAAGGTAATTTAAGTCTCTGATACGTTGAAAGTTATTTGCTTTACTCATGTTCTTTCCCACATTGCCAGCAATATTGAAAAGCTGGACCATTTATCTCATTGCATTGCACACAGTACCAATCATCATGCTTCTGCGTTTGTGCGTAGTTTAACAAAATTTGCTCCGCATCGCGTAGCTTTATCTCGTACACATAAACACTTAATTTAGCCTGTTCATTAGGTATCTCTCCTATTGCGCCTTGCAACGCACTTCCTCCTAAATGAGATTGTATTTTGGCTTGCGTTAATAAGCCTTGAATAATATGTGCTTCAATCATATTGTCCGTTGTAAAAGCACACCTCCACTTGAAGCTATTATCTGTCATACTTACTTACCTGTTTAAAACTATCAGTTCGAGGCTTTATGACACTCACGACCCCAGGTTTACTCTTCCCCGCAATATCATTACTGCTGCTAGCGTACACTAATCGATTTCTTGTTCTTGCGCAGCTTATACGTGAACTTAATGCACGAGAAGGCGATACATTACGCCCTCTAGTTAGAGCCCAAATTGATAATCTAAGAAAACGCATTAAACTCATTCGGTTCATGCAAGTTTGGGGGGTGATTGCATTTTTGTTATGTACTCTGTCTATGTTTGCATTATTCATTGATGTCGCACTAACTGGCATTGTTTTGTTTGGAGCAAGTCTTTGTTGCTTAACACTTTCGCTCATTATCTCTTTATATGAAATTCATATCTCTTGTGATGCTATAGAAATAGAATTGCAAAATATCGAAAAAAAGCCATCTTCGTAATTAAGCATAGCCCTTTTTCTACGACTATACTCATTAATGAAAGTAGTCTTAAAAGGGCCTGCGAGTGAATAGTTTTCTTTTTTCCAATGAAACACTAGATGAACCAAGTAACCAAGAGCAAAGGAGCGGGTTTTGGGATATTCTCGTTGTCGATGACGAAGAGGACATACATCAAGTAACAAAACTGGTGCTGTCTGATTTTAAGTTTGAAGATAAAGCCCTGCGTTTTCATCATGCATATTCGGCACAGCAAGCCATGGAGATACTCCAAGGAGAAGATGATATTTCAGTTGGTTTAATCGACGTTGTAATGGAAAGTAATCATGCTGGCCTTGATCTAATCAAGTACATTCGCAACGATATTGCTAATCATGATATTAGATTGATATTGAGAACAGGCCAACCAGGTGAGGCACCAGAAGAATCTGTCATTCGAGATTATGATATTAATGATTACAAAAACAAAACGGAATTAACCGCCGTTAAACTAAAAACTCTGCTTTATTCAGCACTACGCTCCCACCGTGATATTCAAACAATTGAAAGGCATAAGCTTGGTCTAGAGCGTATAATCAACGCATCTTCTTCTTTTTTACAATGTGACAGTGTCAGAGATTTTGCATCAACGATTCTAGCTCATGTGTCTGATGTGTTGGGACTCCAAGACAATGATATTTACTGCGCTGCTGCCGTCAATAACCAAAAGCAATCTGCTACAAAGTTTAAATTACTTGCAGCGTCTGGAGAAGGAGTTGAACCAAACTCAGATGTGATCCCTGAAAGTGTTAAAAACCTATTTATTGAATCTCACAATCGTAAGACATCCTGTAAAACACATCATGAATATATTGGTTATTTTCCATCTCGATGCGGTGGGGAAACAATGCTATATGTGAGCAAAGAGTCTGCTTTACAGCATACTGACTTTCAGTTACTTGAATTCTTTTCAAACAATATTGCTTTAGCATATGACAACTTAAAGTTAAGAGAAACGGTAAAAGAGTCACAAAAAGAACTATCGTATATTTTAGGTGAAGCCGTTGAAAAACGTTCAAAAGAAACTGGTTCACACGTAAGACGAGTAGCACACTATAGTATGCTACTCGCCCAACTTTATGGGTTAGGTGATTACCATTCTGAGATTATTAAGCTGGCTTCCCCACTACATGATATTGGAAAAATTAGTATTCCAGACAATATTTTAAATAAACCAGCGAAGCTCACCGCAGATGAGTGGCAAATAATGAAAACTCATGCTGAAATTGGACACGAAATTTTACAAAATTCTGCCAATGAAATTTTACAATGTGGTGCTACAATTGCTCATCAGCATCACGAAAAATGGGATGGTAGTGGTTACCCTCAAGGTTTAATTGGCGAAAATATTAACATTGTTGGTAGAATTACCGCACTGGCAGACGTATTTGATGCATTAGGTAGTAACAGATGTTACAAAGCAGCCTGGCCTTTGGAAAAGGTATTAGCGTTAATACAATCTGAAAAAGCAAAACAGTTTGATCCTAAGCTTGTTGATTTATTCATGCAAAATATTGACCAGTTTATTGCGATAAGAGATAGTTATCCTGATTGATTTTTGTAAGCAAAATGTAAAAATTTCACTTTAGTTTTCTCTATATTTGTATTAGTATTAGGGAAAATCACACAAATTCTGTGTATTGATGAAATTAAAAGGAATTTCGAATGAGATTTGAACAACTTGAACAGTTTGTTGCGCTCGGTAGTCTTCGTCACTTTAGGCAAGCTGCGGAACAAACACGGATCAGTACTTCGGCACTGACTCGTAGCATCCAAACTTTAGAAGATGAAATTGGCTGTGAATTAGTTAAACGCTCGACTCGCTCTGTGAAATTAACTGAGCAAGGTGAGTTATTTCTAAATTACTGTAAAGCCACACTTTCTGAGTTAGAACTAACTAAGAAAACAATTAAACAGAGTTTATTTGGCCGAGATCAACAAAAGCTAGTTGTTGGTTATACGAATAAAGCGAGTGCGATTGTTCCCATGTCTTGCGGTAAATTTTTAGCTGATTACCCTAATGTTAAAGTAGAAATGCAGCTGCAAGACGAAAATGAGTTAACAAGGAAATTACAATTAGGGGAAATTGATATTAGTGTTTATCTGCAAAGCGCTAGTAACGTAATGAGCGATATACACCTGCCTGATCAGCTTATTTTGTTTGTCGCAAAACATCACCCGTTGGCATCTAAAGATAGTTTGAGGCGTTCGGAATTGTCAGAATACCCGATGTATGGCTGTTTCTCTCAGCTCAAACAAGTTCAAACTATGCTAAATGAAGCGGTTGAAGGCTTAAATAAGTCGACTAGTATGAAAATTGGCAATATAGACCAAGTCATCGAAGGTCTAAAAAGCTCAAACCACTTTGCAATAGCAAGTATTGAGCATTCTAAAACAATTGCACAAGATCCTAATTTAGTATTACTTAAAACTAATAAGGATGTGGACCACGAACAGCTAGTGGTTCAAACGAATCATCACGTAAGTGGAGATAGTCATATTAAGCACTTACTAGAGCTAATAGAACAAACCGCTCAGGCTCAATCTTGCACTACGCAATAATGGCATTGTAATGAACACAAGAGAGCTACATCAGCTCTTGTTGTGTTCATTAATAATATAGATGCATAAATGAAAGGATATCTCAAAATAACCTGAGTAGCATAAAACAACAACTCAAAGTAGGATATTACACTGCCATAGAAATGGCGAGACCAACAAAAATTGCCATGCCTACATAATTATTATTCAAAAACGACTTAAAACATGCAGTACGGTCACGCCCCGTGATTTTTCTTTGCTGATTAACAAGCAAGACGCCCGCCAAGAACAAACCGACCCAATACGCCAAACTCAGCGCTTGTGTATAACCAACATATACCATGATGGCGACATAACAACTATTTAACATTGCGATCCAATGCCTGTCTAACGAACCAAATAGAATAGCTGTTGATTTAACACCTATTTTAACATCGTCATCTCTATCAACCATGGCATACATTGTATCGTAAGCTACTGTCCACACTAAATTAGCAATAAATAGTAACCAAGCTAGCGTCGGTACGACACCGTTAGTCGCCATAAAAGCCATTGGGATTGAGAAGCTATAGGCCGCACCTAATACAACTTGTGGTAAATGCGTGAATCGTTTCATAAACGGGTAACAAGAAGCCAGTGCTAGCGCAACCAGAGACAATGCAACGGTCTTAAGATTCAACTGTATTACCAGTAAAAATGCAATAAATATCAGACCCGCAAATAGAGTAAGCGCCTCCCCCGCTTTTATGGCCTTCCTCGCTAACGGCCGACCTGAAGTTCTTTGCACAGCGCCATCTACTTTTCGGTCCGCAAAATCATTAATAACACAGCCCGCACTGCGCATTACAAACACCCCTAAAGTAAATATAATAAGCAATGGCCACTGTGGTATGCCATTATTTGCCATCCAAAGTGCACACAGTGTTGGCCATAACAATAATAATGTACCAATGGGTTTATCTAACCGCATTAGTTGCTTATATTCCGGTATATTTTTTACTTTGAGTACATTGAATTGCATCTTATTCTCCCGGTAAAAAGATTTCACATACCATTACTTGCGCGTCACTTTTAGTAAATACTCTACGTCGCGCATAAAGTTGCTCTGCCGCCTCATTATGCACTCTTGATAAGGTAGAAAATGTACTTCCACTTTGAAAAGTACAGACATCTAACTGAGACCGTAGCCAGCTATCATCGCAAAAAAGTACTTCACCCAACGGCGTTTCACCTAACCCACTTACGCCCACCTGATAAGCTGCTTGAGTTATCCAGCTTTGTGCATACACTTTCGGCATATCGTCACAATACAATAACACTTCACGACACAATACCTTCTGCACGTCACCGTTAAATATCGCAATATGACTCTTTGTTGCAGGTACCCACTTTTCAGAAAGCACCTTGACACGAAATTGCTGACATTGCTGTTTTAGTAATGAAGTCAACGAACCTTGATCAAATAGCAAGTTTGCGATTGAGGGCGGCACACATTGTAATTCAGCAGCACTTTGCCAAAAATAATCTATGGAAAAAGGATATTCAAACACAATAAATCTTAGCCTAATATACGACGGGCGATATCATACCACTGAGCGCTGAAGCAACAAAGAGAGTTAGTTTTTTAGAGTGATATTTACCACATATCTGTAAATTTCTCTTAAATAAGTATACACTTACACCTCGAAAATAGATTAATTGAACTTCTGGGATTTTAAATCGTTATGAAGATGTATGCTTGTTTCGTTTTTGTGTTCACACTCCTACTTAGCCCAATCAGTGCTAAAGCAGAGTCCACTGTGGGATACTTTGGCTTCGAGCCGGACATAATAACCAATTATATTGGCCAATCAAACAAAAAGCTGGGTTATGTGAGGGTGACCGTCGACCTTATGCTAAACGACGTATCAAATATTGCGATTGTTGAACATCACACACCATTATTGCGAGACGCTATTGTTCAAATATTAAGTAAAGAACCAGAAGAAACTATAAAATCACTCACTGGCCGGGAAGAGATTCGTATGCGTTGCGCTGAAAAGTTAAAAGGCCTGCTGAATGATGAAACAGGGCAAGAAATTGTCAGAGAAGTTTTATTTACTAAATATCTTTATCATTAGTAACTTCATTTTTATTTATATTAAAGAGTATTGCTAATAACATTCCCGTTAACATGCCAAACAAATATGCCCAGTTAGCCATATTAACAAACAATAGTTCTGTAAACCCAAGTGCCATCCAAATAAGCATAAAGCCCACTACAGGCTTTTCGATCAACGCAGCTTGAGAGGGGTTACGTTGGCTATATATCCATGCGTAGCCTAGCAAAGCATAGACAACACCACTTAATCCACCAAAATTCTGATCAACAAACAAATATTGTGCCCAGTTACTTATTATTGCACTCGCTATAGAAATAGAGACTACTTGCAAAGGTCCAACGCGGTTAATCAGCTTATCACCCAGATGCAGCCACCAACCCAAGTTAAATACAAGGTGCACTATACCCATGTGAATTAAGGCAGGAGAAAGCCAAGTCATTGGTGAACAAGGATCAAACTGAAGAAGCTGAAAAACAAAGTGAGTATCAAAAATATGAAAGCTAATAAAAATAGCAATGCAAACTACAAAGACGGATTTTAAACAACAATGTAATTGATGAAAACGTTTAATGAGGTTAAGTGAGCCCCCCTTGTACATGAATTGTGTATCAGTGTCACCTGTATGCCACGATGCTGTGAGGTATTTTTCATCATACGGGTTATCAATAAAGTCTTGCCACAAAGCTTGCGCTTGCTCATTTTGGGCCTTTGGCACCCAAACTTGAACGTACCGACCATCATGGCTTTCTAAAACAACAGCAACCCCCTGGCTTTTAAAGTAATCGGCCGCGCCTTGTACCGCTCGAGGGTTATCTGAACTACCTATTAGAATCATTTTTTAACAATATCTGGGAGATCGGCGGCCCACTGAGTAAAACCACCATCCATGCTATAAACATCTTCAAACCCTTGCTCTACCAAATAGTTGGCAGCTCCTTGAGAGCTCACGCCGTGATAACATACAACAATAATTGGCTGCTCAAATTCTTTCTCTTGCATAAAGTGGCCAATATTTGCGTTAGACAAATGCTCTGATCCTGGTATATGGCCATTCTCATAACTATTTGAGTCCCGAATATCTGCCACAATGACATCATCACGTTTAAGCATTTCGTGGGTTTGCGCAACTGAAATATTTTTAAATGACATACATTACTTCTCTAAACTTAAAAAGACGACCAAAGCCGTCTATAACTCATGGTATGACGTACATCACGTCCAATTTAAAATAACTTTCCCAGACTGACCAGATATCATCGTATCGAAGCCTGTTTGGAATTCATCAATATGAAATTGATGTGTAATAATTGGATTTAAATCTAAGCCAGACTGGATCAGACTGGCCATTTTATACCATGTCTCAAACATTTCTCGGCCATAAATCCCTTTAATTACAAGCCCTTTAAAAATAACTTGATTCCAGTCTACTGCCATATCTGAAGGTGGAATACCCAGCATCGCGATTTTTCCACCATGATTCATATTATTGAGCATGCTGTTAAATGCGATAGGCACACCTGACATTTCTAAGCCAATATCAAATCCTTCTGTCATACCCAGTTCTGACATAACATCTTCTAGCTTTTCTGTGGCGACATTGACTGCTCGGGTTGCGCCCATTTTCCTTGCCAGCTCCAGACGATATTCATTTACATCCGTAATGACCACATGACGAGCACCCACATGCTTAGCAACTGCCGCAGCCATTATCCCAATTGGTCCAGCTCCTGTAATTAATACATCTTCACCCACTAAATCAAACGATAATGCGGTGTGTACTGCATTACCAAATGGGTCGAAAATCGCAGCCAATTCATCCGAAATATTATCAGGGATTTTAAATGCGTTGAAAGCAGGGATCACCAAATACTCAGCAAAAGACCCTTCTCGGTTTACTCCGACGCCCGTTGTATTACGACATAGATGTACTCTACCTGCACGGCAATTACGACAGTGCCCACACGTAATATGCCCTTCACCCGATACGCGGTCACCAACTTGGAAACCACGAACCTCTTGACCCATCTCCACAACTTCGCCAACATACTCATGGCCAACAACCATTGGCGTTGGAATAGTATTTTGAGCCCACTCATCCCATTTATAAATGTGAACATCCGTACCACATATCGCAGTTTTACGGATTTTTATTAATAGGTCGTTATGGCCAACTTCTGGTTTCGGCGCATCTGTCATCCAGATCCCAGGTTCAGCCTTCAATTTCGATAACGCTTTCATACTTTTCACTCGTTAAAGAGGAAGCATTCGCCTCCCCAATAGGTTTAAATAACGTCCAATTCTTTACCAATACGAATAAACGCATTAATTGCGGTGTCTAGCTGCTCTTTAGTATGCGCGGCTGATATTTGCGTACGAATACGTGCCTGACCTTTCGGCACAACTGGGAATGAGAATCCAGTGACATAAATACCCTCATTAAGCAATTTATCGGCCATCGCTGCAGCTATTTTCGCATCCCCCAACATCACAGGGATTATTGCATGATCCTTACCCGCACACGTGAAACCAGCCGCTTCCATTTTCTCACGAAAATAGGCTGCATTGCTCCAAAGTGTATCGCGTAACGCTTTACCATCTTTGAGCATATCTAATACTGCGATAGACGCTGTAACAATCGATGGCGCGAGTGAGTTTGAAAACAAATATGGGCGTGAACGCTGACGTAACCAATCAACCATTTCTTTCTTACCCGCTGTATAACCACCAGAAGCGCCACCAAGTGCCTTCCCTAGTGTTCCGGTTATAATATCAACTCGGTCTAATACTCCGCAATACTCTGGCGTACCACGGCCATTTTCGCCAACAAAACCTACCGCATGTGAATCATCAACCATCACTAACGCGTCATATTTATCCGCTAGGTCACACACCGCCGCTAAATTACAAATAACCCCATCCATTGAGAAAACACCATCTGTTGCAATCAACTTTGTTTTTGCACCAGCCTCGGTAGCTGCAATTAATTGCTCTTCTAGCGCCGCCATATCATTATTAGCATAACGGAAACGTTTTGCTTTACACAAACGAACACCGTCAATAATCGATGCGTGATTAAGTGCATCAGAGATAATTGCGTCCTCTGGACCTAGAATTGTTTCAAACAGTCCTGCATTCGCATCAAAACACGAAGAATACAAAATGGTGTCTTCTGTTTGCAAAAACTCACTGATTTTAGCTTCTAGTGTTTTGTGAATATCTTGTGTTCCACAAATAAAACGCACTGATGCTACACCAAAACCATGGGCATCTAGGCCTTGTTTTGCCGCTTCGATTAGGCTTGAGCTATTTGCTAGGCCCAAGTAGTTGTTCGCACAAAAATTAATGACTGAATCACCTGATGATACAGCTATTTCAGCTTGTTGAGAGGATGTGATCACTCGTTCATTTTTGTATAAACCTTCAGCTTTAACTTCTTCAAGTTGCTGCTCTAACTGGCTATAAAAGGCCGATGCTCTCATTTAGAGTCTCCATTGGTTGCACGGGTTACCCATAATGAATCAACTTGGTGTTTGCTTAATTCACTACAGCTAATATCAAATAGGGATGTATTGTAAAAGTTTCAGAGCGTAATTGCACGAAGTGTGATTATCGTCCACCGCTCAGTAAAGTAAATATTTATGAGATGGAAGACAGAATACTGGGCACTTTATTCAATGATGAACATACAAAGTCAGCTGTTTCCATGGTTGCTTTATCAAATGCTTGACCTGACTCAACCAATATGGCAGTTTTTACTCCAGCGCTGCGAGCAGCTTGTATATCAGAGACTTTATCCCCCACCATAACACTGTTTTCAACCTTAATATCAAACTCATTAATCGCCTGCATCAGCATACCTGCCCGAGGTTTTCTGCATTGACAATCAACCAAGTACTCTGGTTCAGCTTTACTGGGATGATGTGGACAAAAATACACTTTACTGATTGCCACATCACGCTTAGCAAATTCCTCACACATCCACTGGCTTAATACATTAAATTGAGCTTCGGTATAATAACCGCGACCAATCCCTGATTGATTAGTCACAACAACAATAATATAGCCTTGCGCAATGAAATACTGACATGCCTCAAAGACCCCTTCAATAAATTGAAAATCTTCTCTTTTATGTACATACGCATGATCAACATTAATAACACCATCACGATCTAAAAAAATAGCTTTTTGACTCATAACACCCTTATAACCTTTCAGTATTTACAACATGGTCAAACATGGTAACAACCTGTTCAGTGCTGATCTGTGACATTAAGTCAGCGCCTTTAACTCTTGTACCCCATGGCAGTTGCTTCGCAGTTTTCTTTTTTTGCTTAAATAAATTGTTGTGGTAAACCTCAACAACATAGTCTAAATATAAATAAGGCCCAGTACGTTGTGGATTCGAATGTGCGTATAACCCAATCACTGGTGTCTGAACTGTCACCGCCATATGAGCAGGTCCAGTATCTGGCGCCAAAACTAGTTTTGCTTGCTTCAAAACACACAATAATTGCTTTAACTGCGTTTTTCCGACTAAATTAAGAATAGGGCAACATGCTTGGCTGACTATTTTATCTGCCAAAGTCTGCTCTAATGTCGTTGGACCACCAGTGAGTACCACACTAAACCCTTGCTTGTGTGCATGTTCAGCAACTTTCGCGTAACGCTCAGGTAACCAATTTCTTTCTTCTTTACTTGCCGCTGGTGCGATCACAAAAACTTTATCTAACTCGCATAAAAGCTGACTTGCCACACTTTCATCCGCCACCGAGTAAGGCATTTCCCAGCTCGGGATACCGCATTTTGCACCAATTGCTCGAGCAAAGTTCTGAAAGCCCTCTAAAACATGAGGCTCGCTTTGTGCTTGTATTCGTTTATTAATAAATAAGCTGTGTAGCTCTTTGCTACGATGTTTATCAAAGCCAATTTTCTTCTTAGCTGGAATGCACCTGGCTACCAAATTAGCCCGTAGGGCAACTTGCATATGCAGCAATACATCAAATTTTCGGCCTTTAAAACACGCTTTCAACTGGTTATACGCGGCTTTCCCTTGCTTCTTATCAAAAACAACAAACTCGATACCTGGCAAGCCCGATAACAACATGGCTTCAACCTTTCCTATTACCCAAGTAATTTTTGCATGTGGGTGAGCCGCTTGAATGTCTTGAACTGCGGAGACTGCATGGCAAACGTCACCGATAGCCGATAATCTTAAAATACAAATTGAATTATATTGATCTGTCACACTTTTCCCGCAAGATAAACCTCATTTAGAATCCGATCTTAAATTATTCACCTCGCTTTGCAAGTTTATAGCGAGGTAAAAACGCGATACACTACCTCCATCTAAGTTTACTTTACCGCTGATATGCACATTAATGATACAAAACAGGGGTATATATTAAGCCCTAAATACGTTGAGCCCTCTTTCCCTTCTAAATACTTTGATGCGAGTTATTGGCAACAAAAAAACGCGATTGTAGGCACCAAAGAAGGGCGCGCTACCGCTTGGTTTTTTAAGCATAACGACACCGTTAATGTGCTCAAACATTATTGGCGAGGTGGTATCATAGGCAAAATATTATCTGACCAATATATTTATACGGGGTTAAAAAATTCTCGTGTTTATCGCGAATTTTTACTTATGTGTGAACTACAAAAACGTGGTTTAGCCGTTCCTCAACCAATCGCAGCCAGAGTAACAAAATCTCTATTCATATATCGTGGAGATTTAATTACTTCTGCCATACCTGGAGCTATTAGTTTATGCGAGTTGCTACAGAGACAACCGCTTACAGATAAAAAACTTAGTGATGTTGCTTTAACAATCGCTGAGTTTCATAACGCAGGGGTTTACCATGCAGATTTGAATATCAACAATATCCTCTTTGATGATAAGGGAAAGGTGTATCTTATCGATTTTGATCGCGGTGAATTAAGAAAACCAGCTTTAGACTGGCAGAACAGTAATATAAAACGGTTACAGCGCTCTCTACACAAAGAGGCCGGCAAATGGCCGACCTTCTATTTCACTCCTGATAACTGGGTATCGTTTCACACCCATTATATGGATGCCAGACATCCATAAACTCTTATTGAGTTGACTGCGCTTTCTTAATAATATTTGATGTAGAGCAACCATTTAAGAAGTCAAGCACCTCAACTTTTCCTCCGGTACTCAGCACATGATCGGCACCAGCGATTTCAGATACCTTATAATCACCACCTTTGACCAAAACATCAGGGCTGAGTCGTGCAATCAGTTCTGCTGGCGTATCTCCTTGTGTTTCACTGCCAAAAGGGATTACCCAATCAACCGAAGCCAATGCAGATAGTACCATAGCCCGCTCATCTAAAGGGTTTATTGGCCTATCGGAACCTTTAAGACGTGATATAGACTCGTCATTATTCAAACCGACAACTAGCCTATCACCCATAGCTTTAGCTTGTGCCAAATATTTTACATGTCCCGCATGTAATATATCAAAACACCCATTGGTAAACACAATACGCTCACCATTTTTTTGTGCGAGTGCAATATGTTGATGCACATCATCATAAGGAGTTTGATAGTGCTCGCCATTCTCAATTAAGTACTGCCCTAGCTTGCGACTTAACTCTTCCGGCGTTACAGTGGCAGCTCCGAGTTTACTCACTGCAATGCCTGCAGCAATATTTGCAACTTCCACTGCATCTTTCGCAATCATACCGGCCCCCAACATCGTTGTCAGGGTTGCAATTACTGTATCACCGGCACCCGTTACATCACTCACTTCTCTTACTTGAGCTGAGAAATGATGTTTTTCTGAAGCACTAATCAATGACATGCCTTGTTCTGAACGAGTTAGCAACATTGCTTCAATGCCTGCTTCTTGTAGTAGCTTACGAGCGCTCTCAGTTAATGTCTCTTCAGAATCAACAATGCCCCCTGCTAGTTTAAACTCATTAAGATTGGGTGTAATGAAGTCTGCACCGCGATATATAGCAAAATCAGATGACTTAGGGTCAACAAGCACGGTTTTTCCTGCGGATTTTGCAACGGCTATCATTTCTTGAATAGCCGACAGCGCCCCCTTATTATAATCTGAAAATAAAATATAATCATATTCATCAATGACTTCTTTAAGTTTACTCAACAGAAAGCGACTATGTGTATTTGTAAATGTCTCTTCTAAGTCTAACCTTACAACTTGTTGGTGCCGGCTTATGACTCGCATTTTAGCGATCGTTGGTAGCCCATCAATGCTCACTAACTGAGAATGTATATTTTCAAATTGCAAAATACGCTCTAGAGTTTGACCATTGTCATCCTTACCTATCAACCCGAGCAATCCCACTTTTCCATCTAAATGTGCCACATTCTTAGCAACGTTTGCAGCGCCCCCTGCTTTGTCTTCTAGGCGGCTCACTTTAACAACGGGTACCGGTGCTTCAGGGGAAATCCTACCGGTATCTCCTAGCCAATAACGATCAAGCATGACATCCCCAACGACTAGAACACGCGCTTCATTCAGATGTTGTAAGTTGGCTAAATTCATTGTTGCAACTCCGCAACCAACATATCCACAGCTTCACATAACCAATGACCAATAAACATATGAGCTTCTTGAATACGCGCTGTTTCATCATTACGAATTATAATTGGTAACTTCGCAATGCTTTTTACTTCACCACCATCTCGCCCCGTCAATGCCACAGTGAACGCACCTAACTCATTGGCTGCTGCCAGCGCCAAATTAATATTGGCGCTCGTACCGGATGTTGTTAAACCAATCACTAAATCTTCTTTTTTACACAAAGCTTGAACTTGACGCTCAAATACCGTATCGAAGTGGTAGTCATTGCTATGCGCAGTTAAAATAGATGTATCTGTGGTTAGCGCTATGGATGCCAACGGCCCCCGCTCCAGCTTATATCGAACGACAAATTCGGCAGCCAAATGTTGCGCGTCTGCCGCACTACCACCGTTGCCGAACCAAATAACTTTACCACCTCGGGCTAAAGCGCTTTGGCATGCATTCAATAGTTGCATCACTTCTTGATGATAATCAGCCATTGTATTGAAAACATCTTGATGACGTTGCAAAGAAGCTAAATAACTTTGTTCAACATGTTGATTTTTCGACATATCAGTTCCTAAATCACCGCTATTGGGCTTAATTCTGTAAATAATATCCGTGAGCTACCAGTATACATTGACTGATAACCAAGTATAGCTCTGTCCAAATACATCCTTACCCACAGCCAAAGTAGTCTCAACCTGCTTTTTGGCAATGCTACGACTATTGCTAATTTGCAACTCTTGACCCACTTCATAATTCTCCCCCAGTTGACCAAGCTCATTTAAATAACCACTTTTATTTTCAATTCTAGTGTATTTCGCTCGCCACAAAGAAGTGAAGGATTCACTATAAGTAACATCAATAACATGAGCTTGAGATGGTGCGGCATCGCCAAACTTTCGTTGATCACCAATAAAACTCCCCATGACAGCTCCACCAATTGAATTCCCGTAAGTTGGGTATATTTGATTGACATACCAAAGGCTGTGCTGATTTGAATACTCATAACGCAACGTACTTTGAGCTGTTAATTTTGGAAGATAAAAACCAAGGTTGGTCGCGGTGTTACCAAATTGGTAGTTTTTGTGGCCTTTAGTATCCTCTCCTCCATATTCTATATACCACTCAACTGGCAATACTGTCGTTGTCCGTAATGTACTTGTAAAAGTTACCCATTGGTCTCCTAATTCTGCATCCCTACTACCAGTAAGACCCGAATTATCATTTCCTGCTGGGTCAAAATAAGCTTTTAATACATCCTTAACATTAACTTCGCGAGGTCCACCTCCGAATTGCATCATTCGATTTAAGCCAATTTTCCAACCATCTATCGGCTCTAGGCTAAAGTGTGTGCCAGCCAGCTTCGGTCTGCCACTATGGAGTTTTCCTTCGTATAAGATGCCATTTTCTACATGTTCCGACTCAGCGTAAAACAGCTCAAAGTCAAAGTTCCACCAGTTTTTTAGAGGTGCAATTAACCCAATAGATACAGAAGGTAGCGGTTTTGCATTATTAGAGTAGACTTGTGCAAAGCTTTTAAACGGTGAGAACCAATGTTCTTTATATCCTAAATTGAGCTGAAAAGTCTCACCGCCTAACGCGTAAAAGGTATTATACGGGATCAAATCTCCTGCTTCGACTCGGTAATCAATGCCGACTTGTAATAGCGAACTTTCACTACCTCGCCAAATACCTTCCAGTGACAGTTCCGCATATTCACTAGAGGTATTACTTCTCTCATTAGCTAATTTAACTTCTTCTCCAGAATCAACTCTCAATTTGACACCCTGACGGGTAATGTCATCTTTACTTGAGTAGGGCTTCAAACGCTTCTGAATAACATTATATAATGCTCTATCAAGATTATAGAGTTTTCGCAGCGCAGAATGTATTTCGCTTAAACGATATGGTTTTGCCATTGGTGTACCATGTGTTAAAGCAAACATCTGGTCAATTTGATACTCTAAAATGACATCTTTCCCAATTGGTAAATATGCCGTTGGTGCTGAAAATGTATAGGTAGAGAGGAAAAATAATATACCAGCAAAGAAATACGTACTTTTAGACTTCATCTTTTATCAGTGTTTTTTGAAATATACCTATATGGTAACAAAGTTATTTTGTGGGAGCACGACTCTAAAGTGTGTAAATTTGTTATTAGATTTTAATTCTTACACAATTCACAGTAAAATGAGTTTTTATATTTACCATATGTGACTCATGATACGCCTTTTATACAGCTGCTTCCTTTATATACTCAGCCCATTTATAGTCATTTATCTATACCTAATAAGAGGGCATAAAACTCCTACTTATCGGCTGTTTTTTTTAGAGCGCTTTGCTCTTTCTTTGAAGTCTTTACCAAGAAATGCCGTCATTTTCCATTGCGCATCAGTAGGTGAGGTGCTCGCAGCGACGCCATTAATAAAAGCATATATAAAACGCCACCCGAACGACTACATTGTAATTACCTGCAACACGCCTACTGGTCGCCAACAAGCTACTGATAGCCTTGGGCAACATGCAAATATTTGTTATTTGCCATTTGATTTTTGGCATTGTAGTAAACGCTTTATCAAAACCTTACAACCAAAACTACTGATCATATTAGAAACTGAACTTTGGCTAAACCTATTAGCACAAGCTAACAAACAAGCATGCCCGACTGTTATTATCAATGCGCGTTTGTCTGAGAAATCGCTGAAAGGCTATCAAAGAGTCTCTCCCCTCGCCAAACGACTTATGAAAAGCATAGATCACTTAGCATGCCATAATGAGGAAGATGCAAAGCGTTTTATTACTCTGGGCCTAGCTAGGCAGAAAGTAACCGTAACAGGGTCAATAAAGTTTGACATCCAAATAGATTCTGATGTTCAGTTAAATGCTAACGCCTTAAAAGCACAGCTTGCGGACAGACCTGTATGGGTTGCAGGTTCAACTCACCCAAAAGAACATGAAAAAGTACTTTTTGCCCATCAACAATTATTAAAGAAAAACCCAAATGCTTTGTTAATTATTGCACCGCGACACCCAGAACAGTTTCAATTTGTTGCAGACATACTCAATCAACAAGCATTCTCTTTTACTAAACGTAGTGAGGCTTTAGAGCCTACAAAACAGGTTTTGCTGGCCGATACTTTGGGTGAGCTAAAAATGCTCTATGGCTGTGCAGATATTGCTTACATAGGTGGTAGTCTTATTGAAAGAGGTGGGCATAACCCGCTTGAAGCAGCGGCTTTTGCCGTTGGTGTACTTACAGGACCTTCAACTTACAACTTTTCTCACATTTACCCAGACCTACTCTCCAACAAAGGTGCACTACAAATTGATCATGAACAACAGCTTAGTGAAGTTTTAATTAAGCTATTCGATGATTTCGATACTCGAACGTTGCTGGGTAAAAATGCACATGCATGCCTACAGAAAAATCAGGGCGCAATTCCTAAATCTCTTGATTTATTAACTTCATTACGCACATCAGAGGAATTAACATGACCACACCTATTAATGTCATGCAGAACTGGGTTATCTCTGTTATCGTTAAATTCAACTTTTGCCCATTTGCAAGACAAGAAGTTGAGCAGAATAAAATTCACTACCAACCATCGAGCAGTATAAGTCATGATGATGCTGTCATGGATATGCTTGAGCAATGCGTTCAATTAACACAAAATCCAAAAAGAGAAACAACCTTGTTATTTTTTACACAAGGGTTTCAAAACTTTGATGATTTCTTGAATCTAGTCGATTTAGCGAATGCTATGTTATGTGTGCAAGGTTATGAGGGTACTTATCAAATAGCTAACTTCCACCCTAATTATGTATTTGCAGACAGCGAAGATAATGACCCAGCAAACTATACTAATAGGGCTCCCTACCCAACTTTGCACCTAATTCGAGAACTCAGTATGGAACAGGCACTTGATAATTACGATGATCCGGAAAGTATTCCTGAAAACAATATAAAACTCACACGCAGAAAAGGAAAAATCTTCTGGCAGAACTTGCTCGCCGATTGCCATAATAAAAATGTAGACGAGTGACCGTATAGGCTACTTATTACTGCTTGTAGTACAAGGTAATTTGCTTGTACTATCGATTCCCTGTTAAAAAATACTCATGTTTATTGACTTGCTATTCCTGCGATGCTCACTAATTGTAGTGGTCAACTAATTCCGGACAGTAAATAAACTATAGCCTAGCTATAGTAACTGCCATTTCATTGATATGTCTTTCGAGGCGTTCCTCGAATTCAATAGTAAAACCAATCATCGCCTAACGCCAATTTTGAATCGGCATCATCCATTTCTTGCCGTCATATTTTATCGCAAGATAAAGCATTTTTCTCGCTGAATTATCGCTAGGAAATATTTTACGCTTTTTGATTACACTATTGATCGATTCAATCGCGTTGGTTGTGCAGATAGCCCTGCGGATATCTTCAGGGTAGTTAAACAGCGCATTCAGATTTTGCGAATATTGGCTGTCCCAGATGTTGCTGAAGCGCTCCAGTTCAAGTAAGGCTTCGTCCTCTGTAACTGAACGATAAACATGCTTTAAGTCAGCGGTGACTGCTTTGTAATCTTTCCACAAGACATATTTCAACGAATTGCGAACCATATGTACAATACTCAGCTGGATGTTAGTTTGAGGAAAACGGTATTGATAGTATCAGGGAATCCTTTAAGGTCATCAGAAGATGTCTTCCATAACACGCTGTTGAAGTCCTGTCAGAACGT
>NZ_JAGJEE010000040.1:0-48927 GCF_018100885.1 Pseudoalteromonas sp. MMG013 | reverse complement strand
AATAAATTTTCGAGTTTTTTCAGTGAATTTACTCAAAATTAGAGAACTCGGGCTGGTTCGCGATAAGTACACCTTAAATAGACTGGTCATTGCTTCAGCTGTTGTTCAACATCCATATTCTTATAAATGACTCGAACTATATTGATTCTGTAACTCCCCCAAAAAATGAAACAGTTCATAAGTAGAACTTTCCATTAACTAAAATAGGAAGATTTACGATGAGAAAAAGCAAGTTCACCGAAACTCAAATTGTCAGTATGATCAAAGAAGCTGAGGCGCGGGTATTCCTGTACCTGAAATTTGCCGTAAACAGGGTATCGGCCAAAGTACATTTTACAAATGGCGCTCAAAGTATAGTGGTATGGAAGCGTCTGATGTTAAACGCCTCAAAGAGCTTGAAGAAGAAAACCGTAAGCTAAAAGATATGTTTGCAACGCTTAGCCTAAAGCACTCGGTGCTTGAGGATATCATCGCAAAAAAGCTGTAAAAACAAGTAGGGCAGAGCTTGGGGAGAGCATTTAAGAGCACAATTTAACGTCAGCGTCGCATTTGCTTGTGAAGTGGCAGAGCTAAGCCGCTCAGTTTTTTATTACAAACATAAACGGCCGTTAGATGATGAAGTTATCGATGCATTATTTGCGCTAGTAGAGCGCCATCAAAGGTTGGGGGTTGCCTAAACTATTCAAAAGGCTTCGCAATAAGGGTAAGCCTCGGAACAACGCGTTTACAACATGCTAAAACTAAGCTTGAGACGCAGGGGAAAGCGCTGTGTTCCAACAAGAACACCTGAACCATTAAGTGCACCGACACAACATAATGAATCGTGGTCAATGGATTTTATGAGTAAGGAAAGGTCATTTTAACCTATCCACATACTGATAATGCTGTGCTATATCAATTTTGGAATCTAAAAGAGCAGTATGGATGAGAGTATTTAGAAAAGCTGGTTGCGACAAACCGGACTTGGGTGCGTGGAACTTCTATGCCGTACGTCGCGATCAATAATGGTTGGTACGGTGCCAGCTTTACAACATCTTGGGCGTTTGTACCTTGGCCAAACAGTGATACGCGCCTTATTTTACCTAAAGAAGACTATTTTTTAACTTGGTTTCAAGTTGCTGCAATTCCGAGAAATGCGAAGAATAAAGCGGCTGCAAAATTATACCTAAACTGGATGATATCTAAAGAGTTTCAAAGTAAATGGTTACAATTTCCAGTACGTATGGATGTTAAATCTCCAGGCGGTTATAAATCGGTTCAGCACTACAATACATCACCGGCTGACTTTCATCGATTTATGCTAAAGCGTGACATGGTGGAGCGTTTCCGGTTACAACTAGAACAGTTGATCGGACCATATAAAGGACCAGCACCATTAGAGATGGATTACACTAAGAAGCCATAAAGAATATAAATTGTGTACCTTACAGCAATGTCCGATACTGTCTAGTATTGGACATTTAATGCGTAAATCATTCGCTTAATACAAATCAAAATACCAGCATATTACAATAACTATTAACATCCTATAATTTATATTATGTTAAATAACCTTATTTCCCGCATATTGATGTAAGGGGTCGTTCATTTCTAGATTTAATGATGAAGTGATATTTTAGAATTGATTGCTCTGAAGCCCCTATTAACTAAGGACTTCGCCTAGACTAACTCTAAAATCACCACAAATCAAATTACGTTTGTTTTTAGACAAAACCCGCTCATTTTGACTCATTCCACGATCATTCCTGCTCATTATACGTTTAGAATTAGATCACAATCGTTCACTTTAAAACGTGTTTAAAGCGAGTTTAAATAACGTTTAAACCCAGTTTTAACACCGTTTAAAGTTTCTCTACGGCAACCACACGATTAAAATCAGCCATCACTTGAATTGTGATCAGCGCACTGTCAGTTGTTAGCTTTAATACGCTTTGATTGTATGCCGCTGAACTTGCTTGCTGAATTAGCTGCATTAAATTCGCTGTTTGTTCAAACCCAATTGCCGCCAACGACACACTTATCATCGCGTCATCAATGACCACCAAGGTACTGTGATCTAAAGCTGACTTCGCAATAACTTTATCAACCGCATTGTTATTCAAGTGCCCGACTATCAATTTTGCACCATCATCTAACTGTCGTCCTAATGCTTGTTTAGCAGCTGTTGTTGCTATGTGCTTTTTAAACTGTGACTCACCAGCATTCACCGCATCATTAAACTTTGGGATCAACATCTCTCTAATGTGTTTGTCTTGCTTATAGAGTATTTTGCCTACTGATATGTCACCACCAAGCCATGCTTTGCCTGGATTATAGTCCCAACCCAAATCAATGCCTGGCAAACGTTGTAATTCTTCACCTGTGTTAGCGTCAACTTCTGTGAAGTACTTAGTGTGTTCTTTTAATGTATTTTCAGGCGTGACCGTTAAACCTTGCCGTTTTATCTCGGCTTCACTCAGGTTTACGACCTTGCACCGGCACAGCCAGCCATTTGGCGGATAATGGGTATGCCAGAAATTATGTTCAATTGGCAATAAAATGTAATTCCACTTGCCATGTTGCGGCCTTACGCGTTGATCACCAGCCGTCAAATACAATAAATATGGCCTACGCGCTTTTACCCGTTGCTGTTGTTCCCAACGGCCAGCTGCTCGTGCTGTATTTTTGTTATTACGATAAATCGTTTTAGTTCGCCAGCCTCGTTTGCCATTGTATGACCAACCATGCTTAGCAACGATGTCATCAAAGCGTTTTCTAAATGCTGCTAATGTTTCTCCATCTTCTATGGCATGCGTCACAGCCTTGTGTAAATCACCAAGTAATTCGGTATTTGTTGCTCCTGCAACGGTAAATGCACGCGCATGAATATGGCCCCGCAAATCTTTGTATGACTCAGTGGGTATTTGGATCTTTTGCTTAAAGTGGGAAATGGCCTCGTCAAACTGAATGAGTTGGCCATACTTGGGAGAAATTGGCATAAGCGCCCTACTTAAATTTGCTTAATAAACTGTTGGTTTTATGCTTTGACCCTTGGCTTGACCCATAGAAAAAGTTAAACATGCCACCCAGTGCCGTAGCTAAAATAAAGCCCAGTGCAGTATCTGCAAATCGTTCTGATCCTGCAGGTATTTCTATAAACGTTACCGCTGCTATATATAAAGACGAACTGACCGCCCAAAACCACGAAAATTTATAGATAAAGCGCTTTGACTCGGTATCATCTTGTTCAAGTGCCGCTTTTTGCATATCACGAGCACTGTTTACATTCTTAAAAGCGATTTCTTCTAAATGCTGTTCTTTATTAAGCAGCGCTGTACGAAATTGATATTGCAGCTCGGTGCTTTTACTCATTTTATCAATCACGGTTTCGGTATCTTGAACACCAGTGAGCGTTTGCGCCATATCAACCAGTTTTGTGGCCACATCTGCGCCATTGTCGCCACCAATCCAACGACCAATTTTATTGTCTAAGCCCGTGAGTTTTGCTATTCCAAGGGCTATGGTTATTGGGTCCATTATGCGCACTCCATACAGTGGTTTTCATTACTTATTGCCATATTCCCCCCTAAACGCGGGGTTTGCCCGCGTATACATGTGGTTTAAATCATTACGCGGCTTTGCTGTCTTTTTTGGTTTTTTCACCTGTCCAACGTGCACTTAAAGACTGTGAAATACTAAAACAGGCTTGTAGTTCTGCGTGTTTTGCATAGTCCGCGTCACAAACCATTTCTTTGAGCTTTGCGCTCGCAGTATATGAAACAGATTGTGTTGTTAGGTCTTTAAAGCGTGGGCCAAGGAGTGTTTTCAGTTCTTCTAAGTCAGAGATTGAATACCGCTCGGCTTGCGTGGGTGTGCAGCGCCCTACACCTTCAATGACGAGTGCTTGACCAACCTCTAATTTCTTTAAAATCTCACTGTTAATTTGCTTTACTTGTTTTTGCGCATTCTCAATCTGTGTTTTATATTCCCAGCCCTTTAACGCAAGCGCAGCCAATGCTGCACTGGCTTTGCGCTTGGTTTCGTCTTTACCTTTTTTTGTGATCACAACAATGCTTTTTTGTTCGTTAGTCATTTTGATTTTCCTGTTGGTTGGCTTCACTCATCCCTTTTAAAAACTCAAGCTCAAACGCTGAAGCTGCAACTTCGGCGAGTGCGTTATCGGTTATGCCAGGGAATGTGTTTTTAATGCTGTTTTTTAACTCTGTAAGTGAGTCTGCTTGCTGTGCAAACTGCCAAATCTGTTCGATTTGGTCGCTAGTTGCTTGGTCGAATTCATCGAATGTAGACACGTCTGTATCGGTATTATCATTAGCCGAAAAATCCTGTTTTGCAGCGCTGGCAATACCTGCGCCATCGTCCTGTACTTCTAATATTTTTTGGCCATCTTGAGGTTTCGGAATACCCAGCGTGTTATAAGCGTGATCCTCGGTGACTGGTACCAGCTTTGCGCTTTCACGAACAACGCTTACGGCATCTAAGTTGATGTCTTTTTTGTCACGCCAAATGTATTTCGCGGGTTCACCGCCATCAAAGTTTATTTGGTGAATGGCTTCTAATATTTGATTTCTATACCCAGACACAAGCGCCCTATCTGCTCGTTGATTTTCACCTGCGCGTTTAGCATGGGTTTCACTGGCAGCCCTAGCCCCGCCTTGCTTTTGTTCGGTTGCTAAGGTTTGGCTAGTGAGCGCTTTGCTCATTTCTGAATTACATAAATTGATAAGCTGTAGCTGTACAGGCTCACCGCTCATTTTGCTTTCTAATATTTCCATAGATGTGTCGTCAGGAATAACCGCCACACCGTCACTAATGAGCTTTACCAGCCCGCTCATTAGCTCTTCTATTTGCCCTTCAGGTGTGCCAACGGGGTGTTTACCGATGGGAAATGGCACCCCAAAACGCTCACACAACTGCACAAAAAACTTAAAACCGCCATGCTTAAACGTCCATGGCCAAAAGCAACTACTTAACAGCGGAATACCATATGGGTTTTTGCTGCTGGGCATATGTCGAACGCACGTCCAACGGGCATGATAAGTGCGTTCGCCTTGTGGGTTTTCTTTGGTTTTAACAAGTAGTTCGTGGTCACTGTTAAACACAAAACGACTGGCAGGCCAGCTGTCGATGCTCGATGGCAACCATTGATTATTGGTCTTTTCATACTTGCCCAAATGCGTGACTGAATAACCGTGTAAAATGGCGCTATAGTTGTGCCAATCTAGGTCTAACCACTGAGTATTAACACGGGGCTTACGCGCAAACAGTTGCTTTGCTAACTCATAGCTTTTCTGGCTTGCTGCGTCGTCACCGCCTGGTACCAGCTCTGCATTGAATGCAAACATACCTGAGCGCAGTGAACGTAGCTCACCAATAACATGGGGGTCGCGCGTTATCTCATCATAAATCAGCGCGCTTTTACCTGCTTTGCGTAGTACTGGATCAGGGTTGGGCAACTCCGTCATCATCGCAAACATGTTCGGGTCTGTTGCGCTCATGTTGAATAGCTTTTGTAGCTTTCTATAGTTCTTGTAGCTTAAATGCGGCTTAGACATGGTAGCCCTCAATATTCTGAATAACCTTTGTGCTGCGCGGTTTAGGTACGCCTCCAGCCCCTTTACTTGCTGCCTCCCATAAAAGCGATAGCGCACAACTCAAGTCATAATGGTGGGCACTTTGTTTCGCGGGCCAGTTTTCAAGTTCATCCGTTAACAACGTGCACTTGGAATGAAACGCAATTTGGGCTGGCTCGTTAGTCACATAAGGTTCAAGGGCTTCTATCCGTTCTTCTTGGCTAACCGTTGCGGTGACTCCTCGTAATGGCAATGCGATTTGCTGGTCTAAGCCGCGCTTTATATAGTCATGGCGCATGTACTCAAACGCGGTATTATTCTCAAAGGCCCATACAATGCAGTTGTATTCTTTCTGGGCTCTAATTAGGTCGTTGAGCAATTTGCTGGTACCGCGTACTTTGCGGCTTTCGTACTCAACATGTAACTTGCCAAGTTCCAGTGAATAAAAGCCAACAAGTAACGCACTCGGGTCGGCTTTTTGCGTTTTTCCCATACTTGGATCGCAAGCGCCGTAGGGCTTCCATAAATTTAATCGGTTGATCCATGTTTCAAATTGATAGAAAATTTGCTCTTCATCTGACTTGGCAATACCTTGCATTTCTCGGTTGAACTCTTTCTTATTCGAGGCCCACATTTCCATGGTTTTATACAAAGAGCGCACGCTAGGCCAACTTGTTTTAGCCCCTTTACTCATCTTGCGTTTGTTCTTCAGCCAAAATTTAAAACTGGGTTTATCTTGTGTTCTAACAGCTTCCCCCTTTTTAGCCGCACGTTTTTCAAAGTCTTTGTCGTCATAGAGCATCAATTCACGGCATTGTTTCCAAAGCTCCATGTCTTCTGGATATTCAGAGATGGCTTTGAATCTATGAACAATATGGCCAGGTGCATTTTCGGCACGAGAAATAGGGTCATCGTTGTTAAGTACCGTGTTAATACCTAGAAACTTAACTGAGCCGTCAGGTGGGCCAAGATATTGAACCGCAGCTTCAAGAAATCCCCAACGGTTGTCTCGCTCAGTCGGTGATTTGGCCTCTTTATCTGTGATAATGTCGTCAGACAGTAATAGCTTAGGGCGGCTTGCGCCGTGGAATGTTCCCCTTACGCCTTGTTCAGCCCCTCGGCTTTCAAAACGGACCCCTTGCGGCGTAACAAACTCGCCGATTTTCCAAACGTTTGAGGGAGTGCATATTTCAGGAAAATCTAAAGATAGGTTGTTGTTATTCAGCAGTTCAGTTTTAACCACCTCTAAGGTTTTGGCGGGCATTTTAGCCTCTGCACCAAACAAAATAACATTGTCGATAAACACACTCGGACGCGTTAAGTTAAGTTCGTTGCATATGTCTTCATCTTGTCTGAGCGCTTGTATACAAACGTATATTGGAGCAAGCTTGGCTGCAAGGGTACTTTTACCCTCGCCTCGCGGGGCCACAAACCAATTCTTCCAACCGTTATCAAGGTCAAGCGCTTTAGGAAACCACTTCATAAAGTAATCTTGAAACTCACTGGCCTTTTGGTCGTCATCCAACCACATATGGTGGGGAAAGTACGTATACACAAAAAACGTAAAATCACCGTCAAGCACCCGTTTCCTGCGTGCTGAAATCGCCTTTGGGCTTGGGTCAATATTGCGCTCTTTGGCTTCTATATCGCGGCGTAGAGTGCCAGCTATACTCTCGAGTTCGGTTAAGAACTCTTTAGAATTCATATCGGCCATTAGTCATCCAGTTCTTTGTCTAAACGTGGGCCGAAGGCTTGCAGTATGTCAACAAGTGCGGGGGCAAAATCGGGGTGATGGGTTGAAACAAACTGCGCCAGCTTTTTTATTACCTCAGCTGCAATGGCACGCTTTTCTAGTCGCTTATTCCCGCCACTGACCTTCATAACTTTGCTCATCATATCGGTGAGTGAGTTCAGTGTTTTGGTACGCTGCTCAAGCGTAAGCTCATCGCTTTGTTGTTTAAGCAAAGTGAATGTTTCGTTGACTTGTATCGTGAACTCTTCGATGAAATCTTGAGTAAACTCGCCAGCAGGCCCTTCTGATTTGCGTGATGCTGCGCGAGCTAAATCCCAGTCGTCGCCATCAGCTTTGGCCTCTGCTTTCCAGCGTCGCGCGGTGCCTTCAGACACGTTATTTTTTATTGCCGCGACAGTCAGCGCTAACAGCTCGTTTACGTAGCTGTCGCGTACCGCATGTTTTATATCGGGTGAATGGGCCATACTTACTACCCTCCGCCTGTTTTTAACAGTTCTACCGCCATGGCAACAAGTAGCCCTGCGCCACCGCCAAACCCCGCTATTTTGATGCGGTTATTGGTTACATGGGTTTCAACTTTTTCAACGCGGGCCTCTAAACCATCTACGCGTTTAGTTAGGTCGGTTTTAATGTCGGTCACTTCTTTTAAAATCGCGGTTTGTGTCGCTTGAATTTGGCCGATACTCTGAAACAGTTGGTTCTCTTGCTCTGGTGTCATAGCTGCCACTCCCCGCTTGCCATTTGTTCGGCCAGTTCGTCAGCGCGTGCGCCAACTTGTGAGGCCCAACGGCTATTGAGCATTTCAACTGCGGCGGTTTCCCATTTGCCAGCTTCAATCGCTGCGATGGTTTTTTTGAAATTAAGAAGCCCAGCAATACCAAGGTTAAACGCCATATTGATCAGTACAGCTTTGCGAGCGGGGTTACATTTCGATGTGTCGATATTGCTTTTTACTTGCTCTGTAAACGCACTTATATCATTGCGCAGTAAATACAGGGCTTCGTCTTCTGTAATGCCTCTGTCTTCTAAGTTGCGGCCATAGCCAATGGTTTGTTTATTCTCGGAGCAAAGATAAACCGTGGTCACACACCCTTCGTGCTGTTTTAATTGTTGTTCTAGTTTTTCCATCATTCAGACCTGTGCTTAAGTTTGTTTTTAACTTGCACAAAGCAATCAGGCACAGTTTTGGGTGGTTTCTCAGCACGCTTTTTGGCTAACAGCGCTTTCACACTATTACGTAGCAGCTGTAAATATCGTGGCTCACACAATGCCGCAATCGCTTGTTTTTCTTCTCGCGTATTTGCAGCAACAATGTATTCAGCCAACACCCACACAGGCAATGATTTTGCTTTGCTCATGGGGCTATTTTGGCGTGCTAACTATATGAGGGGTATATGTAAACTAGTTTGCAAAGGTGGGAGTGAATTCACTAAAATAGGCTAAATTAAAAATGGCTGATATGCAAGAACTGGTGATTGAAACTAGAAGAACATACAGAACTTCAAAAGCAGTTATATCCGAATATTTGTCTGATTAAATGATTAAATGATTAAATGATTAAATGATTAAATGATTAATCACCGTTTTGGCGAAAAATAACAGCATTTGAACTTTTCAACGATTTTAGATACTTGTTTACAAAATTAATGATTAGTGAAATTATCAGACTACGTTACATACTCCGTTTTGGTGCGTTTTGAATCACCAGAATGAGATAAAGTAAGGTCTTATACCTAAAAGGAAATAATGGATATTAAACTAATTGTGGCATTAATCGGCATTACTGGGGTTGGGATTAGTGCCTTAATCCAGTATTATTTAGGCCGTCGAAATGAGAAAATTAAAAAGGCCATTGATATACGCGCTCAGGCTTATGTTGACTTGACTAATATAGTTGCTGAAATTGCCTCTTCTAAGGAAAGGAGTTCAGAGCAGTTTCAGCAACTAACTAAAGCCAAGTCCAGAGTGATTCTCATTGGTAGTGAGAATGTAATCCACGAAATGCACTCCTTTTTTACGAATTACGGTATATTAGATTCTGAGGACGCGCATACTTCCTTTGCTAAAATTATAGCAGCTATGCGAACCGATCTATCGGGTGATAATAAATTATCACTTAACATACTCACCGAATCATTATTTTGAAAAGGCGGTGCACAACAATCGCAGGAATTAGGTATGATTAAAAGCCACTCTCGTTTCACAACCAACTTCCATCCGACCGTTGCTGCTGGCGTTTGGATAATTAATAAGGACAGTCGATGCCATTAGGTTATAAACCATCAATTTTTGTTAGTTCTACTTGTTATGATTTGGGGCAAGTCAGGTTGAATATTAGAAGCTTAATTGAGAATCTAGGACTAACACCTGTTCTTTCGGAACATGCGTCTTTCCCTGTAAATGCATCTAACGATACGATTTCAAACTGCTTAGAAAATGTTAGAAACAAAGCTGATATCTTGATTTTAATAGTTGGGGGGAGGTATGGCTTTCAAACCGCGAATGGCAAGTCCGTAACAAATTTGGAATATCTAGAAGCTAAAAAGAAAGGCATTCCTGTATTTGTTTTTATTGATAAAAAAATACTCGATATTTTACCTTTGTGGAAAAAGAACCCAGGAAGTAATTTTTCAGATTACGTTGATAATAATGTACTGTTCGAGTTTGTAGAAAAGTTAAAGCACTATAATGCGAATTGGGTGTTTGGCTTCAATTCTTCTGAAGATATAGAATTAGTAATAAAACATCAAATTCCGTATCTGTTTATGGAATCACTGCTAATTAAGCAAAAATATGATTCAAAAAAGCTAGATTTACCTAGCGATAAATTTTCACCCAAAGCGACTCAAATTGTATTAGATGAAGAAGTTGGTTGGGAATACAGGTTGTTTGCTGAACTTCTAAAGGATTATATAGGCGATCTTTCGGAAAAACGCATGGATTTTAAATATGGTATTTCCTTCGTCAGTAGCATTGATCTCGAAACACCAGCTGAAGTTATTTCATACATTCAAGGTAAGCATCGAGAGCTTGCTCCTTTAGCGCCAATGTTAACTCGCCTTTTAAATGAGGCTTCTAAAGATTCTTTCGGACTGCCTGGTGAGCCTGGTGATTATCATCAAATCCAATATGTCTGCCAAAGGTTTGCTGAAATTTATGGAAAGTTTATCGATTGGCGTCTTTCATTCGTAAATCTAAACGCAGGGCCAGATTTTAATAAGCTATTAGAACACCTTTCTCGTTTTGCCAAAAACGCTATCGAAGAAATTGAAGACTTTGTTGAACAAGCGTATACGGATATTAACGCTGCGCTGGACGATTTACCTTCTGAATCAGAAGAAAAAAGAATTGTGAAGCTGGTTCTTACATTGACTTTGGATGGTGTTGATGAATTTGCACAAGAGCTGGATATACTGGCAGTTAAGTATTTTGAGTAACCCCCCCAACAAATCAATTATAATGTAAAGAAGTTAGCACTAAAGCGGCTGTCATAGCAAGAGAATAAAACCCAATTAACATCAATCAGGTTTAATTCTCTTAGCCTCTTCAAGCTCTTCTTCAAGCTCTTCTTCTAACTCTAAAAGCGGTAGTCCAAGGCGTTTACGTTGTTTGATATGGTTGCTCAGCAAAGCAATACCAGCTTTGAGCATCCACAGTTTTGGTTTGCTGCCACCGCTTAATTGTAAAGCGGTGAGCAGCGCAAAGTTGTTTTTACGCATCCCAATACAACACGTTATTGCTCCTCACTGAATTGATCTAAAAGAACCCGATACAATGGCTTTGAGTCGGGTTTAATTGGGGGCATTGAAGGGTGACCATTTCTCCCTACTCGCTTACATTCAGTTGCTTTAACTTCATCTTGTTCAGGTGAGCTAATGACCGCAATCATATAAACGATTGCTAACAACCCCACTACCGCAAATTGTTTCACTGCTAAATTCATCGCTGAAGTGCACTTCATGCTCTCTTTAAAATTACACATTTTAGGCTCCCGCATACGTCAAATGGTCAACCGAAAAACACCCACTTTTACCACGTAACTTAACAACAACTTCACCGCTACACATCGTCCAGGCTTCACTGGTGGTGTATACCGCTTCACCGCCTCTAAAAGCCATAACAGACTGATAAATGAAGCCGCTACCAATTGTATATTTGGCGTTAAATTGGTCTGCTGTCATTTTCATAACTTAAACTCCATTTGCTGCTCTCGGTAAACTTCGCTTGCTTCATACGCGTTGTACTCATGTAGAATTTTGTTTATCCACTGGCGCGTAATTTTAAAGCGTTTTACCAACTCTTGAATGGTGGTGCCTTTGGCCACTTCATTTACAATGGTTTGGTTACGTACTTGAGCGAGTACTTTGTTGAGCATCGGCACTTGGTATTGCTGCTCTGAATAGCGTGATAATGCCATGCACATATCCATACCAAACACCTTTACAAACTCACACGTTGGCGTGGGGTGCTTGGGAATATAAAACACCTGACCGCCCTGTTCTGTTAGTGCGCCAATGGCTTTTTCAACGCCTAACACGTTTACAAATGCGCGAATGCCTGCGGGTAGCGCTCTTAAGTCGACTTTTAACTCATTTAGCTCACTCATCGATTAAGCCCTCAATGCTATACGCGCGTTCAATGGCCCGTTCTTCTAAAAGTGCTTCGACTGTTCTGCGCTGACGACACCGCACAACATCTTTAGCACTTGGCTTTCTATATCCTTGGTTTTCAGTGAACATTTCTCGGTTCGGGTTTACCGTAATGCGCTGGTGATTAAACTGCATGATTGTCTCCTCGACTCAACCACGCCTTTAGTATTTCAATTAGTCGGCTCCAATGGGCTTTAGCGGTGTTCAGCGGTAATCCGTCGGTGTGTTTTTGGCAAAACGTATCGCATGCTTGTTTACTATCAACGTTTACCAGCCCTGCTTTGGCCAGTAAGCCCCACAGTCTGTAAATGTGCTTAAGCTCTGGCGGCAATGGGTTCTTTTTAAGTGCTTGATTAAGTGATTGAGTGTTCATGCTTCTGTAGCGTCTAAGCAGTTGGTTTTGCTCTTCAACGGTAAGCTTGGTACAGGTTGATACACGGTAGTTACTCACTTGCAGTACATTCTTGCGGTGCGAGTCGTCACAAATGTGTGCGTATTTTTGTGCGGCTTTAATTTGCTGAATTAAGTTCATGCTAAGCCACCTCAATTTTGAATTGGGGTAACACTTCAAATTGCACTAGCTTAAAGTCCCACTTTTGCGCGTTGGGTTTATACATACGCCCATATTTATTACATTGTTTGGTAAATTCTTCGGTAATTTTTACCAGCGATTTAACCTGTAGTTTTTTCGCAATTGCGTATATCTTGGTGCACAGTAAAACCGTGAAAGCAGCTTGTACATTACCGTTGTAGTCATCGAGTAAACGGCCTGTTTTGTCGTGCTCAGCAAGTGTTGCCATCATTCGTGGTTTGCTAATGTTGTCGTTAAATGCCAGTCGCGCATTAAAAAACGACTCATGTATTGTGATTGAAAATGCCATAGTTATTATTCCTGTCGATTTAGACCCCGCTGCAACGGGGTGTGAGTTAAATAGCGGGCTTATTCAGCACGGTAGAAAAAATAGAGTTAACGGTGAGTCGATCGAGTTTTTTGTTTTTGTTTTTACGCGACCAGCTCAAAATGTGTGGTAATAGGTTTTCAACCAGCAAGCGGGCATTGCCCTCTACGCGTTTGTGTAACCATTGCCACCATTTTTCATCGTCTTCACTGAGTGACACGGTGTTTTGCGTGAGTTCAAAAAACAGGGTTTTAATGTCATCAACGGGCATTTCGCCATAGGGCCGAGGCCAAAAACACACGCGGCTTGCTATAAGCTCAAAGCGTTCTTGGCTTTGTAGTTTGTCAATCAGCTGTATGTTACCCACGAGCGTAATGCCTATGCGGGCTTTGTCAGATATGGTTCTAAGGGGGTCTAACGCATTGGGCTTACATTTGTCAGACTCGTCTAAAATAATTAAACGCTCGCTGTCGGCCAGCGCATTAATTATTTTGTTCATGTTTTTATAAGCACTGCCGTTTTTAGGCAAACCCAACTTAACGCAAATTTCTTCTAATACTTGGGTGCTGGATGTTTGCTCGCTCCCGTCAATTAAAATGGTGTCGGGGTGCTTTTCACAATACGCCTTAATGCCTTTGCTTTTACCCAGCCCAGCTTGTCCTGCAAACACACTAAAACGGCGGCGTTCTTTGGCGTGCTCACACGCCAGCTCTATCATTTTTGCCACGCTAGTATTCACAAAAGGCACTTCGCCATAGCGAATACGTATGTGCTTTTGCTCATTCGGTTTGGCTTCTTTTGTTACTTCTATTGATGCGGGCTCTACTAAAGCCCATATATCGTGTAAGTGCTTTTCAGGGCTAGCAGCGTATTTGCCATTAATAATTTGGCTAATTGCACCGGGTGTTTTGTTTAGCTTACGCGCAATATCAGCCGAACTTATACCCTGCTCTTTTATATCCGTTTGCTTTAAGCGCGCCCGTATTTTGGCTGCTAGCTGTAAATCAGTATTTGAGTAAATGCTGCCGTTCGCCTCTGTTGTGAGTGCTGTTGGGTTTAAATCATCAAAAAAGTGCAACCACAATGCATCAACCACTTTTTTAGGATTGATGGGCGAGCGCCCTGCCAGTACTTTTTTAACCGACTCTAAATCCCAGCCTTGTGCATAATCAAACGGGCTTAATTCATAGGTGTGTATTTCTTCGTTAATACGCTGAATTTGTAGTATCTGCTGCTCACTGTAGTGTTCGTTAAATGTCGTCATCATCATTCTCCAGTTCTAGAAAATCAGCGTTCAAAACACGCTTCGTGCTTGGCTCAACGCTAAAATCGGTAATATCAAAATCGAGGGTTTCAGGGGCTTTTTCTTCAAGTACATGCGGGGTGTCTGCAGCCAGTTGTTCTACTTCAGCCACATTTACAACGCGGTCTAACGCAGCGCGTGCTTGTTTTTCAGCTAAATGCCCTTGCAGTCGTTTTGTTTGGTTTGCTAACCGCTTGGTTTGTCGCTCTTCAATACGGCTTGCGGGTATCGCGTTTGATTTGTTTTTAAGCTGGCAAACAGCAATAAACTCCCCTGTTTTTTCATACAAGTTAATGAAGCTGTCGTCGTTCATGTCGTAGCCGGCAACCAACTCTTGGCCATTAAACTGATGAAGGTACTCAGTTGAATACACTCGGTTGTGTAGGCGTACTCGGCCACGTAACACGTTTACTTTTTCGCGAGGCAAAATCACAAAATCAATACATGGTGGTTTGTCTTGTATTAAGCCGTCTTCCCATACTTGCTTACGGGTTTTGTGTTTAATTTCAGGGTGGGCGCTGTTGTGGTAATCCTCTAAAAACGTTTTAAATTCGTTTATCCACATCTCTAAGCTGGGCAGAGTTCGCTTACCTTGCTTTACGTCATTGAGCATAAGCTGCTTATGGCGTTCGTTATGGTCGCGGCCGCAATAGGTTTCAAAGCGTTTGCCTACACGGTCTTCCATATGTAAAAAGAACCGCTCAATCCATTTTGCTCTTGCGTTACCTGGTATCGCAAAAATCACTTCAATATCAAACTGGGCATAAACACCACAGCATTCATCTGTCATCATTTTTGCTTTATAGCCAGAGCCGTTATCAACATAAAGCATTGAGGGGATGTGTTGATGTATGCCAATGGCCCGGGTTAACGCAGTGAGTGTGCTTACAGCACTTTCGGCTTCACTTATCTCCCAGCCGACAATGCAGCGGCTTGCCACATCTTGAAAAGCCGTTAACTCAGCACGCCATGCCTTACCTGTTTTTGGGTGTGCCAAATACACATCAAGCGTATGACCATCGCCGTTGTATATAAAACCAGGCGGTATATGTTCAGTTGAGCGTATTAAATGGTCTTTGTGTTTTTCACGATACAGCTTGTTACCCATTCTATGAGGGCTTTGTGGGCCAAGTTCGTGGGGCAACTCATTAATAAAGCGGCGCACTTGAAACGCCTGAGCATCAAAGCCTTGCTTTTTTAGCTCGTCGGCCACTTGTGCAAAGCTCGGTGAATTAACCGCATGGTAAAGCTCCAGCGCCCGCGTAGCCCAAGGTTTGGTACTTGCCACTTTACCTTTGTGGTTAGGTAACAACCCTTCTAAACCCAAATCTTTATAGGCTTTGCACCAGTTATATAAGGTGGCACGGCTAGGCAGTTTACCAATTGCGGCTATGGCTTGGTTAATGCTCGGGGCTAATAACCCCGTGTTTAAACGCTCTTTTAACTGCGTTAAAGCACTGTCTAAACTGCCATTTAACAGCAAGTGTTTAACTATCGTGGCGCGGTGTTGGGCTAACCTTCGTGCTTTATCAGTCGCTTTTTTCCAATCTTGTACATTAGAAAGCGCGGGTAGCTGGTTGTATTTCGCAACGGCTGGGTGCATTATTTATCTCCCTTGTTTAAGTTGAGTTTGAAGCTTTCAAGCAAACGCTCACGCTCTGTGTCTACGTATTGCCATTCAGCATCGTCAAATTGTGGTAAGTTGCCTATGCCCTGCACTTGCTCACCAAACTCCATATGGAGTTGGCTTAGCATCGTGCCTATCTGCATATAAATACTTGCATAGCTATGGTGTACAACTTGGGCAGCGCTAATGCGGTCATTCAAGTCAAGCGTGCGCAGTTCGCACAGTTGCCTAACGCCGGCTTGGGCTTGTTGCAGTGCTTCATTTAAAAGTTCGGTATGTACAATCGCGTCTTTACGTATTTCGCTAATGAAAATAGGCATATCAAAACGCGAGGTAGGTGCTTTGCGTAAACGCTCGTTTTCAAGCTCGTTGATCGTGTGAGCGAGTGTGTCTTCTAGGTCAGTTTTGCTTTCAAGTAGCTCAGCGACTTGTTGCTTAATAGAACTACCCGCTGTTTCAGCCAACACTTCGTAATCTTGATCATCTAGTTCTTTAAGTGTTTCAATCGGAACTTTGGTGAGTTCGCTTAGTTGATGTTGATTCATATTCAAAAGCGACAATTTGTCGCTTTTGGACTTTGGTAACGAGACCAACATTTTTGCTACAGCAATTGTCCGCTGCGCAGAACGACGATGAATCCCTCTTTCATCAAGTAATTGAATAAACCGGCCATGCTGAACTTGTGCTTTTACGTGTAGCAAGATAAACCCCATTTCCGCAGCATCACTAAATTGCCTATTAGCTAAGAAGGTGGCTCTATCCATACAGTCGTCTATCGAGTCAGGCATAATAATGTTTATAGGGAGCGTGTTACCCTCTATATGGCTTAAAAGCTCTTCAGCCGACTCTTCACCAACCATGGCTGTTAGTTCTTTATTCATAGCAAACCCAAATTTTAAATAGATCTTGGTCTTTGATTGTCATTGCTTAAACCTCGATTATTCTTCGCTGGGTAGCGAGATTGAGTTGATAATGTCTTGCTGGGTTCTTTCTATTTGCTGCTTTCTCATTTCCATTTCAGCATGCTTTTGTAGTAGCTGTGCTCGCTGATCAAAAGCTTTGAACATTAGCGGGTTCAACAATAGATTGATGGGCTCTATGCTTCTTATTGCCCAGCAAAGTGCAGGTAAGTAATGAATGGGCATATGAGCAGTTTGACTTGGGGCAAACCATTTATTTAATTTTGTTTCATCTACTTCGACTTCTAACACTTTTAACGCTTGATTCATACGAGTAGAAAGCCCTGCCCTTGTATACCCACATCGCCTCATACTTGCATTAACACAGTGAACAAATTGATGGTATACATCACAATCCGGTGGAACATCAGCTTCTAAGATATTAATTTTTAAGTCATCGGTATTCATGGTAAAAATCTCCTCAAATTAACCTAGCGTTATCTAACAGTACCGTGCATGCTTATTGGGTCTGGTACGTTTTCCCCAGCCCTAAGCGCTTCAACTATCTGATTTCGTCTTTCTTTTCTGTTGGATCTGCGTTCTGTGTATTCAGTGCCAAACACTTGATTTACTGATAGCTGTAAGGCTTGAGATATTCCTAGGGCTACACGCTGTGAACGACCTTTTCGTTTAGCTATTTGTGTTACATGACTAACAGTTACATCTAGAGCAATAGCAATATCGGTGAAGAAAATATCTTTGCTTTTAAGCTTTTCTTGTATCTCTGGGAATGTTAAGTTTTCAGGTTGACTCATTTGTATGACCTCTAATGTACATATGTATGTTTAACTTATTAAATTAATACATATGTATTTTAAAGAGTCAAATAAAATACAAATATATTTTAAATTAAGATTTAATCATACATATGTATTGACGGTGGATTATGGTTCTTGATACAGTTCGGTTTGTTGATGTTGAAAAAGTGTACGAACAACTGTTTAAGCTATTTAATGTAGACAGCGATGCAGCACTTTCGAAAGCTTTAGGGCTATCTGCTTCAGCGGTCAGAAACGCTAAGAATAGGAATAGCTTACCGTGGGAAGGAGTGATCAACGGGTGCATTTCTAGTGGTATTGACCTTAATGAAGTGTTTACAGGCAGCGCTATAAAGGTCGACAATAACGACGAGGAAGTATCTGCTTCAAATGATACGGGCTCATTAGCTGTTACAGATGTATTAGCAGCTAATAAGTTAGTCGTAGAAATTTTAGATGAAATCCTCGCTAATAAACGCTTAACTGCTGAGCGTGAACTCCTTATACGGAATAAGTTAACACCATTACTGTTAGAAAAAGTTTTCGAATATAACTTTAACGAAGTCATGGTTAAAACCGTTGCAGAGGGTGCGCTTTATATGACTTAAGGAAACTTAGATGTTTAAAAAAATATTACTCCCTCTTGCTGCTGTATTTAGTATTAACGCAGCAAATGCGCTTACCCCTCTTGAAGATCGTGCTCGTGTATCACATATGAATGCTGATTTACTCTTGCCTGATGGTTCTACGCTTAATGTTGATGTGTCGTTTGATTGCGGAAGCGACTACAAAAACACCGCCCTTATGGTTATGAGTGACTCAGGTGCTCAAATACTTGCAGCCGGCTATACGCACTTATACGGCGAAGCGGCAGGTAAAGCGGTAATGCATGCTTGGAACAACAAAAAGCAAGCGTCTGATCCGCGTAAACCTACGTACTTGTTTGTTTTGGCAGATAGAGAAAAGAGCTTTAACTGGCAAAGCGCACAACAATCTTCTAAAAAACTTAACAATAAAGCAAAGTCTGTTACAATTAGTGGGACTCGCACTGAAATGAAACACTCAATTCAAGGTGAGTTTGATGTTCCAGTTGTTTTAGCAGGATGTGGGGTTAGAGACCACAACGCCTACGAAGTTAACTAAAACAAGACTAGGAAGTAAGGGCCAGCTTGATTAGCTGGCCAATTTTGAACGGATTATCTTATGCGCTTTTTTATATTAATAGTTGTTTTGTTTTATGCATGTTTTGCAACAGCATTTCAATTTGAGAACCTAAACAGTATTGAACAAGACGATAACAAGAATTTTTACTTGTCGTCACACGACGGTGTTTATCGATACGATGGACAACACTTTGTAGCATTAAGCGCAGTTACAAGCTTGCCCCGTGGTTTAGTACGCGACATTGAGTACAATCAAAACACCCTATTTACCCTGTATGCTAGCGGTGACATTTGGCGTACAGACTTGCATACCCTTCAGTCAGAAAAAATGACCGCGATTGCAGCAACAAAAATTGCGTTAACGAATACATCATTACTTACCCTTGCAACTGATCAAGTTAAACAAATTGACCTAAGCACCAACGTTATAAGTACGGTTTACAACGGTGCAGGTAAAGTGCTTGATATAGACGCTTTCGGCTCTGACGCATACTTAATGACAAAAGAAGGTGTGTTTTTAATTCAAAACGAAGCCGTTACTACAATAGAAGCTGGTGAAATTCAAAGTGGTGATATAGCAGCAACGCCGCATGGTGTGGTGTATTTTGCTAATGAAAAGCTGAGTTACTATTCAACCATTCAGCAACATGTGATCAGCAATACTGAAATAAAAAACGCAGATAACATTATTTTTGCTGCACCCTACTTTATATATTTTACAGAAAACGAACACGTACATGAGCTAACACTTGCTGATTTAAAGGTGACGCGCCGCTCAATAAACCCAACGAAAAAGAATTACAGTGAGCTATTTGCTGATAGTAACAACAGAATATGGGGCATTGGCTTAAATAAGTTTGAACCCGTTGAAGTTGGCTTAAAATCCACCAGCATTACTTTAGGCTCAAAATATAATGTAATTGAGTCGGTTGATGGCGCTATGTGGCTTGGCACAACAAAGGGCTTGTACAAAAAAGTAGGCCAATCATATACAGCAATAGACTGGGTAAACGAAAAGGTATCACCCAGCAACTATGAAGTAACTGCAATGCAGCACTTTAAAAGTGGTATTGCTCTGGGCACTAGTGTAGGCGCGTTTTATGTTGATACACATTCGAATACGGTAACCAAGTTACATAACGACTATGTAATTAACTTTGCGGTTGATCACAACACTTTAAACATTGCAACAAACGACAGCGGCGTAATAAACGTTGATGAAAATTTAAAAGTTACTGTGAATAAGCGTATAAAGTCATTGATGACGACTTTAGAAGTACTTGATGTAAATGTGAGTGGGCAATCGACTTACATTGCGTCAGAGCACGGTTTATTACACGTAAAAACAGATAACTGGTCAGAAGTTACTTTAGACATAGATACCTTAGTAACCGACAGCTATGTATTAAATTCAACGTTATTTGCAGCCACCTACGGCATGGGTCTATGGCGAAAAGCGGAAGCTGGCGAGTGGGAGCAGCTCAGCTCGCCGCACTTTATTAAAGAGCTTGTGCAGTTTAATAACAATTTGTACTTAGCCACAAACAACGGCGTTCATATTTTAGAGAACGGCGCAGACTACACTAAGTTGATAACCGGAACTGAAGCAGAAGCATTTACCATTGGTAGCTTAAAAGCTTTGGGAGATCGTTTGTATGCAAGCAGCGCTGATCACATATTTGAGCTTACAACGGCAAAGTCAGTGGAGCTATTTGCACCAAAACTTACCAGCGTAACGGTAAACGGGGTAACAAGCTTTGATGTTACAAACTTTGAGACGAACAATTCGTCTATTGACGTAACAATAAGCGACTACAACTTTGTAGGCGACAATAACAATACATTTGAATTTAAGTTGAACAACGGCGAGTGGCAAACATTATTGGCACCTGGCATTCAATTACAAAACTTAAAAGCTGGCACATATAACGCGGTATTTAGAATTGAAAACCAAGGCCGCTACAGCGCAGAAACTAAACTTGAGTTTAAAGTGCTAACATTGTGGTACACCTCCCCTGCTGCGGTATCTGCCTATATAGCAGCGGCTATTTTGCTCGTACTGGCCGTGTTTGCCTTTTGTTATTTTTGGGTGCAGAGCTTTCATAAAGTATATAGGAAGAACCAACAACGTTTTCAACGTGAAGAACTCAGCGATGCAGTGCTTAAAGTACACGAAGCAAAAGCATTATGCGGCGGCGATGCAACTATGGTTACTGAAGGTTTAGTACGATTAGACGATGCGCTGGCAAAGCTAGATCCAATTGCACGAGACCAAGCAGCGCTTGGCAAAGAGCGCTTAACAGTTGCTATTGATATGTTACACGTACACTGCTCATATCAAAGTGACATGGAGCTAAACTTTGATGTATCACTCGGTGACGCTAAGTTAGACCGTCAGCTTGAGAAAGACATATACAGTGTGCTCTATCATTCAGTAAACAATGCACTAAAGCACTCACAAGCCGAGCATTTAAAGGTGAACATTAACAAGTATGTTGATCATATATTGGTATGTATTGAAGATGACGGTAAAGGTATGTCGTTATACTCACGTTTACACTTTGGCGTAGGTATTTACTCAATAAAGCAAATAGCCAAAACATACAAAGCCAGTTTGCAGATCAGCAGCTCAAAAACAGGCACTAAAGTGACTATGTTGTTTCCGTTCACCGACTCGCGCAGACCAACGAAAGAAGAGATAAGACGCGACGTAATGGCAAGAATGGATTGATTTTAAAGTACGTTTGAGTGATAAAAAGCGCCCAATTAAGGGCGTTTTTTGTGAGTATTCAAAAATAAGCTACGCTTAGTGCTCGTCTCATAAAACAAAGGATTTGTTATGAACATAAAAACTATTGGATGGACTGCAAGTGCTCTATTTCTTTTTCTCTCGATGTGGTTGTTATCACTGGACCAAGTAGCAGCGGCACTTGGCTATGTTATTTGTATAGCATTCACTCTGCCGACAGCCAATCAGATCATCAGATCATCAGATCATCAGATCATCAGATCATCAGATCATCAACCATATTAAACAAAATCATAAAGCTAAGAACTCAAACAACATTGATAGAGACATAGCGCTTACAGAAGAAACGGCATTATTTGCTGGCTTAGTACTTAGCTTAATTTTAACTATGCTTGTTTTTAATTAAAATAGTTTTATTAAATTACATTTAAGGATACATATGTATACTGGTTTTTATATTGATAATGGCCAAGTGTTTGGCCCTAATGGCTACACCCAGTCATGGATAGATGAGGGGCAAATCTTCAAATCTAACAGTGGTTACACTAAATGTTGGGTAGACGCAGGTTCAATATTCAGTTTAAACGGTGGTTACACTAAATTCTATATCGACGGAAATGATATATTCGGACCATCAAAAAACTTACCCTGGTTATAAGAGCATTCTCCAGAGACCGAACGAGTACAATGTAATCATTAATTAAATAAATATTTTAAGGAAAATAATGAGCAAAAAATTTGAATGCGAAGTGTACTCAATACATGACAAAGGCCTACATTGTGAATTTGGTCAAAGCTTTACTTTTGACTATTTACCAAGAATCGGTGATCTAATCGGTTTAGAAGGCTTCTACTATCGAGCAAAAGATGTTGCTATTAATCAACAATCTCAGTATGAACCCACGTTGATTGTTACTGCCGTTGGTGATTGGTCAAAAATAGAGACCGGAAACTACTAAACTTAATAATAAGTAATTCACTCGCTCAGCTTTACCGATAATTTTTAAATAACGCATCAGACGCGCTCTAAGCGCTTAAAATGTGTTTGCAGTAGACTGATTCATCTAAAAGGCGTTTAAACAAATTTAAACGCCGTTTAAACACGTTTTAAACATGGTTGCGTTTGATGTTCGGGGCTGGTTTTGGAATTGAATGGTAAAAATCGTGGTAAAAGTTACCGCGCGTAGTTATTTATATCTTTTATTCAGACTTGTTTTTTACATAGCGAGCCAAATTACTTCTCGTTTTCTCCAAGTCAAAGAGTCGTTGAGTGTTTAATTTAAAGTTGATAACCTACTAATATTTAAACAAAACGTATTAGTTAAGGAAAGAAAATGAACGTAGTATCGAATATTGCAGAAATTCAGAAGTGCATGAGTGACCTAGGTATATCACTTGTTCAGAATTTACAAAACCCAGTTAATGCAGGCCTATTTAACAATAAAACTTTAGCGTCGGGTGATATTGTTGTTAACTTTAACAACAACTTTCAGTCGGGAGATGGGCCATTTATTGAGCTCGATGACGTAATTCGAAGTTTTGGAATTCAGTACCAAGTCTTCAAACCACAATTCCAAACATTTTCATATGATCCCAACCAAAGAGAATTAACTGTAAGCGGTGATTGTTACGAGTTTTCGCTTACCTTTTAGTCGCCAGAAAACATAACAAAAGCTTCAAACCGACAAACAATGCGTGGCACTTTTGGCTTGCAGCTATTTAGTGTTTAAGGCGTAGTGCAACGGCTTGTTTTGTGCGTTGTCTGCGGTTTAAGCTAGCGTTAAGTGTAATCATAAATTAGGAGGTAAAATGGCAATATCAGATGGAGATGCGAAGCTCCTATGGGGACGGGCAGCCGGTATTTGCTCGAATCCAGGTTGTAGAACTGATTTAACACAAGTGTTGGAAAAGGCTAGAAGCTACAATGTTGGAGAAATGGCTCATATAATTGCAAGAAGTGAGCAGGGGCCAAGAGGAATAACTGGCGGTGGCGCTGATACGTATGAAAATTTAGTTTTGTTGTGCCCAACTTGCCATCGACACATTGATAAGTCCCCTGAGGGAACTTTTACAGTAGAACAGCTCCACGGTTGGAAAAATGACCACGAGCAGGCAATACGATCTTTATTTAGTGACAAAACATTTGATACATTTGAAGAGTTAAAGCATCAAGTAGCAATGCTTTTAATTGATAACAAGTCAGCATGGGAAAGTTTTGGTCCTCAGTCAGGAGCTGCTGAAGATCCTGGCTCAAATACACATAAGGCATGGGAGTTTCGTAAACTAGATTTAATTATTCCAAATAATCGAAAAATCGTTAACATGATCGAAGCGAATAAACTCTTACTTGACGTCTCTGTTTTAAAGGTTTTTGCAACCTTTAAAAGTCATGTGAGTTCATTTGAGCAGAATCAATATGAACGACTCGATCAATATGTAACATTTCCCAGTGCATTTTCAGAGGTGTTTGAGTTATGAGTAATGGTAATAATGATTGGGGTGTGCCTTTTAGCCAAATTACATGGTTTGATAAGTTATTAAACAATCATAGCAATGTTCAAAGTGTTAACCGTAGTAAAGATATACTCTTCGAAATCACAAGGAAAGCACAGGGCGACACTCTTAAGATTCTTTGTTTGCGTCAATATACTATGGGTCTAACAATGGTTCAAAGAGCTCTAGAAGAGTTTGGGGATCTTGATATTATTTATATTGGTGGTGGTTGGAATGCAAGTACAACGGATGCCAAACAATACGGTATAGGCGATAATATTGGTATTTACGTGTCTGATGAAATGGCTGGAGCACTATGGAAAGATGATTTCTGGAATTACGTCAAGAAAGATCGTGACGGAAATAAGGTTCGCTTTATCCGCGAAGAATGAGCTTTGGGGTGTGTATGGCTTCGGTTCATTTTTTCGTGGAGGAGGCTATAATGACATTGATATCTTATTAGTTTCTACGCTGGATGCAACTTCACCTTTGAGCACATACAAAAGCTGTAGAGAAACATTGAAAAAGCTGTCAAAAAAATGGAATGTTGAAATTGATATTACATTTTTGACATATGGTGAGTATCTACAAAAACCTTTACGTGAACATGACTCATTATTTGAAATATGGCGTCTAGGAACTTAATGCTGCGTTATCAACTTCTGAGTTTGGCACATATGCAACTGTCAGATTTAATTGCACCCAATTAATTACATCTGACAGTCTAAGTTCAGCCTTATTCACTTAAATACTTGTTGATCGTTTTGCTTGAGGTGTTTAGTCTATTTAAATGCTGCAATAGCACAGTATGTAAACCACTTTCCAACTCCTCATCTTTTTTCAAATCGCTAATCTAGCTGCATGTTTTAAACATGAGCAAATGCAATGGCTAACCCCACAAATAAACCAAACACGCAATTTAAATGGTTCGAAATATTCAGAGCTGGTAAACATACCGACTCAAAAGGCAATGAGGCTGAGTTCAGTCAAAGTGACTTACAAAGCGTTGTAAGTAGCTTTGCACCAAAAACCGCCCCGCTCGTTATTGGTCACCCTAAAACCGACGACCCTGCTTGGGGTTGGGCCAGTGAGCTAAAAATTGAAAACGATACGCTCTATGCAAAAGCCGAAGAAGTGAGTGCCGATTTTGCTGAAGCAGTCGAAAACAAGCGTTACCCCAATCGCTCTGTGCGTTTAACCAAAACAGACGACGGTTACAAACTGGCGCACATTGGCTTTTTAGGGGGTAAGCCCCCCGCTGTTGACGGTTTAGCATGGCAGTTTAATGAAGCTGAAGACCAAGCCGCTGTTGAGTTTGAATTTGCTGCGAGTGAGCGCATTGAAAGCGTTGCACTCGATGCCAGCAATGTACTCGTGAATTTAATTAATAACCTCAAAACCTTTATTACAGACCGATTTGGTGCAGATGAAGCCCGAAAAGTCGTGCCTGAATATGATGCCGATTGGTTAAACGAGCAAGCCATTTTAGCCCGCCATGAAAAACGCACTGAACAAGAACAACCAGGCGCGGAGTTTTCTGCGCACTCAAATCAAGATGAGGACAACACCGTGACTGAAGAACAAAGAAAGGCAGAAAGAAAAGCCCTTGAAGACAAACTCGCTGCGTCGGAAGCAGCTAACGCCACCCTGCAATTTAATCAGCGCAAGTTTGATGCGCAAACCTTCATAGACACCAAAGTAAACGGTGGCAAAGCGCCCCGCTTAACTAACACAGAAGGAATCGCTGAATTTATGGCGCACCTCGAAAGCGGTGAAGCCCAAACCTTTGAGTTTGCTGCAGCGGATGGCGAGCAAAACAAAACCGTTGCACCAGGTGAATGGTTTAAGTCGTTCTTAGAAGCCCTACCCGAACAGAAAGGTTTAACAAAAGACTTCAGTCAAGATGATGGTAACGAGACCGACATTGATAATTCGGCTGAAGCACTTGCCGCCAAAGCCATTGATTTTCAAAAGTCGCTCGCTGAAAAAGGTATTACGGTGAGTATTTCCTCTGCCCTTGAACAAGTTCAAAAGGAGGCAAGCTAATGGCGATCCCAGGACTCATACGTAACTTTGAAGCAACCAATGAGATTTTGCCAAACCGAATCGTTGTGGTTGATACCGGTGACTTTATGGCAGCACAAGCTACAGGTGTCGCAGATAATGCCCTTGGTGTAACCGAACAAGGCACTGATAACCACTTACGCGTTGATGTGGTGATGGACCGAATTGCCCCTGTCGAATTAGGTGGAGTGTTCTTTGGTGGCGAGTGGGCGGTAAGTGACGCCGAAGGCCGTGCAATCCCATTTGATAAAGCCACGTTCGCCGAAGACGACACCATCAATATTGTCGGCAAAGTGTTAGAGACAGGTGATGCAGGCACGATTGTCGATATACACCTCACCCCTTTTATTATTGTTAAGTAGTAAGGAATTGTTATGAGTGATGGTATGCCTTTTACCCCCAGTGTAGAACAAACAGCAGTCGCGATTGCGTATAAAAATAAACGCCTAATCGCTGACAGTGTTTTACCCTACGCCCCCGTTGGAAAGCGTCTGTATGAGTGGACTGAATACAAAACAGAAGAGCTTTTCACTGTTCCAGACACAAAAATAGGCCGAAAATCAGAGGCTAATCAGGTTGAGTTTACGTCGGAAAGTAGAACGGGTTCTGTTGAAGATTATGGTTTGTCTGATGTAGTACCAAATGATGATATTAACAACGCACCTGAAAATTATAACCCGCTTACACATGCAGCTGAAAATGTAACAGATTTAGTGTTGCTTGACCGCGAAGTGCGTGTTGCCAAATTCTACAACACCACAACCAATTTCGGTAAAAACCATAAGCTAGTGGGCACTGGTGACTTCAGACATATAGATGATCCAGAACACAACGTTTTAAAGTTCTTATTAGAAATCATTAATGAACCTTTAATGCGGCCAAACTGTTTAACCATGTCTCGCAATGTCGCAACAGCTTTAGTCACACACCCTAGACTAATTAAAGCGTATAACGGGACGTTGGGTGACGATGGTTTGCTCCCTATGTCGTGGTTAAAAGACAAGCTTGAAATTGAATATATAAATATTGGTGAGGCCAGAGTCAATATAAAGAAAAAAGGCCAAGGCATGAAGCTTGAGCGTGCTTGGAAAGATTCAATGTCACTGACGTACCATGACCCGTTAGCTAATTTTCAAAATAGTCGAATGACGTTTGCACTTACTGCACGGTACGGAAGTCGCGTATCGAGTAACAAACCAGTTGCAGCTGGCTTACGTGGTGGTGTGAAAGTGCTGGTAGGTGAATCTGTTCAAGAACAATTGATAGCTAAAGATTGCGGCATATTGCTAACCGATGTTTTAACGCCAAAAGCTTAGGCTTATTTGTATAAAAATTTCTCCCTTGTTTCATAGGGTATTGCGCTTGCGCTTTTATTCGTGAGTAGCGCCCTATTTTCTTTTGCACGTTGTGAGATGAGTTATGTATGTAAGTACGCAGCACACGGTAAATACTATCGGCCTACATTCGCTATTGCTGTTTGCACAAGCGCAATTTAACCCGGGCTTTAGTCATGATGTTGAGTTAACAAGCGACGATATCGCCCAAGCATTATTAAACGCACCTGAAACCGAGTTACAGCAACAGATTTACGACTGGTTTGATACAGCCAAAACAAACGTAGATGCGTTGATATTCGGCTACGTTGCCCGTTTTAGCTTGTCTGTAGATGAGACAGAAAAAAGCGTATTGCCAGGACTGGCTGCAGATTTGATGCGTTACGAGCTGTGCACCAACGATGGTGATGAAAGCATTGTGAAGCGTCGAGACGATGCAATCAAAACGCTCGATAAAATTGACAAAGGCGTTATTCAGCTAAAAGCCCCTACAGCAAAGAGCAGTACCACGATTAAAACCGCTAAACCGATTTCGCAATTTAATTGGGAACGCTACTAATGGCGGGTGTTTACATCAATATATCTGGCGATGCGCTTGAGTCACTGCAGCTCATCAATAAAAAGAGCATTGCACCGAAAGATGTGCTGGATGACATAGGCGCGTATTTAGACAGTGATGTAGTGCAGCGCTTTGTTGATGAACTCGCGCCTGATGGTACACGCTGGCAGCAATCAGAAGCAGCTAGAACAGGCAAAGGCCGTGACCCAGAAAAGCCAGGGCTGACACTCACTGATTCTCGCGACTTGGCTGACTCAGTTACACACCGCGCTGATAACGGCGAACTTGAGCATGGCTTAGGGGAAATATACGGCGCAATACACCACTTTGGGGGTAAAGCGGGCCGTAACCACTCGGTCACGCTACCCGCTCGCCCAATCCTTGGTATTGAGCAAAAGCAAGCCAAAGAAATTATTGAAATGGTGACAGGTTGGCTTATTTAAAAGCCATTCGTACAAACGTTTAAACGGGGTTTAAAGCATGTTTAATTTTGATTTAAACAAAGTCGAAGTTGTATTAAAAGCCGCAAAAATTGCAAAGGTTGGGTTTTCAGCTGACTTCAGCGAAGCCCGAAAACGTGCCGTGCAAGGCCCTGTACTTTATGTATTGCCACTAGACGAAGACTACGAACTGGCTCAAAGCGTTACTGGCCAAGATGAATATACAATCACAGAGATATTTGCTGTGATGATAGTGATCCCCTGTAAAAGCGGTAACAAGCCAAGTGATGACCATATTAAACACCTACGCGATAAAGTGAAAACCGCTGTTGCTGGTATGACGTTTAAACCATGGGAGCCTATTCAACTACACCGAGGCCGTATCGTTGAGCTAAGCCGCGACACCAATAACCTTATTTACCAGTGCCAGTTTAAAGTCACTGGCTTTACAACCGTAACCCCCAAGGCAGCATCATGAAAAACCCTGATAAAGAGCCGATAAAACCAAAGTTAACCCCTACACAAATAGCCGAACAAGCACGTGCTGCTTTGTCAGAGCATGCAGCATTAGAAAAAACAGAGCGCCAGAGTTTAGCTGGTGCCTTTACGCTCGATGACAACACACTAATTTCAGGAGGTAAGTAATGAGCGGATGGCGATATAAAGACAAAATACTGTTGGCTGACTCCCTCGGTACAACACTCTCAGGGCTGCATGCGATTTATGCCTCCGACATTGAATTTAACATTGAAAGCGAAACAGACACAGACGAAGTTGAAACAGCACACAGTGGCGCAAGCCTGCAAGTGTATTACGGTCAACATGTGTCGCTTAACTTTAAAACGCCCTTGGCCATGTGTGGCACGGCTGGCAGTTCTCCCGCTATTGCGCCGTTGCTTTTAGCGTGTGGCATGGTGCAGGTTTCGACGGCTTCAAGCGTGACGTTTACCAAAGGTGCAGCCACAAAAGCAAAGTGTATGCTGCGTTTTGGCAGCAATACCCACGAAATCAGCGAAATGCTTGGCAATGTCAGTATGAGCCTTGAAAAAGGAATACCCAAACTTAATTGGCAGTTTAAAGGTTTGTTTAGCCCCCCTATTCATTCAATTACTGCCCCAACGGTTGATTGGGCGCGTTGGAAGCGGCCAGAGGTACTGGGCGTTGCCTGTAATTCTGCTTTTAAGCTTAACAACACCGCACGTACATTACACAAGCTCACCATTGATGTTGGTAATAATGTGATCTTCGACCGTGCGATAAACCACGAAGAAATAATGTTAACGGGCCATGAGTCGAAAGCGCAGATGACACTCAGCGCCGACACTATTGCAAATTTTAACCCGTTTGATGCCACGGGCGACATACAAAACTTTGAGTTTAGCCACGGCACAAGCGCAGGTAATAAGTTTACCGTGCTAGGTCGCTTTCAAATGCCCGTTCCAAAATATGCATCATTAGAAAGTGAGTTAGCTGGCTATGAACTAGATGGAAGCCTCGTGCCAAGCGGTGCAGGCTATGACGAATTAACCTTAGTATTTGAGTGATCTTATGAAACTAAAATTATTAAACGCACTACAAGACGCCGTAATTAAAGCCCCGCTTCACTTTGAATTCGGCGGTGTTACCTTCAAGTTTACCGCCCATATTAAGCTGCTTAATACGCAGCAAATTGACGAATTGACATCGAACAACACAAAAACAGATCAACAAATTGCCCGAGAGTTATTAGTGGGCTGGGATGGCTTCATAGACGAAGGTCAACCCGTAACATTTTCAAGCGATGTATTGGATCAACTGTTAATTTATGGCGGTATCGCTGGGCGCATTACCGCTGAGTGTATTAACGCGCAATATAGGGTTCAAGAAAAAAACTAATCGATGTTGCTAGGTGGTTCATGGGGGGCCTAGCAACACAAAGCAAAACACTCGATGACGACTTAGCCCACTTTGGTGGACCTGTTACTAAACAAGAGCAGTCAGCGCAAAGTGATTTGTATGTACTGCCGCAGAACTGGCCCGCTGTGAATGCATTAACGCTTGCCAGCTCACAGTGGCAGTACTGCAAAGACGGCATAGAAATCGCGCTTGATTATGCTCGTGCTGAAATTGCTTGGCGCTATGCAGAGCTAAAATTAACCCCTACCGACTTTAATAAACTGCAGTTTTTAGAGCGCACAATTATAACAATAGCGAGACAACGCGATGAAAGATTTGAATCTAGCATTACGCTTGAAGTACGACGGTAAAGCAGTCACTACAGGCACCGCAAAAAATGTGCGCGATTTAAAAGCAATTCATCAAGCTGTTAGCACCCAAACCAAAGCGCATAATGCAGCTCAAAAGCCCATTGCCAAGCAAACAACCGCTCTTAAAGCGGTAGTAAGTGAGACTCAGCAAGCGTCAGTAGTATCTAAACAACTTGCTACTGTTACGCAAAAACAAACCACAGCCAATAAAACCGCAGAAGCTGCACAAACAAGTCATACCGCGTCATTAAAGCAACAAGTTAATAAATCTGCAGATGCAGCTAAAGCAACAACGGCTGCAAAACAAGCAGTTGAAAAGCAGACTATTGCCACTCAAAAAGCCGCGAAAGCACACAAAACAGTAGCGGCAGCTGTTAGCGCTTCAGCCAAAGAGAACGCAAAGTCACGCGCTGCAATCAATAAACATGTTGATGCAAACAAACGACTGGGCGCTAGCAATAAAAAAGTTGTTACCGAGCAGTTAAAAGTGAACGCTGCTTCCGCTCAAGCGGCAAACACTATTCAAAAAGTCCCAATCGCAATTACACAACAAGTTGCAGCCAACTCAAGGCTTGTATCTAGTAATAATCGAGTACAGCAGTCACAAGCGTCGGTTGTGCGCAGTAGTAGAGTCATGAGTAATGCATACGCAAGCATTACCGCTGCCATGGCGGGTGTTGTTGGTATTGGCTCAGGTGCGATGTTTGTGCGCGATACCGGCAATGCGCAATTGCTCGATACCCGCTTAAAAGGGTTAACTGGCTCTGCGCGTGAATACAATGCAGTGCAAAATTATCTGTTTACCACTGCAGACAAGCTCAATACCAGCTATACAACCCTCGCCGACTCGTATTCCAAAATCTTAAACTTGCAAGAAGCAGGCGTTGTTACCCAAAGCCAAGGCGTTCAAATATTAGAGGGCTTTGCGAACGCTGCAGCTAAAACAGGCGCAGGTAACGAGCAGTTAAAACAAAGCTTGTTCGGGATGACACAAGGCATGACTGCAGGTGTACTGCGTGCTGAAGAACTCAACCAAGTAACCGAGCCGCTACCTGGCCTAATGCAAAAACTTGATAAAGCAGCCGGCACTGCAGCGGGTGGATTCAGGCAACTTGTGAATGATGGCCGCATTACCAGCCAAATGTTTAAGCGCTATTTAATAAAAGCACTGAACGACTATGCGGGTGCCGCTGAAGCCACCGAGGGTAAAATCAACGCGTCATTCGCTGAAATGGGTAACGAGTACCAGCGTTTAATTCGTGAGTATGAAAAGCCGGTTAATTTTGCTGTAACAAGTGTTGTGAGCAGTATCACAAGCGCTATGAGCGAATTGCGCGAGAATAAAGAGTTAGTGAGTGGGCTAACAAAGTCGGCCACTGCACTCGCAGTTGTCATTGGTAGTCACTTAATTGGCTCACTCTCAAAGTCAGCAACCGGCTTTGCTGCAAATGCCATTGCTAAAAATAGAGCGTTGCAAGCAGATTTGGCACTGGCCGCGCAGCAAAAACGCTTGGCAGTACAGCAAAACCAATTTGCGATTCAAAATAAACTCGCAGCACAACGCCAACTTGAAGTTGCGCACAATACGGCACTGCGTGCAAAAGCCGTTACTCAACTTGCTCTTGCCAATCACAAAGCAACCGCAAGCCAAACGGCACTCACTGCAGCAACTAATACTTATACTTCCGCAGCGTCGCGAGCAAGTGTGGCAGCTCGGGCTGCATCTGGTGCAATGGCTCTGATGGGTGGCCCTGTGGGAGCTGCTATGATGGCAGGATTAGCGATTGCTTATTTTGCAACCCAAGGCGATGAAGGTGCTCGCTCAGCGAGTGATCTAAAAAGTAGAGTGAATGAACTGGCTGGCGGTTTTGAAGCGTTGACAGACAAAGCGCGTGCAGCTCGCTTAGTGCAAGTTAACCGCACGTTTGAATCTACCAGTGAGCAAATAGCCAACGCTAAAAAAGAAATTCAGCAACTTAAGCATGAAGTAGAAAACGGGATCTTAATTTCCAACAACTCTATATTTGGTATGAGTCAAATGGCTCGCGTATCTTTATCTAAGCAACAAATAAAAGAGTCAAACGACAAAATTACATTACAAGAAGCCAAAGTAGAAAAGTTGATTGTAGAGCAAAACCGTTTGCTTAAGCTTCAGAAAAAACTCAAAGGCGATGTTGCCAAGCCAAAGCCTACAGTTAAAAAGCCCGAAGTTACCGCCCCGGCTGCACTCCCTGAAAATATCCGTCGCCTGCAGGTTAGCTTATTAGATGAAGAAGGTCGCATAAAACACAGCTACGAAAAGCGTAAAAAAATGTTGGTCACGGCACGTGAAAACGATACAGCGAATGCAGCCAAGTACAATCAAATATTGGCTCAACTGGATGCTAAGCACGCTGATGACTTAAATAAGCTAAAACAAAAAAAAGAAGCCGACAAAACACGCATACAAAATGAAGCAGAACAAAAGCGACGCAATGATTTACGTAACGCACTAGAAGCGCGTATCGCACAAGCGAAAGGCTTTGCAACACGTGAAGCACTCACTGCTTACAACACAACATTACAGGTTGAGCAAGCAAGGCAACAAGCACGCGTAGATGCAAAGCGCCGTTCGCAATTAGGCTTAGCTGCAAATGATGGTGTTGGCGAACTAAAATACAATGCCGACAATGAAATAAAAGCCCTTGAACGACAGCAAGAACTTAACCTAGCTCAGGGCTTTCACAATCAGCGTGAAGCCGACGAAGCAGCGCACCAAGAGCGCTTGATGCAAATTCGCTCGCGTAATACAGGCCCCCTTCAAGCTCAAATAATGGCTTTTGCAAACTGGGAGAAGCAAACCGCACTTGAAAAAACCAGTGCCGTAATTGGGCTGGGTGAAGTGGGCTTAAAAGCCATGAGCCAGCAAAGCAAAACTGCGTTTAAAATGTATAAAGCGTTTGCGATAAGCAACGCCTTAATTAAAACCTATGAGTCTGCAACAAGTGCCTATTCGGCCTTGGCATGGATAAAACCCATTGGTCCCGTTCTTGGCGCAGCGGCCGCAGCAGCTGCAATATCAATGGGCATGCAACGTGTACGAGCAATAAAGTCTCAACAGCCAGCGGGTATAGCCCACGGCGGTTTAGACTACGTACCAAACGAAAGCACCTACATACTGCAGCGCGGCGAACGGGTACTTTCTCCTAAGCAAAATATCGAAATTAGCTCAATGGCCCGCAGATATAACGCAGGGAGCCAAGCAAATAGCGGTGCGAGCAAGGGTAATATTAGCTTTAACATTACAAACCAAATTGTCGTTCAGGGCACACAAGATGATACAGCAGCCACGCGCACCGGCGAAAACATCGGTCGTCAAATTACTGCATTGATTTTAAATGATATTCAAGAAAATGGTGTTATTATCAAGTCAATTAGGAATGCAGCTTAAATTTTAAAAAGGAAAATGTTTTGACTCAATATCTTTTGTTCGTTGTCACAATTATGCTTGGGTTACTCTTTTTAATTGGCTCGATTGTTAAATTAATTACTTACAAAAAGTGCTTTCTTACTCACATAAAGTGCTTTCTTACATCTACAATCACACTTTATATATCATTAATACTTTTTATGTTTAGCGTTTTCCTGTTGGTTTTTTTGCATTACTTTGAATGGAATGAGCGGCCAACACTGGAAAGTTGGGCACAATTCGCCAGTTATTTTAATGGCGTGCTTTCACCTGTTTTATTAGCTGTCACATCAATACTTATTTTTCTAACTTGGCAATCCAATCAAAAAGAGTTGAAGGAACTTGTAGATTCATCGCATACTGACCGTGTACACACTCTAAACTTCAGGCGTCTCGACATGTTAAAAGAAGCACTTGAGCGCCCTTTATCTAAAGAACTACTCAGACTTGCGGTCGATTACATTTATCGTAATATATCAAAAGATCCAAAGAGGGTTGCGGGACTTGATGAAATGGTCAAAAACAATAGTAACCTTCCCAGGCGAATACTACACAATGATCCTTCACAGGATAAAGAGCTTTTACATAAGATAATAATATTTGATATAGTTGAAGCTGATAGGAAGTTATCGAACTTGAGGGGGTGTTTAGATTACTATTATCATAATGAACCACGTCTTACCAAAGAGCTAGCAGCTGAAAAATGCCTGAGCGAACAGCCTGAACACGTTGTACAAAATGCTTGGGTTGGCAATTTAATCGTTATTTTGATTATAGAAAAATCCTCTAACACCCAACAAGAAAGAGCAACCTTAGAACTATTCAGAAATCTATATAACTCAGTAAGCACTTATAACAGTAAACTAAAAGAAGAGTTCACCTTAGATATTCGCTCTCTTATTGGCAAGGATATATATAAAAAACTAGAATTTTTAGAACCCGATATCTAAACCCATGTAAACCACTTTCCACGCTCCCTGCGGCTCCATAAATTTTTAAACTCGTCACATCAAAACATCGACGAGCGAGAAAACTATGGAGTTTTTACCACTCCCCAAGCAGCCTAAAACCTGTGTATTTAGGCTGGTACCAAATAGCCAGTTACACGTTAATAAAGCCAATAATGCGGCAGAGGTATTCGACAACGAGGGCGCGTATTGGGAGTTTGACGTTGAATTTGCAAATGTGCCTGAGTCTGCAGCATTGGAGTTGGATGGCTTTTTGGCAAAACTACGGGGCTCCGTCGGTGCGTTCTTGCTGCATGATGCGCGTTTTGAGCAAACCAACTTAGACACGGTTGCTTATGTGTCTGGCTCAAATCAAGACGGTAATACACTGGCGGTGACTAACCTGCCCTCTGGCCAGGTTTACGCACGTGCGGGCTCTAAAATTCAAATTGGTTCAGGTGGCAGTGCTGAGCTAAAAATACTCACTGAAAATGTAATACCACATCGCACGGGGGCGACGATGTTGCACTTTGAGCCCCCGCTGCGCCGTATTCCTGCCCATAACACCCCAGTTTCTTTCTCAAAACCTGCTGGTGTATTTCGCCTGGCGAACAACAAGCAAGGCTTGGCAGACGCACAGTACAAAAATGGGGTTGTGACAAGCTGGAAAATCAAAGGGCGGGAGGCGTTTTAATGGAAGCAATTAAACCTTCTTTGATTGAAAAAATGGCCAACGGCCGGATGCGTTACTTTGTACGCATTAATTTAAAAGCCGGCGATTTAAGGTTACACACTGGCGTAGGTGAGCGCCGCTTTTTAAGTGCCACGTGGCTGGGCCTTGGTGCGCTTGGTCAAGTGAGCGAAATACCTGCGAATGATAACAACACCGTAAACCGTGTGCGTTTAACACTCACAACGCCCAACTCTGACATATTAGGTGAAGTTGCAGTGAACGACCCAATCGGCGATGCGGTTGAAATCTATTTGGTGAGTGTTGATGAACATTACCGCGTTGATGATTATCAGCTTATTGAAAGTGGTTTTATTGTCTCGTGTGACACCGAGCGTGGTGTGGTATCAAAAATCACCTTGGCGGTTACGGGTGAATCTGAGCGTTGGCAACAAGCACGATTACACCAACGTTGGAATGACTCAACACAAAAAGCACTACACCCGGGGGATGCGTTTTTTGCTGAGCACAGCGCAACCATTGGTACGGTATTACATGACACCCAGCCAGGTGGCCGCGTTGGAGGTGAGAATGAATACCGTCGCCACTAAGTTAAATGCGTATTTAGAAAGCTGCGCTGATAAATCATTTAGCCTGGGCGAATTTGATTGCTGTTTGTTTGTGGCTGACTGGATTAAATGTATTCATGGCTTTGACCCAGCGCCTGAGCGCGGTAGCTACTCAACATTTAAACAGGGTTTAAATGTCGTTAAAAGTGACTTTAAAGGGGTGTTTAAAGCGCGTTTAAACACCGTTGAAATCGAAATTGATTATGTAAAACGTGGTGATATTGCGCTGTGTCGTTTTAACGATGAATTAGTTGGCGGCATTGTGGGCTTAGGCGTTGTGCACTGCGTTTCAACTGTGGGCTTAACCACCCTTCCCTTTGAAGCGATTGAGTGTGCTTTCTCGTTGGAGGCCATTCATGAGTAAAGTTGTAGAGGTTGTCGGCGATATTGTTGAAGGCGTTTGGGATGCAACCATTGGCGCGCTGTTCGATGGACTCAGCCCTGACATTGACCAACCAGAGCAAGAGACCGCGACACTCGCCAAAGGCTTACAAAAAGGCATAGATAAACCACGGCGTATTACGTTTGGCCGCGACCGCGTTGGCGGTGTGATTGCGCACCAAGCAACCGTAACTCGCAGTGATAAAGAGTTTATACAGCTGATAGTGCTTATTAATGGCGCGCCCATCGATGCGTTAGAAGACATATTCATTGCGAACAAGCGCCTTTCAACATACCCAAGTGAAAGCTATGACTATTCATTGAGTAATGGCCATCATACTCAAGCAAATGCAAAAGCCATCTCAAAAATGCAGGGCTGGACCAGCAAGCACATTGGTTTTAGACAAGCCCATGTGTTTATTGAGTTTGAAAATAACCGTGATGTATTTCCCGATGGCATTAGCGATTGCGAGTTTTTAATACGCGGTGCACGAGTATGGGACCCGCGCGATGGTGTACAAAAAAGCGATAATGAAAGTACGTGGAAGTGGTCGCAAAATGCGGTGCTATGTACCCTGCACTACGTACGATTTTATGGCGCGAACCAGGTGCCACTGCAAAACCTACCACTGACTTGGTGGAAAGCCGCTGCGAGTGTGTGTGATGAGCAAGTGCCTTTTACCGAAAGTAATATAGAAAAGCACGAAGCACGTTACACCATCAATGGTACGTTTAGTTTTACGTCAAAGCCCCTTGAAGTATTACAACAGTTAGAGCGCAGTTTTGCCGGTAAAGTATTTCGACAAATGGGTCAGTGGTATGTGCGCGTAGGAGCCTGGTATGGCAACCCAACATACACAGTAAAAAGCGACGACATACGCGGTGATGTAAAAATAAAATGGCACGCAGATTTAAAAGCCAGAGCCAACATTGTACGCGCGCAATTTGTTGACCCAAATCAAGAATACGAGCGCACTGATGCGCCACCGGTGATTGCTGAAGGTTACTTACAACAAGACGCTCAGCCTCTTGAACAAACGCTCAGCTTGCCATTTGTTCGCAGCAGTGCCACGGCCCAGCGCTTAGCCGCAATCAAACTTGAGCAAACACGACTAGGGAGCATTGAACTTCCACTTAAGCATGTTGGCTTACGTGCTGCCGTGGGTAGAACCATCAAAGTTCATATACCCGAGTATCACATCAATAATAAAACCTATCGCGTGGTCGGCCGTAAATTCAAACTCGATGGCGCAGTGACTATCCAATGTATTGAAGACAGCGCAGCGCTTTGGGCTGACAACATGGTGCCAGGCGTAAACGATTTAACGCCAAATACGGATTACGTTGCTGGCCAGTTAAAGCCGGTTGAAGATTTAGCGCTTTCTATTCAAAAAGATGCCTACATCAAAGTAACCTGGTCGCATGATGCGCCTGACGCTGTAGACCATTATTTGCTTGATATCTATCAGCATTACAATGGCCAAAACAATCAACTTCATCGCTTAAAATACAGCTATTTATCAGCCATTTTACCCACATTGCAGGTGGGCAGTTACATCGTTGAAGTACGTGCGGTTAACGTAAGAGGTAAAGCAAGTGTGGTCAATAGCATTGATTTTGTTGTAGATAGACCAGCCAAACCAAGTGTCGTGACTGACATAAGCCATAACACTGTGACGCTGTCTGCAGTCATTAATGATAATACGCTTGGCACTCAAATACAGTGGCAATGGTTAGGCACTGATGAAGAACCGAGCACTGGCCCACTCATTAAAAGCCCGATTTATACAAAAACAGCGTTAACTCCCGACACGCTTTATAACTATCAAGTCAGAGCTATAAACACACTTGGAGAGTCGCCCTGGTCTAGTAAAGTCATCAAAACCCAAAAAGCCCCCAAGCGACAAGAGTTTGCTGCGCTTAATTTTGAGCTTTCGCAATCCCCCATGTGGATCGGGCTTGGCGATGGTTGGCTCCCAGCCACGCTTAGCAATACTGTACGGGTATCACTTAAAGACAAACAAACGCACACCGAGCTTGCTTACCAAGTTATCAAAGTCACACTCGATGACGAAACAGGCTTCATAACAGCACTGCTTACAGACGATAAGTTAAATAAAACGGAAGATGAGTTAGTTGTTGATATCGATGGCCAAGGCACCCCTGCTTTAACAATCACCGCTATTCACAACAGTGACGTAGTACATCAAACATTCAGTGCGACGGGTGTAAACCCGCAGGACATAAAAGACATTAAACAAGATATGAGCGATATTGACGCTATTGCTCAATCTGTACTTGAACAAGCATTAGATAGCGAACACGTATTCGACGCTGATTTAACCAGTACCCTACATCTAGAACAAAAAACCGATACCACCAATGCTGTCGTGAGTGAAGCGGCCGCTGCACAAGCCACAGTCAATGAAGCAACGGCGATTAAAATCAGCACTGTAAAGTCTGAAGTAGATGATAGTAAAGCGCAGATAACGCAAGTATCACAGACGCTTGCAACAACGGAACAAGCCCTATCAACCCAAATTACGAATGTGAGCGCTGAAGCAGACAATAGCAAAGCACAAATAACGCACGTATCGCAAGCGCTCGCAACTGCAGAGCAAGCGTTATCAACAGACATTACAAATCTGACATCAACAGTGAATGAAAATCACAGTGAAATAAAGCACTACTACATTACAAAAGTTGATTCTCAAGCTGCGGTATCTCAAGCAAAAACAGAGCTAAGCAGTGAATTTAACGGCAACTTTGCAAGCTTAGACCAAACGTTTTATACAAAGTCAGATGCCAACGCAGCTATTGCAGCCGAGAGTACACGACTTGAAGCTAGTATTGATGGGCGCTTGGGGGCGGTTAGCGACTCAATTAATGTCGTTAAAAGTGACGTAAAAGGTAACAATTCGGCATTGAGCGCTTTAACGCTGCGTGCACTGGATATCGAAGGAAATATCACAGCAGTGAATAGTCGTGTAGACATCGCGCAATCCGATGCCGACGGCAATGCCAGTGCGATTTCAGCACTCGCTTTACGAGCTGAAAACATTGAGCAAGGCGTGGACGCTAACGCCAGTCAAATCTCAGATGTTAAAACCACGGCCGAGGGCGCAGCAACGGCTACGCAAAACCTCTCAACGCGGGTCAGTAATTCAGAGGGCCGAATTAGCAGTGCAAACTTAATTCTACAGTCTCATGCGGGGACGTTGGGGCAATTAAGTGCGCGCGCGGAATTGGGCGTTGATGTGAATGGCACGGTGACGGGAATGACCATCACACCCGGTAAGATGCGGATTAAAGCCGGCACGTTTGAGTTACTTGATAATAGCAATAACAGCGCGGTTTATTTTGACTCAAGTAGCGGAAAATACACGTTCACTGGTCATATTGTCGCGAATAGTGGTTCTTTTAGCGGTCATGTCAATGCGACAAGCGGCACGTTCACAGGGAACGTTTATGCGAACAGTGGAACATTCAAAGGAAGAGTTGAGGCTACCAGCGGTGTTTTTAAGGGTCGAATTTTAATGCAAGCAGGCACAGTCTATACGGACGCGATAAACATAAGTGCAAAATATTCAGGCCGTATAGCAACAATTATTAATTTCTCCCCTACATCGAGCGCAAAAGGCCTTTACATTGGTACAGGCGGTAATAACGCATTAGAGATTAGCGGCAAAGAAAAAGCTTTTCATGCTCACGGTACAAAAAATGTCATCACAGTAACTGCGAATAACACATCGGCCACGGCACTTTGGGCTGGAAGTTTAAAATTGTATGCCGGTGGCGGATATTTACCTTTTACCGGACAGCACCGAGTTTGTGTAAAAAACTCGCTTATTTCGCAACTCATTCCTGGTGATTTGCTAGTCGAAACGCAGCTAGTTGGCATAGAAGATATATCAAACGCACTGTTTGAAGGTGCACTAAGTAATCATGACAAGCAAACTAACGTGATTGGTGTTTACGTTAGGCACCGTGAAATTGAGATCAACTCAGGCTTTGAAGAATTGGGCGTCTATCAGGCATGGGCAGAACAAAATTTGCATGATTTTCAGGTCGCTGAGGTCAATAGCGTTGGTGATGGCATGATGAATGTCGTAGGTACCAATGGAAATATACAACAAGGTGATTTGTTATGTGCTAGCACAATACTAGGTAAGGCGCATAAGCAAGACGATAATTTAGTACACAATTACACAGTAGCAAAAGCACGACAAAATCTTAACTTCGAGTGCAGTACAGACGTTGCACAAATTCCCGTTTTTTATATGTGTGGTTAACAATGGCTTACTCAATCGGCACAATCTCAATACAAAAAAATAGCTCAATCATTACGGGCTCAAACACGTTATTTGAACGGGTGGCAAAAGCCCAAAATGGCGATTTACTGTACTTTCGTATTAGTGAGCAAGACCACATTTTACAAGTGTTTGATGTTAACAGCGATACGCAAATAAAAGTAAGCTTGCTCGATGGCACCCCGTTTAACCCAGCATCCAATGCCAACAACATTGGCTATGGCTTGGTGCAGAACTTTGCGGCAACAACGCCAGCAAAGTTGGCGAAAGGCATTGCAGAGTTACAGGCCAAATGGCACCGACGGGAAAGTGAGTTAACTGGCTGGTTTACCAGCACTGATGATACACATCCAATCACCAACTTTTTAGGTGAAGCCTCAGCCATTCCCACACCCACCAAGATTGCAGAGTTGGCCCAAGTAGCCATGACTGCCAGCAGCGACTTGGCCACCATGGCGCAAGAAATAGCAAGTAACCAGCAAAGCTTAGCGAGCGTTGCACCGCGTATTAATGCCTTTAATGCAGTTTATCCGCAAGTCATAAGCGCTAATAACAACGTCATTACTAAGCACGATGAAATAGTGCTTGCACATAATGAGGTTATGGCAAAAGCAAGTGATGTTAACGCGCATGCAGAGCAAATCGCAGTGCATAAGCAAACCGTATTTGAACTTAAACAAGGTGTACAGCAAGCCGCCGAACTGGTGAGTTTAGACAAAACCCACAGTCATGCCGCAGCCGCCATTTGCGCTACGGCCCAAGCGCAAACACACACCGAAGTGAGGCAAGTGCAAGCAGATAAGACACACATTGAACAGGTCAAAAATGACCTGAGTGTATTGGGTGATTCTCTGAGCAATGCTGTCACTAACGCTAAGCTAACAATTAACACCAAGGCCCACACCACAGAGCAGCACATTATTAATGTCGGTGCACAAGTAAGCGCGCATGCTGACAACACAAAAGCAGATATTACCCGAACCGCACAGCAGTTTGATGCAAACACAGCAAAGCGAGCAAGCAGCACCGAACAGTATGCACACAGTGCGATACGGGCAAACAATAATGTAACGATTACGCATGACCAAGTGGTGCAAACCGCACAGCAAGTCAGCGATGATGTAGCTCAACTGACAACGCTTAAAAACAGCGCAACCAATGCACAACAGCAAACTGAACGTCACAGCGCACAAACATCGCTAGATGCACTGCACAGTAAAGCAAGCGCGGCGTTGTGCGCCCTGAGTATTAACACCCTTGCACAGCAAAACGCCAAGCTAAACACGGCACTCAATGCAGCATTAAACAACACGCTTACAGCACAGCAAATTAACCAATTATTCTCTGTTTAACTTCGAATAAATACAGATAAATACAAATAAATACAAAGGTATATTATGACCACTGAACTCACCAACGCAGTCACCGCGCTCAACGATGTAACACAAAAACACGAGCAGCTAAACACACAATACCAAGGCACACATGACGCATTAGCGAGTAATTCTAAAGCCATGACGGATTGGCAGACCCAGCAAGGCACGGTAGAACTCACCGACCAAAATGGCAACAAACACCCAACGCCGACACTCAAAACACTGGTAGAACAAGCGCAAAGCGTAAACCCCCACCCGCACGCCATGACCAAAGCCCAGTTTGATGCCCTGCGTGATATACGAAAACAACAATATGCGGGCAGCGGGTTTGTTGAGTGGGGGAAGCAACTCGCCTCATCACAATCGATTAACGAAGGCTTGTGGGAGCGTGTAAGTGAGTCTAACGCATTACGTTTAGGTGCAGGTTATCAGGCGTCTGGAGCCTCAAAATCATCGGAACCATTGGTATCAGTTGATGGGGTTTTACATCACATATCCCAAGTTTCCAACACTGATTTTGGTTTTAACAATTTAATGTTCCCACACGCCCCAGACGGCACTAAAACCTACGATTTAGCCACAGGTACAGTGACCCAACATACTAATGCTGAGGTTGCATTCGCTTCAGAAATAGCCACCAGTAAAGTCATTACCTCACGTAAAGACTTGGTGTTTTTAGAGTCATGGCATGAAAAAATTGCAGACAAAGACGTAGTTTACCCGCTCGGCAACGTGCAATTCGGCGCAAGCAGCTATGAAGGGGTTACGCTACTCAATAACTTGGTTGCGCAAAGCTATTCGGCGTTTGGTGAATGGGATGAAAACACCAAGGGTTATGGTGTTAAGTGGTCGTCATTAACCGACGCCCAAAAAGTCCTATTTTTAAGTGAGCCCGAGCATAATATTTATTTTGATCCAAAAGCCAATGCGTATATTCAAGTGCGTTACAGAATACGGGTTGTTGAGGGAATTGGGGATGAATTTGACTACACCTACGCATATAGAGGTATATCTAGAAGTTGGAGACCTAAGATAGATAGCGCTAATGTCCCTTTCTTCAACGTTAGAGGTCAGAATGTATTATCTGATGACTATTATGATTCAGACTCTACGTCAGCTAACGGGTACTTCAATCCACCAGATAATAGCCAGCGTTTGTCAATTAACGACGGTGATTTTGAGGGTTTAGCTTCAAAGAAGGGAATAGGACACAATAACAGATGTTTAGCAGTACCTATCGCCCTCGTCCAGCGCATGAACCAAGGCGCTTATCACCCTGTTTATAATCCGATGGGGTGTCTATCGTGGTGGGACGGAGTTGGACGTAACTCTTGGTATGCTTTAGCAAGTAATGCAGTTACCTCAGAGTCACAATGTTTTGATGTTAGGACTGGGGAGATGAACTATCCAGATTCTCGCTCAGGTAATCTTGGTAATCTTAGTGGGCGTAGTGACCAATATGAGTTTTACGATGCAATCTACGCAGGTCAAGTGGAAGATTTACGCCTCAATGCCCGCAAGCTTAATGTGAATCAGTTACGTGAAGAGAGCATGCGTAAGGCTGTAGCTGGTGAAATGCGAGGTAAGGGAAAAGTACCTTTTACGGTTGTTACAGATATGGGTCTACATATATCTACAGAGTATCATGCGAATAATGCAACTCGCATAGAGTTTTCCGCTAATACAGCAAGGTATACGTCAAAATCAGATAAAATTCCGAGAAATCAAACCACAGATATTCCTTATTTTGGCTACTTGGTAGGTAAAACCTCAGGGTTAATGTACTCAGTAAGTGCTGTGCAGAAAAATGAATCCGGTCTAGATAGAGTTTATATACCTAATTATGATTATCGAGCGGAGGCGGCTACAGAAAATTTGGGGTGGTACCTCGTGCAGGGGGCATACCATAACTACGATACAAAGGATTTTCATAGTTTACATGATTTGCCTACGTTACCTGCTGAATTTGACTCACTCCCTTGGATAGATATAGTCGGAGACCCGGAACGAATTGCCGCCACATTCCCTAATGGGGTTGTTGGGCAGTGGGTTCCTTTGATCCCTGATGGTGCACATACCGTGGTAGATCTAAATAGAAAATCAAATGTAACGTCCTTAACAAGTATCTTTACACAAGATAATGGGGCTACCTGGAGTACGGATACTCAAACTGTATCATCGACAAGTAATCAGATAACACAAGGTGCTCAACCAGCGGAGAGGATCAGGCTGCTTACATACGAAGTATCTTCAAACTTCACAGGGCCTTCAACTAACTCTGTCGTCGTGGGTGATGTGGGTAATGTATGGGCAGGTAATGATGCAAGGGTTAATTTTGGTAATAGATTACAAAGTTCTTTTAGTGGTGAAATAGGAACTACAGTAGCATATACGACAAACAGGAATGTCCCTGTTGATGGTTATGCTTTATTAAGTGCGGGATATGTTTTAATGCCTGACGAATTTCCTTCACATGTTCCCTTGCCTAACTTCGCGGGTATTGATGGTAACTCAGGAGTGAAAGCGCTTCCTACTATCACAGAAAAAAATGGCTTATATTACTTACAGCTTCATGGTGCTGAGCTTAAATATAAAGAGCTTGGCTGGGGCGATGACCAAACCATCCCAATTGTTGATGGTGAAAACGTAAAAACTGACCTCAACGGCAACACCGTTAAAGTATTCTGCCACCACAGCCAAATCCCACTTGGCATCGCCCACAACGGCTAAGGAACACTCATGACGCATGAACAAATCGAAGCAATAGCTAACGACGAACCAGTCCAGCAGGCGGTTGTCACATACCAAAACGTACAAACCAAAATCGCGCTGCGTCACCCGCAAGCTCAGATTAATGAAGCGCTCTTAGTGGCCATTGCGCACGAGCAAACTACATTTGATGATGCTCATGCAAAGTGGGTGATTGAGTGTGAACAAGTGCAGAAAGCAATTGATGCGGCTAACACACACAATGATACAAATCCAGAAGAGCCAAAGCCTATCCCCGAGTTACCTGCCGAGCCGGTGATTGATTTAACACTGCGCCGCGCGTGTTATAACAGCGAACATGTGGCCGTGGATTTAGCACTCACCATCGAAGCAGAGCCCGCCAAAGTAGTGTTTGATGATGATGCATTGATTGCCTATCACCACCCTGCTACTGAGGCGCACAGCGCTGAACACATTGAACAAGTTAAGCGCTCGCGCTTTAAAGCCCAGCGAAACATTAACGTGTCGAATATAGCTGTGGAAGTTGATGGAATGGTATTCGATGGTGACGAGGTAAGTCAGACACGTATGTCGAGAGCAATACTATTAATGTCCGATACTGATTCATTAACTTGGGTTTTAAATGATAACTCAGTAGCTTCAGTATCTAAAAAGCAACTTACAGATGCGTGCTTATTAGCAGCGGCAAAACAATCTGAGTTATGGGTAATTTAATCGGATTTTAAGGCGTATTTAACATAATTTTATATGTCTAGTTTCATGCGTCTTTTTTTCTAATTTTCAGCGTCGCATTACAATTGATGTAAGGGGTCGTTCATTTCTAGATTTAAGGATGAAGTGATATTTTAGATTTGATTGCTCTGAAGCCCCTATTAACTAAGGACTTCAACCAGACTAACTCTAAAATCATCACAAATCAAATTACGTTTGTTTTTAGACAAAACCCGCTCATTTTGACTCATTCCACGATCATTCCTGCTCATTATACGTTTAGAATTAGATCACAATCGTTCACTTTAAAACGGGTTTAAAGCGAGTTTAAATAACGTTTAAACCCAGTTTTAACACCCTTTAAAGTTTCTCTACGGCAACCACACGATTAAAATCAGCCATCACTTGAATTGTGATCAGCGCACTGTCAGTTGTTAGCTTTAATACACTTTGATTATAGGCCGCTGAACTTGCTTGCTGAATTAGCTGCATTAAGTTCGCTGTTTGTTCAAATCCAATTGCTGCCAACGACACGTTTATCATCGCGTCATCAATGACCACCAAGGTACTGTGATCTAAAGCTGACTTGGCAATAACTTTATCAACCGCATTATTATTCAAGTGCCCGACTATCAATTTTGCACCATCATCTAACTGTCGTCCTAATGCTTGTTTAGCAGCTGTCGTTGCTATGTGCTTTTTAAAATGTGACTCACCAGTATTCACCGCATCATTAAACTTTGGGATCAACATCTCTCTAATGTGTTTGTCTTGCTTATAGAGTGTTTTGCCTGCAGATATATCACCACCAAGCCATGCTTTGCCTGGATTATAGTCCCAACCCAAATCAATGCCTGGCAAACGTTGTAATTCTTCACCTGTGTTAGCGTCAACTTCTGTGAAGTACTTAGTGTGTTCTTTTAATGCGTTTTCAGGTGTGACCGTTAAACCTTGCCGTTTTATCTCGGCTTCACTCAGGTTTACAACCTTGCACCGGCACAGCCAGCCATTTGGCGGATAATGGGTATGCCAGAAATTATGTTCAATTGGCAATAAAATATAATTCCACTTGCCATGTTGCGGCCTTACGCGTTGATCACCCGCCGTTAAATATAATAAATATGGCCTACGCGCTTTTACCCGTTGCTGTTGTTCCCAACGGCCAGCTGCACGCGCTGTATTTTTGTTATTACGATAAATCGTTTTAGTTCGCCAGCCTCGTTTGCCATTGTATGACCAACCATGCTTAGCAACTATGTCATCAAAGCGTTTTCTAAATGCTGCTAACGTTTCTCCATCTTCTATGGCATGCGTCACAGCCTTGTGTAAATCACCAAGTAATTCGGTATTCGTTGCACCTGCAACAGTAAATGCGCGCGCATGAATATGGCCCCGCAAATCTTTGTATGATTCAGTGGGTATTTGGATCTTCTGCTTAAAGTGGGAAATGGCCTCGTCAAACTGAATGAGTTGGCCATACTTGAGAGAAATTGGCATAAGCGCCCTACTTAAATTTGCTTAATAAACTGTTGGTTTTATGCTTTGACCCTTGGCTTGACCCATAGAAAAAGTTAAACATGCCACCCAGTGCCGTAGCTAAAATAAAGCCCAGTGCAGTATCAGCAAACCGTTCTGATCCTGCAGGTATTTCTATAAACGTTACCGCTGCTATATATAAAGACGAACTGACCGCCCAAAACCACGAAAATCGATAGATAAAGTTGCGACCATAGCCAATGGCTTGTTTATTCTACGAGCAAAGATAAACCGTGGTTACACATCCTTCGTGGTTTTTTAATTGTTGTTCTAGTTTTTCCATCATTCAGACCTGTGCTTTAGTTTGTTTTTAACTTGCACAAAGCAATCAGGCACAGTTTTGGGTGGTTTCTCAGCACGCTTTTTGGCTAACAGCACTTTCACACTATTACGTAGCAGCTGTAAATATCGTGGCTCACACAACGCCGCAATCGCTTGTTTTTCTTCTCGCGTATTTGCAGCAACAATGCGATTTGCTAACACCCAGATTGGCAATGATTTTGCTTTGCTCATGGGTGTATTTTGGCGTGCTAACTATATGAGGGGTATATGTAAACTAGTTTGCTAAGGTGGGAGTGAATTCACTAAAATAGGCTAAATTAATAATGGCTGATATGCAATAGCGTATGGTCGGAATAAGTTAATTGCACTGAATTTAGATGACGGTTATGAGCGAAGAACAGACAGTCGATCTCACTCATTTTTGGACAAAAACGTGTTAGAGTATTTATTCTGTAACGCCGCAATTTGCGGCGAGCGTAGCGAGTCCGACAACACTGCCTTGTTAACACTATAGTAATGCCGAGAGACCAGCTAAAAAAGGAGTAAAAACAGTTATATGTGCGGAGACATTTTGCATAAAATCTTTATAGGCTTCAGAGAAAGTACCGCTCTCGTGGCTAACAGCCAGAGCTTGCGTATTGTCAATTAACTCTTGCTTGGTAACATCATCTAAATCTGCCGATTTGATTTCAGAAATTATTTCGTTAAATATATCAGGTTCATTATAAGTTTGACTAACTGATGCTGTTGCATTGTCAGAGTTAATATTTATGCTTGAAGAAGAGTTACCTGAAACATTAATTGTAGTTTGGTCTTTGCTCATTATTTCAATTCCATTTTCTAATTTATATAAATCGCTATTCTTTAATATATTTAGAGTGCCCCTTATTGCTGAAAGAAGCTTTTCCTGCCTTTTAAATAAGTGGTACATTTGGTTGACAGACCAAAGGTTTACATCATGTGTTTTGCAAGTTTCAATAGCTGTATCAGGTACTTCAGGGTCATAATTTCCATTTACCCAACTTTCATTGAAACCTTCCACGATTGAAGTTAACGTGGGAAAGCGAGTAAAGTCATAGTTAACCTCCGCAAGAGTACTAGCCATATAAATGGCCATATCTCTACCACCGCAATATAAGGCTTCAACTTTATGCCTATCGTTATCAGGGACTTTATGAATAAACTTGAAATCTTCTTGATTCTTCAAGTGACCCCAGTCTTTATTGTTATCTGAAAACTCTTTTGAAAAAGAAAGCAGTCTTGCAATATAAGGACTGACTTCTTCTAAGTCTTTTCTGATTTCCACTAGGACTCCATTAGTGTTGTAGTGTTAACGAGCCT
>NZ_JAGJEE010000004.1:0-340240 GCF_018100885.1 Pseudoalteromonas sp. MMG013 | reverse complement strand
AGAAGAGCTTTAGAGAAAGCCTAGAATAAACACCCTATGGACCCTGAAACCAGTTCAGGGAGACGGAGGTTTCTATCTATTTAGAGGTGGAGTTTTTATTACGCTCACCTCGTTGTCTTCCTGACGTAGGTCAGGATCCATTAAAGGTATAACGGCTTTATAATTACAGCAGAAGTCAGCAAGTTTTTATGACTGTGACATCAGTCCTGAATATTACGTTCTTTCAACTTTCTAGTGAGAGTATTCCGACCCCAGCCAATTTTTAAAGCTGCATCTTGCTTGTGCCCGTTACACACAGCTAAGGCTGTTTTGATCAAACGGGTTTCTAGTTGTGCTTGCACATTTGGCCAGATATTTTCTTTTCCTTGGGTAAGCTCCTGATTTAACCAGCTTTGAAACGCATCTAGCCAGTCTCCATCTGATTCACTATGTGCTGAAGTGTGGGATAGTTCGTCGGGCAATTCTTGAGGATTAACCGTTTGACTGGGTGCCATAACGGTTAGCCAACGGCAAGTATTTTGTAATTGACGAACGTTTCCTGGCCAATGGTAAAGTTGCATAGCTTTTATTGAGTCTGCTGTTAGTGTCTTTGTTTCAACTTGTAACTCTTCAGCGCTGGCAGATAAAAAGTGATGTGCTAGGGCTTCAATATCTTCAGGCCTTTCTTTGAGTGCAGGTAGTCGCAGTCGAACTACATTAAGGCGATGGAATAAATCTTCACGAAACTGACCTTGTTTTACTAATTCTTCTAAGTTTTGGTGAGTTGCGGCAATAATTCGAACATCTACACTGACACTTTGGTGTCCGCCAACCCGATAAAACTCCCCATCGGCCAATACTCGCAGTAACCGAGTTTGCACATCTAATGGCATATCACCAATTTCATCTAAAAAAAGAGTTCCTTTGTTAGCTTGTTCAAATCGGCCTCGACGCATGCTGTCAGCACCTGTGAATGCTCCCTTTTCATGCCCGAATAGCTCGGACTCAACAAGATCTTTTGGGATAGCTGCCATATTCAGAGCTATGAAGGTATTATCTTTGCGCGGGCTATGGTTATGTAACGCGCCTGCGACAAGCTCTTTCCCTGTACCAGATTCACCATTTATTAATACACTCATACTTGACATAGAAAGCTTACCAATGGCTCTGAAGACTTCTTGCATGGCGGGGGCTTCACCAATAATATCGGGGCTATCTTTCTCAGTTGGCGTACGTTTGGTTTTTTTTGCTTGTGAATTCGCTTGATAAGCCCGTTCAACAAGATCTGCGGCTTCATTTAAATCAAAAGGTTTGGCTAAATATTCAAAAGCCCCTTTTTGAAATGCATTGACAGCTGAGTCTAAGTCGGAGTGGGCTGTCATAATGATGACAGGTAAATTAGGATGACTTAAGCTTATCTCTTCTAGCAAAGCCATACCATCGAGACCGGGCATACGAACATCTGAGATTAAAACAGCAGGTTGGCTATATGATAAAGCGGTTAGAACATCTTGGCCATTGGAAAAGCATTCAGTCGTAAACCCTGCTCGTGATAATGCTTTATCGAGTACAAATCGAATGGATGCATCATCATCAACTAACCATACTGTTTTCATTTCTTGCTCCGTATACCGTTGGCGTCAGAACGGTAGATAAATATTAAATTCTGTGTGTCCAGTCCAGCTGTCATAATCAATCATGCCATTGTGCTGCTCTATCAAAGTTTGCGCGATGGATAATCCCAGTCCAGAACCTCCATCTTTATTTGTGGTCATGGGGAAAAATAATGTATCTTTTAGTTCAGGCGCAATGCCAGGGCCGTTATCCATGATTTTAATCAAAAGAGCTTTTTTAATTAGCTTTTCGCCACGTCGTAATCGATGCTTAATCCGTGTCGTTAGCGTTATGTTTCCACCTTGAGTTAGTGCTTGTAATGCGTTACGTACAATATTCAGCACAACCTGCTGAATTTTTGCTTGATCGATGTTTATGTCAGGAATACTTGGATCATAATCTTTAATTAACTTTATATTATGCTCGTTATCTAATGTGCTGAGTTTAATCACTGATTCTAAAGTTTGGTGAATATTACACGGTGCTTTATGCAGTAATTGATTAGGTCCGAGTAAACGGTCGACTAAATCGGTTAAACGGTCTGTTTGCTCGATAATTAATTCGGCACATTGGTCCCGCTCACTCTGACAACCTTCATACTGCAATAATTGCGCCGCTCCACGAATTCCACCGAGCGGGTTTTTAATTTCATGTGCTAATCCTCTTATTAATGTGCGCGCAGCGTGGTATTGATGCATTTGGTTTGATGCTTGATCAAATCGCACTTCATCATCAATACGTCGAAATTCCATTAAAATATAAGTAGTATTTAATAGGTGTACTCGGCGAGCATGAAGATTTAAAGTCGCGGCTCTATTGTCGATAAACACCACGTCAACTCTATGCTGCTGGCAATCGACACCGTCTTTTAGTACATATTGATTGATTCTTGTTATATCTATGTGGTGATGGCTGAAGGTCGCGTGGAGTGATTGACCTATTAGCCTTTTAATACCTAATCCGAATAGTTCACTACTGCTTGTATTGGCATAGTGAACTATAAAGTTCTTATCGAGTAAAATAACGGACGTTGCTAAATTATGCCACAAGTCAGGGAGCAGTTGCTCATGGAGTTGTTCCATATTGGTTCACCTTAATTAGATATTGCACCAATGTAGTGCGGTAGTAGCATAGCATTATTAGTGATTTTATTTCTAGGCAATACTCAAGGCGCTTAAATAGGTAACACTTTAATTATTTTATACTTTTTCTGTGCAGATAAAACGTGGTTGGATCACTTTGCGCGAGTGCTTTTCCCTGTTCATTGTAGAGCTTTAACAGTAGAGAGTGCTCCCCTCGAGGTACGTTATGTAAGACAAATGTTGTGCTTGTTTGCATAGGTCCTGTTGCTTTTCCATCTAACGTTAATTGCACTTTAAAACCATTGGAGAAGCTAGGCTGAATTTGCCCTGTAACATAGATGGTGCCAGTATTTTCTCTGAGTGTTTGCTCGTGGTTTGGTGAGGTAATACTTGCTGTATATTCAATCGCTTTTTGACTTGCTTGCGTATTGAGTATACTTGTATCAACAGCGGGCATTGTCATTGATTTATTTAACTGTATTTCTTTTGCGCCTTGTCGTGGTACATCAGAAAAGACCCAATTACCCTGCTCATCTTTCCAACGGTACACCTTTGAGTCCGCTAAAACTGATGAACTAAACAATACAAAACACCCTAAAAATAAAAGCCGCATTTAGATCTTGCCTGATATCAAAAATATACTCTAATACTCTAGACTGTTGTGAATTACTTTACCATAAAAAAGCCCGCTTTGCGGGCTTGAGAACACATATGATCTGAATACGTAATTACACGCTGTAGTACATTTCAAACTCAACAGGGTGAGTTGTCATGTTCAGTTTTTCCACTTCCTGTGACTTAAGTGCAATATAAGCATCAATTAAGTCATGGGTGAATACACCACCTTGTACTAAAAATTCACGATCAGCATCAAGACACGCTAACGCTTCATCAAATGAGGCTGCCACGGTTGGAATTTCAGCAGCTTCCTCAGCTGGTAGGTCGTATAGATCTTTATCCATCGCATCGCCAGGGTGGATTTTATTTTTAATCCCGTCAAGGCCAGCCATAAGCATTGCTGAGAATGCAAGATATGGGTTAGCTGTTGGGTCTGGGAAACGAACTTCTATGCGTCGAGCGCGCTCTGAAGGAACAACTGGAATACGAATCGAAGCTGAACGGTTACGTGCTGAATATGCAAGCATGACCGGTGCTTCAAACCCAGGTACTAAACGTTTGTATGAGTTAGTTGACGCATTGGCAAATGCATTAATTGCTTTAGCATGCTTGATGATGCCGCCAATGTAATAAAGAGCATCTTCAGATAAACCGCCATATTTATCACCAGCAAATAAGTTTTTGCCGTCTTTAGCAAGTGATTGGTGACAGTGCATGCCTGAACCATTATCACCAACAACAGGCTTAGGCATGAATGTTGCTGTTTTACCATATAAATGAGCCATGTTATGAATAACATACTTCATTTCTTGAATCTCATCAGCCTTTAAAACCATGGTATTAAAGCGCGTCGCAATTTCATTTTGACCAGCGGTAGCTACTTCATGGTGGTGGGCTTCTACTACTTGACCCATTTCTTCCAGTACCAAACATGTCGCACTACGCCAATCTTGGAAATCATCAACTGGGGCAACAGGGAAGTAACCCCCTTTAACGCCTGGGCGGTGACCAGTATTACCATCTTCATATGCTTTATCTGAGTTCCAAGCTGCTTGTTTAGAATCAATCTTGTACATTGAGCCAGACATATCAGTTTTATACTTAACATCGTCAAAAACAAAGAACTCAGGCTCAGGCCCAAATAAAACCGTATCTGCAATGCCGGTTGAGCGCATATATTCTTCTGCTCGTTTTGCAACAGAGCGAGGATCACGTTCGTATCCTTGTAATGTTGCTGGCTCAACAACATCACAACGAACAATCATCGTTGTTTCTTCAGCAAATGGGTCAAGTTTAACAGAAGCTGCGTCAGGCATTAAAACCATGTCAGATTCGTTAATGCCTTTCCAGCCAGCTATAGACGAGCCATCAAACATTTTGCCATCTTCGAAGAAGTCTTCATCGGCTTGGTGATGAGGAATTGAAACGTGTTGCTCTTTACCTTTGGTATCTGTAAAACGTAAATCTACAAACTTAACGTCATTTTCTTTAATAAAATCTAAAACCGATTGTGACATGTGTCCTCCGACTCGATGGGTTATTATTTTGTGTAGCATTATATTGATGCGACTTGTCTTACCTTAAGCGTATTTCATGCCAAATGTTTAAAGTATTGATTTATCTTAATATAAATTAAATTTAAATTAGGCTTTATGTATTTTTGCACCATTTTGGTGCGGTGTTGTTTCGTAATGGTGCGTGCCAGCATGTAACGCGCTAGTATGGTGCGTAGTAAAATAAGCTTAGTATTATTTATTAGTAGTGCAATTTATAGCCCTGAAAACCCTCTAAAAAATACAATGACTTGATAAAGTCATAAAATTTATGTTGGATAAACTTTCATCCATCGCCGTAATAAGGGATAATGTGCGCCGTTTAAATCCTATATTGGGACATCTCTGGCGCGCCAACATTTAGTGAAATCGCGTAGATCGACTAGGATCACTGAGATTCAACTTTCTCTGAGTAATTATATGAGCATCGAAAAGTTAAGAAATATTGCGATTATCGCACACGTTGACCACGGTAAAACAACCCTAGTTGATAAGTTGCTAGAGCAATCAGGCACACTAGAAACACGCGGCGGCAACGAAGAGCGTGTAATGGATTCAAATGATATCGAAAAAGAGCGCGGTATCACCATCCTTGCAAAAAATACTGCGATTGAGTGGAATGATTACCACATCAACATCGTAGATACTCCAGGACACGCCGATTTTGGTGGTGAAGTAGAACGTGTACTTTCAATGGTTGATTCAGTTCTTCTATTAGTAGATGCGCAAGAAGGTCCAATGCCGCAAACGCGTTTTGTAACACAAAAAGCATTCGCATTAGGTCTTAAGCCAATCGTGGTAATTAACAAGATTGATAAGCCAGGTGCACGCCCTGACTGGGTTATGGATCAGGTCTTTGATTTATTCGACAACCTTGGTGCAACGGACGAGCAGCTAGATTTCCAAGTTATTTATGCATCAGCAATCAATGGTTGGGCGACATTAGATCTTGATAATGAATCAGATAACATGCAACCAATGTTTGAAGCGATTGTAGAGCAAGTTGAAGCACCAGACGCTGATCCAGAAGGTGATTTTCAAATGCAGATCTCTCAGCTAGATTACAACTCATATATTGGTGTTATCGGTGTAGGTCGTATTAAACGTGGTTCTGTTAAGCCTAACCAGCAGGTTACAATTGTGGGTGCTGATGGTGCAACGCGTAATGGTAAAGTTGGCCAAGTAATGAGTTACTTAGGTCTTGACCGCCACGAAGCTGCTGAAGCACAAGCCGGCGACATCATTGCAATCACAGGTCTTGGTGAACTGAAAATTTCAGACACTATCTGTGACGTAAATGCAGTAGAAGCATTGACTCCGTTATCAGTTGATGAGCCGACAGTAACAATGACGTTCTCTGTAAACACTTCGCCGTTTGCAGGACAAGAAGGTAAGTTTGTTACTTCACGTAATATCCTTGAGCGTCTTGAAAATGAATTAGTTCACAACGTAGCACTACGTGTTGAAGAGACTGAAAACCCTGATAGCTTCCGCGTGTCTGGTCGTGGTGAATTACACCTAGGTATCTTGATTGAAAACATGCGTCGTGAAGGTTATGAGCTAGCTGTTTCTCGTCCAGAAGTAATTCTTCGTGAAGTTGATGGTCAGTTAGAAGAACCGTTTGAAACAGTAACAATTGATGTTCAAGATGAGCACCAAGGTTCAATTATGGAACAACTTGGTCTTCGTAAAGCAGAAATGACGGATATGGCTCCAGATGGTAAAGGTCGTGTGCGTATGGATTTCATGATGCCTTCACGTGGTTTAATCGGTTTCCAAACTGACTTTATGACGCTGACATCAGGTTCAGGCTTAATGTACCACACGTTTGACCACTATGGCCCATACAAAGGCGGTACTATTGGTAAGCGTAAGAATGGTGTATTAATTGCGAATGCAACAGGTAAAGCGCTAACTAACGCATTATTCAACCTTCAAGAACGTGGTAAGTTGTTTATTGGGCACGGTGTAGAAGTCTACGAAGGTATGGTTATCGGTATTCATAGCCGTGATAACGACCTGACAGTTAACGCGCTTAAAGGTAAGCAGTTAACGAACGTTCGTGCATCAGGTACTGATGAAGCACAAACACTTGTACCACCTATCAGAATGTCTCTTGAGCAGGCACTTGAGTTTATCGATGATGATGAGCTGGTAGAAGTTACACCTGAAAATATCCGTATTCGTAAAAAGTTATTGACTGAAAGTGAGCGTAAGCGTGCTGGTCGTCAACTTAAAGACTAATATCGAATAGAGATTTAAAAAATGCCGCTCTTATGAGCGGCATTTTTGTAGCATATTATTTTCTAATAAATAATATTTACATTTGCCTGGTAGTTGGTGATATTCAGTAGCTAGGGTTATATGGGTTAGAATAGCCCATATGTCTCCGTTTCTTCGGGTTCATAATCTTTGAGGTGTTCAGGTCTGAATATTGCACTCGGGTCAATGACAACACTGTGTGTTTCTCCTCGTTTAATCAGTCCCCGCATCATTTTTTTCGTCTGTGCATCAATTTCAAAACCAATATTCGTTAGTTCACTCAATGATTTAATTTCATTTTCATTGCAATGAATATTATCCTCTACTTGGTCGACTAATAGACCTATGTGAGGTTTCTGCCCATCTTCGGTGGTAAACACAATGATCGGCTTATGATCTAGGGTTATTTGTTCTCTGGCCGACTCGAATAAGCGTATAAGCTTCGTGTAAGTTGTTGACTTTTCCTTGGATAGTAGTCGTTTTGCTTCTTCTTGTTGGCTGTTATTTACTAGCGAAAATAGTTGCTCTGGAAGTGAGTATAGTTGTGAATGAGGCTGTTCAAAACGCGATAAGATAGCTTTTAGATCATCGTTATCTGTTTGGAAGTGATAAAACCATTTACCAAACTCACTGTGTTTGGCATCGCGTGCGCCTTCAAAAGCTGTCCCATTAATAATACTGTGTTCAAGTGCTTGAAACCAAGATTTATGTTCTTGTTCATACTGTATAAGTAAATCAATTAGTGCACGATTAATATCTTGTGAAGACTGATTATTAAGGATCAGGCCTAAGTCAAAAATAGGAGTGGGAGTCCCCATGTAATCTTTTACCCCTAAAAAGCTAGGGTTTCCATTCGGTAAAGAGGTTAGGTTCCCTTCATAACGTTCTGTGAGCAAAATATCCAATATTTTAAGAGATATGGTTTTTTGTCCAACTCGAAAGTTTATTAAATCCATGTTCGCCTCTAAAAAATTATAATTATGTTCTAAGAATAGAACATTATGATGAATATGAGCGGAAAACCGGTAATTTCTTTTCAGCAGATGTTACGTTAAATAGTTCTTGTAAATCAGCATCATGTTCAAGCATTAAGGAGAGCTTATCTAATATGCACTGGTCGCTAAACGTAAGAGGGCATTGCGTTGCAGCTTTACTAAATAATAGTGCATTTAAATAGCCTTCAAAAAGCACATGATCAATCTTAGCGTTAGGGTATGCTGCTGCATGGGTACGGAATGTGTTACATAGTCGTGCTGAACAATTATATGGGTTGGGCACAACTTCAGTGATCATAAGCAGTTGAGATGACTTTATTCTGCTAAGTAGCTCTTTACTAGAAGCAAACGACACACTGGTGTAATCTGCTTTAACACCGCGTAATTGTGCCCTATTTATAAATTTTGCCAATGGCTTGTACGTTCCTATCAGCGCTACTGCGGTTGCTCTAGATGCTTTAATTTTACTGAGTGCTTTATCTACATTACTAGAGTTACGGCGAAAGCGAGTGATCACGGAAGGGGTTAAGCCTTTATCTGCGAGTACTTTTGTGAGGCTTTTCTCTAACGTAATACCAAATTCATCAGCTTGAATAAACAAAGCAATATTTTTGTGCTTTCTTTCATTCACTAAGTAGTTTATTTGCTCTTCGGCTTCATCAAAATAGCTAGGTCGTAAGTTGAATATTTTGAGCGTACGGTTGTTGCGTAAAAAGTCAGCGCCAGAGAAAGGCATCAATAGAGAAATTTTGCTGTGCTCTAGTAGTGGACGGATCGCTGAAATCGTCGGTGTGCCCATGAAGCTGAACAAAGCATCAACCTTTTTCTCATATATAAAATAGCGAGTATTATTAACAGTGCGACTGGGCTCATAGCCATCATCTAATACAAGTAAGTCGACTTTGGCACCATTGATCCCCCCGTTTTTATTTAGCTGTTCAAAATAAATATTTGCGCCTACCTTGAGCTGACTACCAATAGCTTGAGCTGGACCGCTGAGTGCCGTAGACATGCCTAATTTTATATCTTTAGGCGGGGCTGCAAAACCATGAGGCTGTAATAACAAGTAGCAGAGTATTATTACACTAATTTTTAACAGAGATCCGTGCATAAAGTTCTTTCACCAAAGCTTGCAATGCAATATTAAATTGCTTTTTTGAGCGCAGCGATAGAGTATGCTGAACCCATTCCTTAGTATTATTTTGTAATAATAGACTAATCGCTAACTGTTGGGAAATGCGCGGTATGTCTGATAGTAGAGAGGGGCGTAATATGATCACTTGCCAAATAAGGGCAGTATATTGTTCGAGGTTTGAATTCTTATTCGCTATAAAATGTAATTGCGCTTTAAGTTCAGTTGGTAGGGGTTTGTTTGGCCATTGTGTAATTATACTGAGCACTAACGGTGAGGGTAACTCACAGTAGTGATTCATAAGCTGGTAAGACAGCATATTCTGAAAGTGGGCCTGTAATTGAATTTGTTCATGGCGTAACTGTGTTTGGCTCTTAATGACCATCGCAGAATACAGACCACTGGCTTTATCTTTTTTATAGCCTAGCTTGACGAGTGTATAGCCCCTATTTTGCCAAAACCTTAACAAAGGTTGATCACAACCAAAACTGCTACCAAAGTAATCAACTGTATGTTCGAGAGTTTGTTCGACAAACTGTAAAAGCTGACTCCCTAATTTTTTATTCTGTAAATGAGGGGCAATAGCGATACGTACGATCCGAGCACATTTAGCGCTTAAAAAAGGTGTCTGCCCCTGCACGTGAAATAGCTGTTGAGCCAATAAATGCCCTTGTGGGCGGCGGTGACCACTGCTGATTTGCTGTTGAATCGTATCATCTAGACCACCTTCTAAATTAACTAAGCATACACCAACAATGTGTTCTTCATGTGCAATAGCAAACAGACGTTGGCTAGGGCTATCTAGCAACTGTCTAAAGTCGTTTACACTGGTTTGATAATGTGCGATGACTAAAAGGGCGAAAGTCTGTGCTAATAATTGCTCATTATGACTGAGCTGATGGGGGCTTAATTCAATAAACTGCAGTGCGTTGTGAAAAAAGTGCGGGGGTTCTATATATTGACTATCTAAAGCAAGTAATCGATTAATTGAGTGTTCTAAAGGGTCACCTGAGTTGTAACGAATGGGTTGTGTGAGTGAAAGTTGTTGGTATTTTGGGAGCTTACTAGCAAGGTATTGTGCAAATTTGAGGGTATAGCCCCTTCCATTGCCTTCATAGCCAGCTAAGGTGCTTGCGAAAATACAGCTTTCAGCCTGTTGCTCTATCTTCATTAAAGTAGGGACAGGTAAGGTAGCAGCTTCATCAATTAGTATGATGGTGTCATGTAAAGGCATGTTTTGGAGCAGTTGATCTGGCGGCATATAATGCAAGTTTGCAAGTTGTTTTTCATGACCAAAGTATTCGATCTTCTGCGCAATGGCTAAATGTTTAAAGCAGCTTTTTACCGCACGATATTGCACAGCACAAATGACAAACTGATGTTCTGGCATGTTGGCGACCAATAAGCCCAATGCAGAAGACTTCCCTCGTCCTCTGTCAGCACTGATCAAATAAGGCGTTGTATTTTTTTGTTGTAAGTGTTGATGCAGAGCAGACACTACCTGACTTTGTTGTAATGTATTTTGTGCAGAAGGAGCTTGCGCTGCTGGTATGTTTAAGGTTGCGCCATTGGTTTGTGATAATACGCTAATGGGTAGTGCGGGGATGAGTTGTTGCCAACGCTGTAAAAATAGACTGTTACTTGTGTCAGTACCGTACGATGACCATGTTTTTTGTGCTGGATCAGACCACGCATTGAGCTGCGTTAATTCAGGTAGAAGTAATACCAATACTCCACCAGCTTTAACTGTACCACTGACAGCAGCTAATTTGTTTGGAATGATGCCAGCATATCCATCATATAGGGCAACTGTAAACTCTTGACCTAAGATTTCGTGTAAATGCTCAGGCCAGCGTGCTGAGTGTAAATCCGAGTGCTTAGAAAGCAATAATTGGCTACCAGCAAAATGCGTGAACATGGCTTGGTATTGGGCAACGGCCCAATTGTGATCCCCACATAACAGTAACAACTGGCGATGCTTATTATACGCCAGTTGAGTAAGTAGTGGGGTTATATCACATGGCTTGAAGACGTGCATAAGCCGTCACTAACCATTTGCTGCCCACATCATCAAAATTGACCTGAATGCGTGATTGAGCGCCACTTCCTTCGTAATTTAATACTGTTCCAGCACCAAACTTGGCGTGTAAAACACGTTGACCTAGCGTATAACCACTGTCTTCAAAAACGGCATGTGTTACTGACGGGCTAAAGCGACCACTCGCCGCAGGACGCGAAACTTGAGTTTTTATACGAATTTCTTCGACACAATCATCGGGTAATTCACGTAAAAAACGAGACGGACTATGATGCTTTTCCTGTCCATACAATCTACGGCTTTCAGCGTGACTAATGTATAGTTTCTCCATTGCCCGTGTCATACCAACATAACAAAGCCGACGTTCTTCCTCTAATCTGCCTGATTCTTCATGACTTTGTTGGGACGGGAACATGCCTTCTTCTACCCCAACCATAAAAACCAGAGGGAATTCTAAACCTTTGGCTGAGTGTAATGTCATCATTTGCACTGCATCTTCATGTTCATCAGCTTGTCCTTCTCCTGACTCTAGTGATGTATAAGCTAAGAAGCCTTGCAAAGGTGAACTAAAGTCTTCATCGATAGGTAAATCATATTGACCACATGCACTGATTAATTCTTCCAAGTTTTCAACACGAGCCCGACCTTTCTCGCCTTTTTCAGCTTGATACATCGCCAGTAAACCTGATTGTTCAATAGTTAATTGTGCCTGCTCAGCCAACTCTAATTCAGTAATATTATCGTCCAACTTCTCAACCACTTCTACAAAGCGACTAATTGCTGTTGCTGCTCTACCAGAAAGGTGCTTTTCTTCTATGATTGCTTTCGCCGCGTACCATAAAGGCATTGACTCATTTCGAGCACAATCGCGGATGTGACTGAGTGTTTTATCGCCAATGCCTCGCGCTGGGGTATTAATAACCCGCTCAAATGCGGCATCATCCTGTCGATTGCTGATCAAGCGTAAATATGCAAGAGCATCTTTAATTTCTTGTCGTTCGAAAAAGCGCATGCCACCATAAATTCGGTATTTTAACCCTTCTTGTAATAATGCTTCTTCAAGTACCCGTGATTGGGCATTATTTCGATATAAAATGGCGCTGTGATCGAGTTTGTTACCTGCATTTAGCCAGCTGCGGATTTTGCTTGCGACAAAGCGAGATTCATCGAGCTCATTAAAAGCGGCATAGACAGAAATAGGCTCACCTTCTGAGCCCTCAGTCCATAAACTTTTACCCATACGTTCAGCGTTATTCTCAATAAGTGCATTAGATGCTTTTAAAATAGTGGCCGTTGAGCGATAGTTCTGCTCTAGGCGAATGGTTTCGGCATTAAAGTCACCCACAAAGCGGGTGATATTCTCAATCTTAGCCCCTCGCCAGCCATAAATACTTTGATCGTCATCTCCCACTATCATCATCGTGTTTTCAGTCCCAGCAAGTAACTTAAGCCATTGGTACTGAATGCTATTGGTATCTTGGAATTCGTCAACTAGCATATAGCGAAAACGTTGCTGATAGTGGCGTAAGAGGGTGGGATGCTGTTGTAGCAATTCAAAACATCGTAATAGAATTTCGGCAAAATCGACTAAGCCAGCACGATCACATGCTTCTTGATACGCAGTATATACTTTAAGTAAAAGCTGCTCATTGATATCGTAAGCCTGAATATCTTTAGGTCGAGTACCCTCATCTTTACGAGCACTGATATACCATGCGATTTGCTTTGCAGGCCACTTTTTTTCGTCTATATTCATTGCTTTGAGCAGTCGACGGATCATACGAACTTGATCATCGGTGTCTAGTATTTGGAATGCTTCGGGCAAATTAGCATCACGGTAATGCGCTCGTAAGATGCGGTGTGATAATCCGTGAAAGGTTCCAATCCACATCCCGCCAACAGAAGACTTGATAGTTTCCTCTACACGGGAGCGCATTTCTTTGGCCGCTTTATTAGTAAATGTTACGGCAAATATACTGTAGGGTGATGCATGTTCGACTTGCATTAACCAAGCGATACGATGTACTAGTACTCGGGTCTTACCAGACCCCGCACCCGCCAACACCAGCATATTCTGTAGTGGTGCGGCAACAGCTTCTCGCTGTTTATCGTTTAAACCATCGATTAATTCAGAAACGTCCATCATCACGCCTGTTATAGAAAATGAAGGCAAAGTATACCTTTGTGTACTTCGCTTTCCCAGTTTTGTGGTGATGTTCCTTACGTCTTAATATTTAACAATTTGAAATTCAAAAGAAAATAAAAGCATAAACACTGTATAAGTAGCCAGTTACTTGGTGGGCAGAATCGCTTTTAAGCGATTTTGTACTTCTTGTACAAGTAAGTCAGGCTGGAATTTTGAAAGAAAAGCATTACACCCTACTTTTTCAACCATAGCTTGATTAAAGCTGCCGCTAAGAGATGTGTTAAGCACTACGTACAGATCTTTGAGGCGTGGGTCATTCCGAATCTCGTACGTTAATCTATACCCATCCATAACAGGCATTTCAGCATCAGTGATCACCGCGAGGAGCTCTTCATTTACATTAACACCGTCATCGGCCCATTTCGTCAATAAGTCAAGTGCTTGTTGACCGTCAGTCGCAGGGATGATTTCGATGCCAAGTTGGGCAAGCGTGTCTGCGACTTGCCTACGGGCTGTAGGGGAGTCGTCAGCATGAAGTATTTTACGGCCTTTAAAATCTTCAATAATCGTCTGATCTAACACATTATCGGAAATGCCAATGTCGTATTCTATGATTTCGGCCAATACTTTTTCAACGTCAATGATTTCTACAATATGCTCGACATCTTCTCGGACTACTTTTGTTAAAGCGGTTAAATAATGGTTTTTACCTACAGAACTGGGGGTTGGCATAATATCAGACCATGTTGTATTAACGATTTGATCTACTTTACCAACTAAAAACGCTTGTATAGAGCGGTTATATTCGGTGATAACAAGATTACAGTCTGCGCCTCGTTCACACTCAGGCATGCAAATCGCTAAGCGTAAATCTATGACGGGGATTGATTCGCCACGTATTGTTGTCACTCCACATACTTTAGGGTGCGCATTGGGAATAATGTTGAGGTGTGGTAATTTTACGACCTCTTTCACCTTAAATACATTCAGTGCAAACAAATGTCGACTGTGTAAGTGGAATAACAACAGCTCAAGCCGGTTTTCGCCAACTAATTGTGTTCTTTGATCCACTGAAGCCAATACACCAGCCATTCTTCAACCTATTATCTCGTGTTATTTCATATTTTAGTATACCCAAGTTATTGCAAATTACGAGTTTGTCTGTAAGTTTCCAAAGCTGAATTTATTGTTATTTTATTGTGTATAGTCATGGTAAGGTTTTCAAGAAACTTGAAATAAAGTAGGGTAGATATATATTTTCACGACACGCCTAATTATGATTATTTTTAAACGCTTAGTAGTATTATTACGCGCTCATGTTGACCGAGCTAGTTGGCGGTTATTGTGTTTAATTACCGCGCTGCATATGGGGTTAGTATGGGGGTTGTTACTGTTTGCAAATGAGCACACATTACTGCCAGCAAATGTATTTTTTTATTATTATATTGTAACAACCTCAACCGTTGGATATGGCGATTTTAGTGCCACAACTGATTTTGGCCGTTGGGTTGTGGCGTTGGTGCAAATTCCGTTTGGTTTAGGTTTATTTGGTGTTCTGCTTGGAAAAGCAGGGCAAATGGCAACATTTTGGATAAAACGAGCAATGACAGGCGATAAAGATTACTACCATTTGCGCAATCACATTATTATATTTGGTTGGCACCCAGTCAGAACAAAGAAAATCATTGACTATATTCTTGCAGATACAAAACGAGATAAGCGGCGTATCGTTTTGGCTGTTACTGATAATATAGAGCATCCTTTATTGGGCTATCCAGAAGTTAATTTTGCGCGTTTGACTAGTTTCACAGAGAATGAGCAGTTGGCCAGAATTGCTATCAGAGATGCAGATAAAGTGATTATAGATGGACAAGATGATGACCAGACGTTCACTACCTCTTTGAAATTAAGCCCTATCATCAAACCTGAAGCTCATATTAGCGCGCATTTTCAGGATGAAAGTAAAGTTGCTTTATTACGTTCTCACTGTCAGAACGTGGAGTGTTCGTCGGCTAAATCGGCTGAAATATTAGTGCGTGCCATGCAGGACCCCGGCTCTAGTCGTGTTCAAGAAGAGCTGCTTTCGAGTCTACACGGTGATACACAATTTAGCTTACAGTTACCAGAAGATGTTAATAGCTATCAATTTGGCGCACTATTTCCCTATTTTAAGACACATCACAATGCAATTTTATTAGGCGTAGCACATGACCGAAACGGGCAAAATTTGGATTTAAATCCACCATTGGAATATAGGATTAATGCGGGTGATATTTTGCATTATATAGCCCCCAGTAGAGTACTTGTGAGTGAGGTACAGTGGAATGACATATGACAGTGACGAGTAGGAAATATTTGATTGTCTAGTACCGTTCGGTTTGATAGTAGCCCGTCAGCGAACTCTAAAGTATGAAGAAAGTGGTAGGTTCATCGGTTCATTGCTTTTTTCTTGGCTGGTCTTATTACTGTATTTTTCGATTGCACCCAATTTGGGGGCGAGAGCGGAACGCAACACAACACGTACCGGAATCTAGCGCAACGCTATTAATAATTGCCACTCACTGTCAGTGACGGGCATGATTGAAAGTCGATTAGCCTTTTTGAGCGCGAGTTCAGTAATGGCGTTGTTGGCTTTTATTTCGGCCAATGTAATGGGGGTTAAGTGTTGCTGATATTGAATGGTTACGCCTACCCACCGAGGCGCTTCGTGGGTGGCTTTCGCATCGTAATAATCGCTATGCATATCGAATTGATGCGGGTCGGCTTCCGCAGCTTTGACGACGACGGCTATGCCCACAATGGCAGGTATTTTACAGCTAGAGTGATAAATGAACACTTGATCTCCGATTTGCACTCTATCTCGTAAAAAATTGCGCGCTTGATAATTTCTGATGCCCTCCCAAAATGTACGTTGTTGTGATGCACTTTTTAAGTCATCGATGGAGAATGTCTCCGGTTCAGTTTTAAATAACCAATATGCCATGGCGAGGATCTCTTTCGTGTGTGAAGCCTTATTGTCGTAGATAAATGTGTCGTCATGCAATCATTAATCAATATGGTGTTCGTTAAATGCGCTTTGATAAGTAATTAGGGTAGGTATCGTTGTTATTTATAGTATTATTAGATCACGATAACTAAGCGGGCACGTACCATGAGTCAGATACTTGATAATTTATTGTCATTACTAAAATTAGAAGAAATTGAATTGGGTATTTATCGAGGTCAAAGTCAAGATTTAGGCTTTCCACAAGTTTTTGGTGGGCAAGTTATGGGACAGGCTTTGTCAGCGGCAAAATATACCTTGCCGGAAGCGCGATATGTAAACTCACTGCATTCTTATTTTTTGCGACCTGGAGACCCAGCGAAACCTATTGTCTATGACGTTGAGACTATTCGGGATGGTAAAAGCTTTAGTACTCGTCGTGTAAGTGCGATTCAATATGGTAAACCGATATTTTATATGACAGCCTCATTTCAGGGGGATGAACCTGGGCTTTCTCATCAAAGTAATATGCCAAAGGTGCCAGCACCTGAAACATTAAAATCGTCATTAGAGTTTTATCAAGAAAATGCGCATTTGATACCGGAGCCGTTAAGACATAAATTTACTCGCGAAATGCCTCTAGAAATGAGGCCCGTAGATTTTCAAAACCCTTTTAAGCCACAAAAAACAACCCCAGAGCGTCATGTATGGTTTAAAGCCAATGGACCTATGCCAGATGATAGGCGGATCCACAATTACCTTTTAGCATACGCGTCTGATTTTGAATTTTTACCAACGGCACTTCAGCCTCATGGGTTATCATTTATGCACCCGAGTATGCAGGTTGCTACAGTTGATCATGCGATGTGGTTCCATCGACCATTTAGGTTAGATGACTGGATTTTATATAGTGTGGACAGCCCAAGTGCCAGCAACGGCCGAGGTTTAGTTAGAGGCCAGTTTTTTAACCGCAATGGAGAGCTGATTGCTTCTACGATGCAAGAAGGTGTTATGCGACAGCGGGGTTAATATCAAAAGAGGATTACTATGCGGTAACGAAGTAACCCCCTTTTGGTTATAAGGGCTAAAGGGTGTCGTTAATTGATTGCCAAATACTTGCTGGCAACAATGCGCGTAAATGAGATTTTAGCTCAGCGAGTTGCTGAGTAGCCTCAATACATTGCTGTTCAGAGACAGTAATATAGCCCTGAGTTTTAAGGCTTGAAATAAACGATACCAGCACTTTTTTATCAAAGAACTCAGGACTTTTAATGCCGTGGAGCGTCCCTAAGCGTTTTGCAAGTACATCATTTTCAGATTCTAAAGTCGTACGTGTGATCCCTTGATTGGAATCGATTAAACTGACTGTGATTGCATAACGCTCGAGTGTTAAATGTATGACTTTCCCCAGCATCTCTAACTGTGCTACGGCATTACTTTGAGAGGCGACTTTGACAGAGTTACCGTCAAATTCAATGAGTCCACTGTTAGCAAAGGCGTTCAATATTTCAGCAATATACCCTGCACGCAATGGCGTTAAAAACCACTCTTTCGCAAAAAATGGATATAGCAATGCTAATTGCTGCTCACATTCTTGTATAGTGACTGTGCGGCAGTTAACTAATTGCTGAGCAATAATACTGGGCACGGCAAATACATGAATAATGTTATTGCGATAGTAATTAAAAAGAGTCCGTTCCTGCTCTTTAATTGTTACAATGTCCCCAAGCTCATCTTGTAATACGTCAAACTTGTTGAGTTGCAGGGCATGTTGAAGCAGCTGCTCAGCATTGCCTTCAGGTAAAGTAACTTGTGTGTTGTACTTAGCATCTCGATGTAAGTTTAGATAAAACTCTAGCTGAGAAAGTAACTTACGTTTACTTAATGCAAATTGACTGTTGCTGAGTAAAATGGTGGCCAATAAATTAACTGCATTTAAAGCAGCGGCGCTATTGATATTAGTCATAATGTTGTCGGCCAAGCCGGCGACACGAGCATTTAACCATGTCGGCTTTTGCACATTGGTTGGGTGTATTGCGTTATGCCACCCTTGCTGATGCTCATTTAAATACTGATTTACATTAATTGGTTCACCAAAATTTAAATAACCACGACCATAGTTTTTCAGGTTTTTCATGGCTTTGAAGACAGCAAATACCGATTCGTTCTTTTTGTTACTCCCTGCTAATTCTTTAAGGTAGGTATTAATTTCCATGACATGCTCATAGCCAATATAAACAGGAACTATTGAAATCGGCCTGTCTATTCCTCGTAACATGGATTGAATTGTCATTGCTAACATACCTGTTTTGGGCGGAAGTAAGCGACCAGTGCGACTGCGACCTCCTTCAGTATAAAACTTAACAGAATAACCTTTAATGAAGAGCTGGCTTAAATATTCTTTGAATACAGCAGAGTAAAGTTTGTTACCAGCAAATGAACGGCGTATAAAAAATGCCCCACAACGTCTAAATATGCCGCCTGCCGGAAAGAAATTTAAGTTAACGCCTGCTGCAATATGTGGAGGAACGAGTCCTTGATGATAGATCACGTATGTGAGTAACAGGTAATCCATGTGGCTGCGGTGGCAAGGTACATAAATAATCTCATGGCCTTTATCGACTAAGTTATGGACGCGTTCTGCATATTTTATTTCAATTCCATTATAAAGTTTATTCCATAACCAGGTGAGAAGTCGTTCGCCAACTTTGACCATTGCATCTGAATAATTTGCTGCAATTTCTTCTAATAGGTTTTGAGCGTTTAAACGCGCTTCATCATGGGTTAACCCTTTACTTTTCGCTTCTTCTTCAATGGCCTTTTTGATACTGGGTGACGCGAGTAAAGAATTAAATAGCTGTTCCCGAGAGGGGAGTTTTGGACCTGTTGCTGCTAATTTTTGACGGCGAAAGTGTACTCGTGCTACACGAACAAGTTTATGTGGTAATTCATCGACATCGGCTTTGTCGTTGATAAGTTGGTTGAGCTCGATAGGTTGACTGAAGCGAACTAAGTTATCTCGGCCTGAAAATAGTAAAACAAAGCATTTTCGCAACCAGCTAGGCGTTAAAGAATGTGAAAATAACGTGCCTATACCCGGTTTCTCTTTTCCTGGGTTACGGCCCCACAGTATTGTGATTGGAATGATTTGGGCCTGACAATCAGGTGTAAGTTGTAAAGCTTCAAAAATATCTTTACCAATATCCAACGCATTACTGGGTTTTGCTTTTTTAGAAAACAGTGGCGTTGGATTTTGTAGCCCAATAAAGCGAGGAATGGACTTTTCACCAATAGACTGTGTTTGTGTTGGCCGAGGCAGTGCTAGCTTTTTACAGACATGATCGAGTGCCGCAATGTCAGAACGAGCATTGAGTCGAGCAACATAAAATGTTGGAAGTTCAGGGTTTAATTCAAATTGCGCTACGGGGTTTTCGGGAAGTAGTTTAGTCCTCACCAATAATGCGTTAGCCCACTGTGAAAGTTGATTTAAACCTTGCGAGATAAGTCTCATAAAACACCACATTTAAAAATTTGTGATAGCATAGCAAGCTTTCACTGGACTGACCATTTCAGCTTGAATTGGAGATAATGCACTATATTAGATTAGTGTAAAAGTGCACATATAAAAGGTAGTAGTTAGTTTAAGCTTACTTTGAATGATTAAACAGAACATGAAATAAAACTTAGTATTGCTTGTTGCATTTATCGCCAATATCATTATAATGTGCGGACTTTCTACTGTTATAGACAGTTAGAAAGCAAATAGAGCTTGGATTTCAAGCTAAAACAGGAACTCCGATTTGGAGTTCAATGGTAGAAATAAAGATCCCAACCGGCAAATAATTTATTATTTTGTTCTGGTGGTATTTTTATGCTCTTTTTAAATGCTCTTTTAATTGAGGTTGTTAAAGAATGTCAAATCAACGCATTCGTATTCGCCTAAAAGCTTTTGACCATCGTTTGATTGACCAATCAACGGCGGAAATCGTGGAAACAGCGAAACGCACTGGCGCTCAGGTACGTGGTCCAATCCCACTTCCAACTCGCTTTGAACGTTTTACAATATTGACTTCTCCGCACGTGAACAAAGATGCGCGAGATCAATATGAGATCCGCACCCATAAACGTCTGATCGACATCGTAGAACCAACTGACAAGACTGTAGACGCTCTAATGCGCCTAGACCTTGCTGCTGGTGTTGATGTTCAAATCAGCCTGGGTTAATCGGAAGATTAGAGAGGTTTTAGGAAAATGGCATTAGGTCTAGTCGGTCGTAAAGTGGGTATGACACGCATCTTCACTGAAGATGGTGTATCTATCCCTGTGACAGTTATTGAAGCAACGCCTAACCGTGTTACTCAGATCAAATCTGACGCAACAGACGGTTACAATGCGCTTCAAGTTACTGCAGGCGAGAAAAAAGCAAGCCGTGTAAACAAAGCAGATGCGGGTCATTTCGCAAAAGCTGGTGTTGAAGCGGGTCGTGGCCTGTGGGAATTCCGCCTAAATGGTGGTGAAGGCGATTTTGAAGTAGGTAATGAACTTACTGTTGAATTATTTACTGATATCAACAAAGTAGACGTTACCGGTTCTTCGAAAGGTAAAGGTTTCCAAGGTGGTGTTAAGCGCTGGAACTTCAGCATGCAAGACGCTACACACGGTAACTCTTTGTCTCACCGTGCTCCTGGTTCAATCGGTCAAAACCAATCACCTGGTAAGGTGTTTAAAGGTAAGAAAATGGCCGGTCATATGGGTGCTGAGCGTGTAACGACTCAGAATCTTGAACTAGTACGTGTTGACGCTGAACGTAATCTGCTTCTAGTTAAAGGTGCTGTACCTGGCGCTATTGGCGGCGACGTTATCGTTAAACCTGCTGTTAAAGCATAAGTCCTGGAGATTTAGTGATGGAATTAGCAATTAAAGGCGCTGGCGCGCTTGAAGTTTCCGAAGCTACTTTTGGACGTGAGTTTAACGAAGCATTGGTACACCAAGTAGTTGTTGCATATGCAGCAGGTGCTCGCCAAGGTACTCGTGCTCAGAAGACACGTTCTGAAGTTAGAGGCGGTGGTAAAAAACCATTCGCTCAAAAAGGTACTGGCCGTGCACGTGCTGGTACAATCCGCAGCCCAATCTGGCGCAGCGGTGGTGTAAGTTTTGCAGCTAAGCCGCAAGACCACAGCCAAAAAGTTAACCGTAAGATGTATCGCGGTGCAATCAAAAGCATTTTGTCTGAGCTTGTTCGTCAAGAGCGTTTAATCGTTGTTGAAAGTTTTGGTCTTGAAGCACCAAAAACAAAAGAATTAGTTTCTAAGCTTAAAGAACTTGAGCTTAAAGACGTGCTTATCGTGACTGAAGAAGTAGATGAGAATCTATTCCTATCTTCACGTAACCTTTATAAGGTTGACACTCGTGATGTAGCTGGCATCGACCCAGTAAGCCTAATCGCATTCGATAAGGTACTTATTACTGCAGGTGCTATTAAGCAACTTGAGGAGGCGCTAGCATGATCCGTGAAGAACGTCTTTTAAAAGTAATTCTTGCTCCACACATCTCTGAGAAAAGCACGATCGCTGCTGAAGAAAACAACACGATTGTTTTCAAAGTAGTAAACGATGCAACTAAAGCTGAAGTTAAAGCGGCAGTTGAGAAGCTTTTTGAAGTAGAAGTAACTGGTGTTCGCACTCTAAACGTTAAGGGTAAAACAAAACGTACAGGTCAACGTTTCGGTCGTCGTAGCGACTGGAAAAAAGCCTACGTTACTCTTAAAGAAGGTAGCGAGCTAGACTTTGTCGGCGGCGCCGAGTAATAAGGGGAGTTAGAATTATGGCACTTCAAAAGTGTAAACCAACTTCTGCGGGTCGTCGTCACGTCGTTAAAGTGGTTAACTCTGAGCTACACAAGGGTAAGCCATACGCACCGCTTTTAGAGAAAAACTCTAAATCAGGTGGTCGTAACAACAACGGTCGTATAACGGTTCGTCATATCGGTGGTGGTCATAAGCAACACTATCGTTTAATCGACTTCAAACGCACTAAAGATGGCATTCCAGCCACTGTTGAGCGTTTAGAGTATGATCCTAACCGTAGCGCAAACATCGCTCTTGTATTATATGCAGACGGTGAGCGTCGTTACATCATTGCACCTAAAGGCCTTAAAGCCGGTGATCAGATCCAGTCAGGTGTTGATGCACCTATCAAAGCTGGTAACACATTACCGATGCGTAACATGCCTGTAGGTTCGACTGTACACAACGTAGAGTTAAAACCTGGTAAGGGTGCGCAAATTGCACGCTCTGCTGGTGCATACGTTCAAATCCTAGCACGTGAAGGTCAATACGTGACTCTACGTCTTCGTTCAGGCGAAGTACGTAAAGTTGAGTCTGACTGTCGCGCTACCTTAGGTGAAGTAGGCAATGCTGAGCATATGCTTCGTTCACTAGGTAAAGCAGGTGCTAACCGCTGGCGTGGTATTCGTCCGACAGTTCGTGGTGTTGCCATGAACCCGGTTGATCACCCACACGGTGGTGGTGAAGGTCGTACTTCTGGTGGTCGTCACCCTGTGTCTCCATGGGGTAAGCCTACTAAAGGTGCTAAAACGCGCAAGAACAAGCGTACGGATAAACTAATAGTACGTCGTCGTACTAAGTAATAGTTGAGGAATTGCCATGCCACGTTCTCTCAAGAAGGGTCCATTTATAGACCTACACTTGCTGAAGAAGGTAGAGAAGGCGTTGGAAAGCGGTGACAAGAAGCCTATAAAGACTTGGAGCCGTCGTTCAATGATCATCCCTAACATGATCGGATTGACCATCGCTGTCCATAATGGTCGTCAGCACGTACCTGTATTCGTTACAGACGAAATGATCGGTCACAAACTAGGTGAGTTTGCACCTACTCGTACTTACCGCGGCCATGCTGCGGATAAGAAAGCGAAGAAGCGTTAATAGGGGAATATGATGGAAGCATTAGCTAAACACAAATTCGCCTCTGGTTCGGCGCAAAAAGCACGTCTAGTTGCAGATCAGATCCGCGGACTTCCGGTAGATCGCGCACTAGAAATCCTGGCATACAGCCCTAAAAAAGCGGCTGTATTGGTTAAGAAAGTACTTGAGTCTGCTATTGCTAACGCAGAGCATAACGAAGGTGCTGACATTGATGAGCTACGTGTAGCTACGGTTTTTGTGGACGATGGTCCTACAATGAAGCGTATTATGCCACGTGCTAAAGGACGCGCAGACCGCATCCTTAAGCGTACAAGCCACATCACTGTTGTGGTTTCAGATAGCTAGGAGATATAAGTAATGGGACAAAAAGTTCATCCTACTGGTATTCGCCTAGGTATCTCTAAACCTTGGGTTTCTACCTGGTACGCGAGTACAAAAGATTTCTCTGCACAGCTTTTTGGCGATCACAAAGTACGTACATTCCTTACTAAGGAATTGAAAGCGGCTTCTGTGTCTAAAATCGTTATTGAGCGTCCAGCTAAATCTATCCGTGTAACAATTCATACAGCTCGTCCTGGTGTTGTTATCGGTAAGAAAGGCGAAGATGTTGAAAAACTTCGTCAAGCTGTAACTAAGATCGCTGGTGTTCCTGCTCAGATTAATATTTCTGAAGTACGTAAGCCAGAACTTGACGCACAATTAGTTGCTGACGGTATTGCATCTCAGTTAGAGCGTCGTGTTATGTTCCGTCGTGCTATGAAGCGCTCGGTACAAAACGCAATGCGCATTGGTGCTAAAGGTATCAAAGTTGAAGTAAGTGGTCGTCTAGGCGGCGCTGAAATCGCACGTTCTGAGTGGTATCGTGAAGGTCGTGTACCTCTACATACTCTACGTGCTGATATCGACTACGCAACTTCTGAAGCTTTAACCACTTACGGCATCATCGGTGTTAAAGTTTGGATCTTCAAAGGCGAAGTAATTGGTGGTTTACCACTAGTTCAAGAGCAAGAGAAGCCAGCTAAACGTGCACCGAAGAAAGCCAAAAAAAGTGCTAAGTAAGGGGTAGCGATTAATGTTACAGCCAAAACGTACAAAATTCCGTAAAATGCATAAAGGCCGCAACCGTGGTCTTGCTACAAGCGGAAACAAAGTAAGCTTCGGTTCTTTCGGTTTGAAAGCAACAGGCCGTGGTCGTATGACTGCGCGTCAAATTGAAGCAGCTCGTCGTGCTATGACACGTCACGTAAAGCGTCAAGGTAAAATCTGGATCCGTGTATTCCCAGATAAGCCAATCACAAACAAACCGCTTGAAGTTCGTATGGGTAAAGGTAAAGGCTCTGTTGAGTACTGGGTTGCAGAAATCCAGCCAGGCAAAGTACTTTATGAGATGGAAGGTGTGCCGGAAGAGCTTGCTCGCGAAGCATTTAACCTTGCAGCTCGTAAATTACCTTTCAAAACAACATTTGTAACTCGGACGGTAATGTGATGAAAGCTAGCGAACTTAAAGACAAAAGCGTTGAAGAGCTTAATGCTGAACTTCTTGAGCTTCTACGTGAGCAGTTCAACCTGCGCATGCAAGTAAGCACTGGTCAGCTAGCTCAAACTCACGAGTTAAGAAAAGTACGTCGCAGTATTGCGCGTGTTAAAACGGTTATCAACCAGAAGGCAGGTGCATAATGACTGATAAAATCCGTACTCTTCAAGGTCGTGTGATCAGCGATAAGATGGAAAAGTCTATTGTTGTAGGTATCGAACGTCAGGTTAAGCACCCGATCTACGGTAAATACATCAAGCGTACAACTAAGTTGCACGTACATGACGAGAGCAATACAGCTAAAGCAGGCGACACAGTTACTATTCGTGAATGTGCTCCTATCTCTAAGAATAAATCTTGGACTTTAGTAGACGTTATTGCACGTCCTAAGCAAGCTTAATTTTAGTTTTAAACTAATTTAAGATTTGTCTTTGAAAGCCCCGGCCTTTGGTTGGGGCTTTTGTTTATCCAGAATATCGATTCCATCTATCTTGATATTGACCCCTAACGATACCTACGAATACGTATTTTCTTAATCATCTTCATTTGGATACTCTCATTTTTCTCTTCGTACAAAGTGCCTTCTCCTCATTTTTTGACGCAATGAATGCGAGATCTCATTCGCGAGAGTGAGTGATATTTTAATGAAGTAGATACTAAAGCCGCTTTATATGGGTATAGCCGTAGCCCTTATATGTCGATCTCGGTATTTATCACTTGGGAGTGTATTGCCCACATAACGTTTTAGATTGTGGAAGTTGTCAGATATGAATGATGATTAAAGTTGCAAAAATGCGGTTTTGAAAGTTCGAAGTTATCGAAAGAAATCATTTTTTCGAAATTAAACAAGAATAGGAAGCCCCCGAAGGAGCTTCTAATTGACTATTCTTCATCAATGATAGGCACTTCTAACCCCATAGACTCCATAATTTGACGCACTTCTTCAGGTACTTTTTCTGGATTATCTTTTCGTAAATCTTCATCGTTTGGCAAAGGTTGCCCAGTAAATGCATGTAAAAATGCTTCACACAGTAGCTCGCTATTGGTTGCATGACGTAAATTATTAACTTGTCGGCGAGTCCGCTCGTCAGTTAACACTTTCAATACATTCAACGGGATTGATACAGTGATCTTTTTTACTTGTTCAGACTTTTTACCGTGTTCTGCATACGGGTGAACATATTCACCATTCCATTTAGCCATAATGTTGTTGTTGCCTTTATTTTGTAGTGCCTATCCGACGGAACTATGTACTTACTGGTTGTCATTATATGACATTGTTTGTGATGGTCTAGGCAAAAGCCCCTTTACTTGCCATAGTAAGTGTTTCGTTCGATCGTATTCGCGATCATTTTTTTTGAAGTGGCGAAATTTTATCGGTTTAAATAAGATAGTCAAATACTAAGTAAATAGCCATTTAGCAGTATAAATGTTTTGACTTCTAGTATTTATTAATCTAACCTTTTAGACGTCTAAACATCCAACTATCTAGGTGATGATATGAGTGAACGTAATAAATCAACCATCGCAGTACGCCATGGCATAGAAGCAGACAAGCACCATGGTGCGGTCGTACCGCCGTTATACCTATCAACTACGTACTCATTTGCAGATTTTGATACCAAACGAGATTATGATTATGGTCGCAGTGGTAACCCTAATCGAGATATTTTAGCTGAAACATTAGCTCAGCTAGAAGGCGGAGAAAGAGGCATTATTACCGCAACGGGTATGTCTGCTGTTCACTTAGTGACGCAACTATTAAATAGCGATGACACGTTGGTGATCCCCCATGACTGTTATGGCGGCAGTTATCGTTTATTCACATCATTGCAAAAGCGTGGCTTATTAAACCTTGTAGTACTTGATTTAACACAGCCTGAAAGCTATCAGAAAATTTTAGATATAAAGCCAAAAGTGGTATGGATTGAGACACCGAGCAACCCTATTCTTCGCCTGACAGACATAGAAGCTGTGGTGAAAACCGCTAAGCAAGCAGGTGCACTAGTTGCTGCAGATAACACTTTTTTGTCACCGGCATTACAAAACCCTATTAAGTTTGGTGTAGACATTGTGGTTCACTCAACCACTAAATATATTAATGGTCATTCAGACGTGGTCGGTGGTGCCGTGATCGCACGTACTGCGGAACTGGGTGAGGAGCTAGCATGGTGGGCAAATAACATTGGCATTACGGGCGCGCCCTTTGATAGCTATTTAACGCTTCGCGGCTTACGAACGCTGAATGTACGTTTAAAGCAGCATCAAGAAAATGCCTTGGCGATTGCCAAATACTTAGAGCAATCGGACTATGTTAGTCAAGTGTATTACCCAGGCTTAGAATCTCATCCACAACATGAATTAGCCAAAAAGCAGCAAGCAGGTTTCGGCGGCATGGTGAGCTTTGACATAAAAGGCGGGTTAAGTGACTCTGCTGCATTCTTGACCTCTTTAAAAGAGTTTTCACTGGCGGAATCACTGGGTGGCGTAGAGAGCTTAATCTGTCATCCTGCGACCATGACACATGCGGGTATGGATGCGACAGCTCGTCTTGAAGCGGGCGTAGGAGATACGCTGATTCGAATTTCAGTGGGTATTGAAGAATTAGATGATTTGGTGGCTGATCTAGAGCAAGCGTTTAAACGCACTACACCAGGTCAAAGCAAAGGATCTGATGAGGCAAAAACTTTTAAATTAACACCGGCTCATACGGTTTTGTGGTAGAAAAATGACAAGAGTAGTACATAAATTCGGTGGCTCAAGCTTAAGCTCTGCGTCACGCTATCAAGCCGTTGCTCAAATAATACTTGGGCATTGTAAAAGCGGTGATTGTGTGGTGGTTTCTGCGGCGGGTAAAACCACAAACACGTTAGTGAAGCTTTGGCAAAGTTATCAGCAGCAAGATCAACAAGCGTTTTCAGACGTATTGATTCAGTTGGAAAAGCACCAGAGTGAGCTGGTTGATGAGTTGTTCTCTGGCGATGTACACCGAGCACTCAAAGCGCAGCTAGACGCTGAGTTAGTTGCCATTACTCAATTGGCTCAACAATCAGAATTACAAGAATCTCCCTTACTAGCCCATGGTGAGCTATGGTCGGCTCGGTTATTAGCGCATTATCTAAATGAGCTTAAGGTAGCTGCACGCAGCATTGATGCCCGCCAATTGTTTACGTTGCATGATGCACAATTGCTACACCAACAGAATAAAGCAGCATGTTACGCCCAGTTGCAAGATGCGGTGGTCTATGTGGTTACCGGGTTTATTGCACAAGATTGTGATAAAAATACCGTCACATTAGGTCGTAATGGCAGTGACTATAGTGCTACGCTACTCGCCAGTTATATTGATGCCAGTGCCGTCTCAATCTGGACCGATACGCAGGGGGTGTATAGCACCGATCCACGTAAAGTGAGCAATGCGCTGAAATACCCAAAGGTGTGTCGTGCTCAAGCAAATTTATTGGCAAGACTAGGTAATCCAGTGCTGCATGCTAAGACACTCTCTCCTTTAAAGGGAAGTAACATCAAGCTACAAGTGCGCAGCAGTTATGAGCCTGAAGCGTCACCTACAGAAATAGTAAAAGAAGGGTATAGCAAAGCAAAACGCTTTATTAGCACCTTTGAGAACCTTGATTTAGTGCGCGTAGAAAACTTAGCGAAGGGTGAAGTACGTACGTTAAGTCAGCTTATTCAGCACAGTATTCATCATTTTATTGTTAATGGTGAAGCGTATTTACTGTTGCCTGCAACATTCACGCATATTGTTGCACAGCAGCTCGCTGGGCGCATTAATATTGTAGAAAGTAATTTGCAAGGGTGTGCACTGGTTGCGTCTTCCTCAGAGCTCTCAGGGCTCAAGCAGCAAGCCGAGCAATTATTCCATGATCGTGAAGTAGTCGTTCGCTTTGCTCATCAAGACAGTGATTACGCTTTGTTCTTGACCGATCAGGCATTAGACAGTGATCTTTTGGCTGTATTGCACGATAAGCTTATCAATAAAGGTCGGGAGATTGCGGTAATTATTGCCGGCATTGGTAATGTCGGAGATGTATTTTTACAACAATGCGAGCAGCAAATTACCCGTTTGCAATCACAGTTTGATTTAAAGGTTGTTGGTTTGCTGCGCTCAAAAGAGATGGTATTTTCACCGAGCGGTATTGAGTTATCAGCATGGCAGACACAATGGAAAAATGAAGCGCAAAGTTACAACAGTAAGTCGCTTGTTGAGCACATTTCAGAATTAGATTATGAACATAAAGTGGTGATTGATATCACCGCAAGTGAAGCATTTAGTTTGCTGTATCCAGACTTTGTGGCCAGTGATTGTCACTTGATCAGCGCTAATAAATACGCAGGTACTGCCGACAGAAGTTGGTATCAGTTATTACGAGAGCAGCAACGTGAGCGTAATTTACATTGGCGTTATAACACCAGTGTTGGTGCGGGTTTGCCTATCAATTTTGCCCTGGCTGACTTACAAAATAGCGGTGATGTGATCACGTCAATTGAAGGGGTGTTTTCAGGCACGCTCTCTTGGTTATGTAGCAGTTTTACTGCTAATCAAAAGTTCTCTGACTTGGTGCTTGCTGCACAAGAAATGGGGTATACCGAACCAGATCCCAGAGAAGACTTATCAGGTAGAGATATGCAACGAAAGTTGCTCATATTGGCGCGTGATTTAGGCTTAGAACTCGATGTTGATGACATTGCATTAGAACCTCTAATGCCGGTGCATTTAGCTGAAGGTAGTTGGGATGACTTTTTAGCGAAACGTGATGAATTAGACACATTTTATGCTGCGAAATACCAACAAGCAGATGATGAGGGTAAATCGCTCCGTTACACAGGACAATTAATTATTAGCGACAGTAGTACAGTGACTGCAAAAGTTGGAATTGCTTTTGCTGAGGCAGGCTCGGCGATTGCGAATTTAACCCCTGGTGATAATATATTTGTAATAAAAAGTCTGTGGTACGAGCAGAATCCGTTAGTTATTCAAGGCCCTGGTGCCGGCAAAGAGGTGACTGCAGCAGGCATTCATTCAGATTTGTATTGGCTCACTCAGCAACTCAAATAATATTTGGTGGTCTCAATAAATTCAAAGGTGATGCACTAAAGTTCATCGCCTTTAGCATTGCAGGATACTGCGCGCACGCGTTGTTCATAATTTGCATGTTAAGAACAGGATAGCGTGTATCCTTAAATAACACATCGATTTAAAAATAAAACTTAAATACTATTTCTTTCGTATTATTACCTACTAAATAATTGCTTAATATCAGCTCTTGGTCTACCTTGTAAATTGTCAGTTAATGGATAACTGCAATTACCTATAAGGACATAGAAAATGAAACATAGCAAACTTCTTATTATTACATTTTGTTTTTTACTTTTTTTATTTACTCACGATAGCAAAGCTGCAATTAATGTGACTTGCAATCCGTGCTCTTCGGCAGTGCAAATGCATACCAAAGCGGTGAGTAAAGTGAAAGAGATGACTGAGTATGACAGTGTTAGCTCTGAGTATAATGTGCATGTTATTAGTATTAAAAATGGCTTAGTTAAGTCGTTTAGAGTGACGTCTAGACCAGAGTTAGATCGTCGTGGTGAATTAGTCACTGTGGTGACCGGTCGATATACCGCAACTTCTTCAGATTTGCAGAACAGAGTGAATCAAGCGCATACGTATTTCAACAGTATAGAGGCGTCAACTACGGTGCCAGTCCCATCCTCTTCAGGGTTAGGGAGTGCATGGAGTTTGTCGCAAAATTTCAGTAATCACGATAAGTTAGATAGCTGGTATCAATCTGCTTATCCACTCACGTATTGGTCAGCAAATCTTACCTCAATTGTTGGGGGCTCGTTTATTGGTCCGTTAAACGGTCTTGAACTGAGGTTTAAGTTTGAAGATGGATCGATCTTGTTAATGACAGCTTCAACATTGGGAAGTGCTGTTTTAAAATTGAATTATAAAGCTAACAGCGCGCGCGATGCCAATGGCAATAGAATCCCCGATGCTGGTGCATCGATTCAAGGCCGGTATACATTTAGCAGTAGTGCGGCTTTAGAGCGCTTTTTAGATAAGGCTGCTGAATACGGTATTGCAGTTACGGTGGTGTACAGCGAAGGTTGGATGGGGGGTAGTGGCGGAGGAAGTGTGACCATAGTGCCCATCTCCCCAGAATAATATACAAAGGTGAAACATGGAATTTTTAGAATTATTCAGGACAGGAGAACTACCGCCGATACTATTAGGCGGCATAGTATCCATAATAATAGCGTTGCCGTTTAATTTATTGATTGCGAAGTTAAAGGGTTTCAGGAAAAAGCCTGCGATAATTTCATCCTGTATTCCTATATTGAACATGTATGTATGTGTTGGTTATTTACTTGCGGCAATATTTTATCAAAGGCGAGATAAAAAAAGCCTATCTGAAGACGAGTAATGACAATAAGAAGCGCCATAAATAGGGCGCTTTTTTATATCGTGGGTCTATTTTCAGGGTAGAGCGTGGTATTTATAAAATATCGGTAAGCAGTATACCCACCCCAAATCGTTGAATGTCTGCGTTATAGTCAATCAAGCTTTCACCGTAGCCATTAAAGTATTGTGCGTAGCCTCGTAATTTTCCCCAGATAGGGAATGACCAGTCAATTTGTAGAGCGCCCCGATTGTCGCTGTTAAGGTTATTTCGCGCAGTAAAGCCAAATTCATGCTCTTTATATCTATACACCCCACTGAGCTCGAAGTAACCCATATATCTATGAATATCTGGATTGTCGTCTCCTTTGGCCGTTAGTACATCAGTTTTACGCTCTTCTGGCAGTCGATACCAAGGTTTGAAACTGAAGACAAAACCATTATTTTCCCATATGAAATTTGCATAAATACGGTTCCAAGAACGTGAGTTAGGTTGACTTCTACCATTAGATTGGTGAGAGATACCTAACACTATCGCCATTTCATCACCCCAAAGGACATTTTCATCATCTAGGAAGTTAACCCAGAATAGTTCTGGCTCATAATTGGTTTCACGAAACGGTGAAGAGATATCTTTGTTATAAAGCTGCCAGTAAGATTGTAAAGTGAAGCCCATATAAATGGCTTGGTCACTATCAGAAAAATCGCTATAAAGTGGTATTTTAAGAGACAGTTGATATTTCGCTTCAAAGTTATCAAGCGGCTCACCCGCTTCCGCATCAATATTCTTAAGACCATCGAAAGGGCGATTATTAGGGTTGCTTATGTAGGATACAGGCAAAATATAGTTACGGTGATGTGGTGTAAGTACATTACGGTTTTTTTCACCGACTCGCTCTCGCGCTACGCGCTTATCTAAAGAACTGAGCTGTCTTGCGGCATCCAGCTTAGCGCATCGAGTCCTCAGTTGCTCAATTGTTTGCTTTTTATCGCCACCAATAATTTCATTCAGAATGCATTGCTTAACTAGATCAATCTCATCGTTGTTTGCAGGTGTCTCAGCGAGAGTTGTAAATGAAAGCCCTGAAAGTAAAGTACCAAAAACAAGTGAACGCAGTTCCATAGTGTATTGTTTCATAGAATATTATTGAAGTGACAATTATACACCGCTTTATATTAAATGAGGATGAATAACTGCTGTTTAGGTTTGGGGTCAAATATGCTAGTTAGCGGATCTGAATGAAAAAAGGTTGGCGGCATCGCCGCCATTCCTTAGTAAGCAGGTTGATACCAGCTTACTCTCACGCAATATTGTGATTGAGCTATAGCTCAAAGTAATTAGTAAAGAACTTATACAACTCAGTTCCTTGGTTGACGCTTGCTGACGCAAAATGCAAGATAGCAATGGCATCTTTATCTAAAGTGATACTGTGCAAAGGTTGCTCCGACAGGTAACGCTCCATGCGCAAAATATGAGCGATTGTGTCACCTGCTTTTATATGGCTGCCCAGTGCCGCTGTGTATTCAACCATGCCACCCATTGGTGCATAGTAGGCTAGGTAATCTTGCAGCATACAACCGTAGCGGACCATTGCTTGTGGTTTAAATGGCGAGTTTAGCAACGCTTCTTTATAGCTTAAGTAGCTGAGTAGACTTGCTGCATCTGCTTTGGCTTCGGTTAAGTCAATTTTTTCTTGAGAGCCAAGTTCAACAGTGAATGCTTCAACTAAAACAGGTATATCTCGCCCCTGTTTTTTATAGGCTTCACTCAATGCCCACCACGGACAAAAACTGGCTTCATCAAGTGCACCATCAAAGTCGTTGGGAATGAGCAGCACATGGGGAATATTAAAGTAACTGGCACTCGCCTTGGCATATTCTGGGCAATATAGATGTTTAGATGAAATAGGCCCAGTGTGTAAGTCCAGTACAATGTCGGCTTCATGGGCTAAGCGTTGTAGGTTTAAAGCTATGCGTTTACCGGTATTTATACTGTATGCTGGCCCATCAAGCATAGCTTGTGTCGCTTGTACTAAAGCTGCTGAGAACTGGTTTTTAATTTCGCTTAAGGAGCTGTCGAGATGTTCAGCAACAAAGGTATCCACTAATGGTAGATGACTTTGATACATGCGATTCCAATTGGTGCCTGTAATTGGGTCAAAGCGGCCTAGCGTAAATTCCCCAGACTTTTGGTTACATCCAATAGGGTTGGCGTAAGGGACTAACGTAATATCACCAGCCAATGTCTGTTGTTGCAACTGTTCTAGTAATTGATAAATAACGGCATTGCCTTGCACTTCTGCACCATGCATATTGGCCTGAATATAGACGCGTGGGCCGGTGTCATTGCCTTTTAAACGATACACAGGAATCGTTAATGGTAGCCCGTTTGCTATTTCACCCACTTGAATATTTTCTTGCTTAATTGGGGTCATATTGGCTCCTTACCTTAAATAATCACTGGCATGCTGCATAGCTCTGACGTGGCATATTTTGCCGTGCTCAATCACATACTCAGCTGGTAATTCATGACATAAAAAGTAGGGCATACTTTCTGTAAAGCCATACGCGCCGCATTGGCTGAATACCAACCAGTCTTGCTCGTGTATATCTTTAGGTAACGTGTGATAGCCTAAATTATCTAAGGCCGTGCATAACGGGCCATGGAGCACATAGCTGCGAGATGCCGCGCTTGATTTACGTAGTAGTTCACAAGGGAATGCTTGGTTGGTCACTGCTGGACGCAACAGGTGATTAATACCACCCGACATAATAAGTTGATGCTCATCATAGTTTTGTTTTTGTTCGACGACAGGGTTGGCATAATGACCAAACTCTCCCACAGCATATCGACCAAGCTCCATCCACAGCTCTGTTACGCCAGCTGATGCCTTAATTTGTGCGAGTGCGTCAATCAAGGTTGGCCAAGTTAACTGAGCGTCATTTTCAGAGTAAGGGATCCCTAAGCCACCGCCTAAGTCTAATATGTCTAATTTGAAGCCCAAGTTATCGGCCAGAGCTTTTAGTGGCGGCACCATTTGCGTCCAAAGTTGCACGAGCTTCTCAGTACTTAACATGTTGCCCCATTGGAAAATGTGCAGGCCAACAAAATTCAGGGCTTGGTATTTACTTATTTGCAACGAGTGCCATTGTTCAACGCCTAATCCAAAAGGCGTTAGGCTATCACCACCAAGTGGGTTTTTCTCACCTTCAGGCCAGCGCAGCTGTACTCTAAGTAAAATACGCAGTTGAATATTTAATTCTTCAGCAGCATCATTAAGCCACTTAACTTGATTATGGCTTTCTGCCACAAAGGTACGTACCCCTTGTGACAGAAAGTGCTGGATCTGCCTTTTTGATTTGGCAGGACCCGTATTGAGCACTCGGCTTGCATCGATGTCTTGACGTAAAACTTGATCAAGTTCACCGCTACTGGCCACATCGAAATCAAACCCTGCTTTATCTAAGGTTTGGATCACCTTCGATAAAGGATTCGCTTTAACCGCGTACCATAGTTTCACAACAGATTGCTCTGTGAGTGGTTTTAGGTGTGACAGTAAGCCATCTAAGTCATAAACAAAAAACGGGGTATGCTCTTGTTCGGTTAACTTAGTAATGGTTTGACGCAATGGTGTGCTCAAAAAAGACATTATCGTAATACCTCTTCTAATTCTAAAGATGCGTCGCTTTGTTCATCACGATATTTTACGATAAGCGCACATGACATGCTTAAGCCTTGCTCACGGCCCCATTCACTTGATGACGGGCGAGAACCAGGAATAACAATGGCATTTTCTGGAATGGCTTCCCCTTTGTCTAACTGACGTTCGTTGATACAGTCATAGACAGGAATAGTTGCTGATAAACGTACGCCAGGTGCAAGTACAGCGCCTTTTTTCACAACAACGCCTTCAACGATAACGCAGCCAGCACCGATGAATGCATCGTCTTCAATAACAACTGGGCTTGCGCCAATTGGCTCAAGCACGCCACCTAGTTGCACTGCGGCACTTAAATGTACATTTTTACCTACTTGAGCACATGACCCTACTAATGCGTGGCTATCGACCATAGTACCTTCACCTATGTAGGCACCGATATTCACATATGCTGGTGGCATGATAATGGTACCCGATGCAACATGCGCACCACGGCGAACACTACTGCCACCAGGGACCATACGAACGCCTGCTTCAGCTGCAAACCCTTGTGGCGCTAAATTATGTTTATCAACAAAACCACCCGGGAATTCAATATTATTGCCATTTTTAAAAGCTTCTAAAATACCTTGCTTTACTTCGATATTAGCGTGCCAGTTGCCTTGTTCGTCTTGTGTCGCAGCACGTACACTGCCATTTTCTAAATTGTTTAATAGTTCTAACCAGCTCATAATAACTGCCTTAATTCCAAGATAAAATTGTGGTGTTTGCACGGTCAATTGCCTGAGTACACGGCAACTCTAGGTGCGTTAATGGAGGACGTAAATTAGGGGTACTAAGTTTGCCCTGTACATGCATTAATACTTTGACTGGAATGGGATTAGCCACTGAAAATAGGCTATTAACAGCATCAGTCCAAGTTGTAAACAAGTTAGGAAAAGTCCCCGCTAACGAGCGACGAACAAACTCAGCGGTTTGCTTTGGCCAGGCATTTGCGGCCACGGATACGAGTCCAGCAGCTCCGGCTTGAGCAAAATATGGCATGAGGCCGTCATCGCCACTAAAAATAGCGAGAGTTGGATTGGCTTTTCTGAAAGCTTCAAATACTCCAATATCACCGCTGGCCTCTTTGAGTGCCCATAAATTTTTATGGTGGGCTAGATTTTTTAGCACTTGGGGTTTGATGGATACCCCACTGCGTCCAGGTACGTTGTATAACATACAAGGTAAGTCAGTGGCGCTCAGCAGGGTGTCAAACCATTGTGTTTGGCCGACTACCCCAGGTTTTGTGTATAACGGAGAGCCAAGCAACAGTGCATGAATCGGCTGGGTATTACAAAACGCCACCCATTCAGATTGATCTTGCAAGTTCATGCCGCCCACAGCCACCATAATAGGGACGTCTAATTGCATGTTGCAAACAGTCTCGACAATGCACTTATGCTCAGCAGAGCTTAAGGCCAGCCCTTCACCAGTACTGCCAAGCAGGAGAATACCGTTATTTGCTTGCGCTTGTTCATTCACAAGCGAATGTAAAGTGTCATAGTCAACTTGGTTATTCGCATCAAAAGGCGTAACTAAGGCTGTCCACAACGGATAGTTGGATAAATCGTATTGTGATTTCATCTCTACCGAACTTATATCTTGTTCGGGGTCTGGAGTGAGTCCAAACTTCGAACAGTTAAAATTCGAAGAGCAATGGACTTAAAAATGACAAGGCGAGTGGCCTTATTATTTTAAGACCAGAAGCTCTCCACCAAACATATGTGCGTTGTTAATATGATTAACGCTGCAATTGGTGACAGTCGCTGGGATTCAACCCAGTCGCCCGAAATGTATACTGAGCAAATAGTATATATTTCTCGGCGTTAGTTCCCCCTCCTTGTGTGTCATGGGAGTTTGCTCTCCTCAACACAAGTACCTGAATAACGCACCTCTTCCAGCCCTAGGCCAACATATTACTCGGTGAGTTTACATTGACCCTCAAATAGGGTGAGCACGCATTGAAACACTTTAGCCATCTAGGTGTCAAGTGAGGTTATGTTAGTTTTCAATTTTTACACTACACTTTATGGCAAATAGGATGGATAAGTTAATATGCGTAATATCATTAAGTCTATGCGCAGCCGTTATTTTATCGCAGTGTTGGTAATGGGGGTATTAGTCACATTGGCGGCTGCGGCGATGCAATACCTTTTGCAGCAAAAACAAGAGGATGCGGAGCTTATTAATCGTGCAGGTATGCAACGTATGTTGGCACAGAAAATAGCGTTACACGTTAATCAAATTGTTTTTTATAAAAAAGAGCAAAAGCTCACCCAGACACTTTTTACAGAGTTGGATAAAAGTGTGCGCGTATTTTCGGCCAATCATCAGATGATCCTAGGTGAAAAAGAGGGGAAATATGTATTTTTGTCTGAAGCGTTAATGACATTGTATTTTGATGCGCCGGCTAATTTGAATAAACGGAGCCTAGACTTTTTAGCGTTATATGACTCTAAAACCTTCAGTCCAGAGGTGGCTATTAAGATGGCCAATGAAGCACAGGTATTACTATTTTATCAACAACAAGCTGTGCAACTTTTTGAGCAAGGTGCTAATCGTAAAGTGGCATTAACACGTTTGTTTGAATTTGTATTCTGGGTCAGTGCAATCGTTGTGCTTTGGTTAGAAGTGGTATTTATCTTTAAACCAATGGAGAAAAAGGTAAGGGATACAATCGATTCTCTTGAACTTCAAAAACAAGAAACGCAGCATGCCTTAACCATGAAAACGCACTTTCTTGCTCGTGCAAGTCATGAGTTAAGAACGCCTTTACAAGCTATTTTGGGTTTTTTAAACCTATACCGCCAAGATGGGGCGCAATCACAGCTGACACAAGTAGAGGTGTCGGCGAAGCAATTAGTTAACCAATTGAATGCAATTCAAGAGTTTAGTCGTTGGGAGCAAGGAGATATTCTAGTGTCGGTGGTGCCTGATGATCTTACTCAAACGCTGATGCAGGCGATTTCACCCCATGAATATGAAGCACAGCGGAAAAAGATAGCATTAGAGACCGAGTTTTCATTTTCTACATCATTGGTTATTGCTTGTGATCATGAACACCTGGCGTGGATCATTGGCCAATTAGTTGATAATGCGATTAAGTTCACCGAGCAAGGCAGTGTATTAATCGAGGTGTATTTAGATGAAGCTCAGACTTACTTGCAGATCGCCGTAAAAGATACCGGGTGTGGTTTTTCTGGTGTTTCGCCGCTTTCAAGCAATGTGACAGAGACACACTTTCAAGGTTTGCAGCTAGGCTTGGTACGGTGTAAATGGTTGTTAGATGCCATGGGCGGAGACATAGAATTTGAAAAGGGGCTACCTAGCGGTACCGTGGTACGGGTAAAAACTCCTATTTATCTCATGCACAGCCGACGAGAACAACATTGTCAACTAAGGCCTTTAACTGGTTTATTAGTGGAAGATAACCCATTAAATGCAAAGATAATTAAAAAAGTACTAGAGACATTTTCAATTACCGTGAAGCATGTTGAGCATGGATTGGCAGCTGTCGATGATTTGAGTACTCATCATTATGATGTGATTTTTATGGATTTAAATATGCCGGTGATGGATGGCTTTCAGGCCATTGAATATATTCGACAAACACTGGGCTTATCTGAACCCATCATTGTTGTGACCGCAAATAGTGAACCAGTAGAATTAAATCGGGCAAAAGCGCTGGGTGCTGACGTGACCATTCTGAAACCATTAAGGAAAGAGTCAGTACGCACAGCGCTTGAACATGTTGGGCTAATTCAATGACGTACTTTAATATTTCCAACCCCAACTTCAACCTCTAGGTTATATGCGCCTTTACCGTGATATATGGTCTCAGAGTGAATCACTTTTTTGTGATGCTGAACTTTGTTGATTAACCCAATTAAGCTGGTGTTGCCTACACCAGACTCTAAAGATACAGAGTTAAAATCAGATACGTTGGTATCAATGCGTACCTTGCCCACGCCAACCTCAACCTCTGCGGAATTGTCAAGATCTGCAATATCAACATTGCCTACGCCTATTTCGATATCTAAGCGAAAGGCAGTTGGTACTTTTACGTGCCAATGTTGTTGCAAGTTTTCCTCATCAATTGACAGTGACAATTTATTCTGGTTGCGTTGGCTTTTTAATTTTATATCAGATAGGTTGTTGGTGTGTGGGTACCAATTGCCGTGCTGTTGCGATTTTAAAACAACTGATACTTCAATCTGCTCACCATCATAGGCGATCATTTCTAAGTTACCGACCGGTACGTCAATTTCCAGCACTTGGCTGTCTTCAATTGCAAAATACTGTTTAATGATATGATTGTCAGCGGCGTTTGCCGTGTTGATGGCTGCTAAAAGCACTAAAAGTACAATCGTCTTCATGTTCTAAACCCCAATTTATGTATTTATAGGGTGTGACGTGAAATAAGCTGAAAAGGTTTAAATCAAAAGTTGGAGGCAGGCGCTTCACTATGCCAAATGTGGGAGCGTTCAGTACATTTGGCATAATAAAGGCGTGAGTCTTATTTTACTGAAATATTGGTAATGGCAAAACCGTGCTGTTGTAATTGCGCTATTAGGCCGTGTTTTTCTGGCAGGTGTAGGGCACCGACTGCGATAAATAAAGATTGTTTTGTCAGTTGCTTAGTTAACATATTTACCCAATTATTATTACGTTCAATGAGCATGACTTGCTCACTAAACCTTCCATAAGTACTGTCGTCAAAGCTTAAATTGTAGTATTTACTGAGTGTGGTCATATCACCTTGCTTCCAAGCGCGGATCAAATCTAAAAAGTAGTGCTCTATATCACCCATTTGTTTGAATGTTTCGGTTAACATACTGTCACCTTGTGCACTTAAGCGGTTAAACATGGCTAATTGTTGTTCCAGTGTCTCTAATTCAATGATGGGTTTTTGTTTCATGTTTGCATAGTTAAGCACCTGCTTATCAATGCCAAAATCATCTTTGAACCCTAATTTCTGGTATTCCATTTGTAATACTGTAACCATAACTGCCCAAGGTGCGTATTGATTAAATACTGCAATATCGATTTCTTTTTCGGCTAGATACGCTTTTAATTGGGCGTAATTTTTTTTACTCAGTTGATTCTTTAAGGTGTTAGGTGGGGTGAGTAGCATAAATGGTGCTGAGCGACGTTGTATTTCAAGGGGTGATAAGTTGTTAATATTGACTTCAACAATGACAGCACTGCTGGCATCAATCGCTGTAGTGACCATCTGATTAAGCCCCTTCATTGATTCATCACCTACATGTACAGTGCCCAATAAATAGGATGTGATCCCTGACTTTTCGATTTTGTATAACGCAGGTGTTGTATGCCCGTTGTGGCTAAATAGAAATAAAAAGCCGATGATGAAAATGACGATAAGGCGAGCAGTGTAGGTTGCCATGGTATTCCCTAGAATAGATTGTGATGTATCATCATAATCAAAATACCGAGTAGATCATAAAAGTTTCATATGATTTTTTTACAGGATGAAATGTGTTGTAAATAAAATATGAACACGTCAAAACAAAAAGAAATTGTAAAATTCAGGTTTTTTTATTTGAAATATTGCTTTGTGTGGATTGAAAAACCTTTGTAAAGTGTTTTTCATTGATATTAAGCATTGTTTTTATGGTTGACTTGGGTTGGGCTTCGGGTTACTAATAGAAAAAGAACAAGGCAAGTCGAGAAACAGCGATTTGTCGTTACGTAAATAATTTAATTTGGTGATATTCAGTATGCTAGCAAAAGTACTAACTCTAGTCGTGATTATAAACGTGGTAATTATTATTACCGCGGGGGCGAGTTAGTGCTTTAAAAAGCATCAACGAGAAGCCCCCCGCACTGAAAAGTTCGGGGGGCTTCTTGGTTTTAGGGCTAAATTTCTTAGTGATAATTTGAACGATTGGGAATGGGGAAAATAATGACAGGCGCACAATTACTTATCGACTTACTTGCCAAACACGGCGTTCAAGAAGTCTTTGGTTATCCCGGAGGGGCAATTATGCCCATCTACGACGCCCTTTATGGTGCGCCTGTGAAGCATTATTTGACGCGTCATGAGCAAGGTGCAGGTTTTGCGGCGGTTGGTTATGCACGTAGTACAGGGAAACTGGGAGTGTGTTTTGCAACATCAGGGCCTGGTGCCACCAATTTGATCACTGCATTGGCAGATGCAATGATGGATTCTGTACCTTTGCTTGCAATCACAGGCCAAGTGCCGACCGCAGCTATTGGCTCTGATGCTTTTCAAGAGATTGATGTTTTAGGTATGTCTTTATCATGCACGAAGCACAGTTATATGGTTGAGCGAGCTGAAGATTTAGCTGAAGTGCTACAAGAGGCTATGCATTTAGCCATGTCTGGTCGTCCGGGCCCAGTACTGGTGGATATTCCCAAAGATATCCAGCTTGCCTCGGCCCCTTTTCAGCCTTGGCTTGCGATGGAGGAGAAGTTACCAGAATTACTCAATAGTGAAGTACAAAAAGCGGAATTATTACTGTCTGAAGCTAAGCGTCCTATCGCCTATGTGGGTGGGGGTGTGCAAAGTGCTGGCGCGCAAGCCGAGTTGATGCAGTTTTTGAATAAAACTCAGATGCCAGCCGTCTCGACATTAAAGGCATTAGGAAGCGTTTTGCCTGAATATGAATACGATTTAGGTATGTTGGGTATGCATGGTGGTCAAGCCGCTAATATTGCGGTGCAAGAATGTGATTTGCTTGTATGTATCGGCGCGCGCTTTGACGATAGAGTGACCGGAAATCTAGCAAAATTTGCCGCTAAGGCAAAAGTTATTCATTTGGATATAGACCCTGCGGAAGTGGGTAAACGTAAGCCGGTAGCCGCTTCTTTGATAGCGGATCTTAAAGCCTCGATACCGGCACTTGGGTGCTTTGTCACTGATGAAGCATGGTTGAGGACAATAATACAGCTAAAGCAGCAACATGCTTGGCGTTATGACTACCCAGGTGAAAAAGTGTTTGCGCCGTATTTACTAAAAGAGCTCAGTAAGAAAATGCCAACTGATGGGGTGGTATGTTGTGACGTGGGTCAGCATCAAATGTGGGTTGCACAACATATGACGTTCAGTCACCCAAGCAATCACCTCAGCAGTGGTGGTGCTGGCACTATGGGCTTTGGCTTACCTGCGGCAATAGGTGCACAAATAGCGCGTCCACAGAATATGGTTGTGACCGTATCGGGTGATGGTTCTATCATGATGAACATTCAGGAACTTGCGACCATAAGACGCAATAATTTACCAGTGAAAATCGTTATTTTAGATAACCAACGTTTGGGTATGGTACGTCAGTGGCAGCAACTCTTTTTTGAAGGGCGTTACAGTGAGACTAATTTATCTGATAACCCTGATTTTGTGCAATTAGCGGCTGTATTTGGTATTCCAGGTCAAACAATTACTCATGCAGATGAAGTGGATAGTGCGATAGATGCGTTAGTTAATTCAACAGGGCCCTATATTGTACATGCATGTATAGACGATAAAGAAAATGTTTGGCCTTTGGTACCACCAGGGGCTGCTAATGATGAAATGATGACGGAGAAAGCGCAATGAAACATCAACTAACAATCTCAGTTAAAAATCAAGGCATTGCTGTCGAGCGTTTTCTCCGAGTTGCACGTCACAGAGGGTTTCGTTTGACTCAGTTAGAGATGGAGGGCCATGACGAATTATTTCACGTCAAAATGACAGTCGACAGTGATAAGCCGATCTATCTATTAACATCACAACTGAGTAAGCTGGTTGAAGTGCATACGGTTGATTTGCACTCATTACAGCAACAGGCAATTTAAAATTAATTATTAAGAAAAGAACAAGGTATTACAAATGACTAAAACTTCGGAATTGATTTGGCATAACGGCGAAATGATCCCTTACGAGCAAGCAACAACTCACGTACTTAGCCATGCATTACATTATGGTAGCTCGGTGTTTGAGGGAATACGTGCCTATGATACGCCGAATGGCCCGGCGATTTTTCGTTTAACGGATCATATTCAACGGTTATATGATTCAGCAAAAATTTATCGTATGGAAATTCCATTTACTGCTGAGCAGATCATTCAGGCGTGTAAAGATGCAGTGCGCGAGAATGGTTTTAAAGATGCTTATATCCGACCTTTTGCTTTTTTAGGGAATGTTGGTTTAGGGTTAAATCCGAAATCGCATTTAGCTGATGTCACTGTTGCTGCGATGCAGTGGGGCGCATATTTAGGTGATGACAGTTTAGCTGATGGCGTTGATGTGTGTATTTCATCTTGGAATCGTTTAGCACCAAATACTATGCCGACAGCGGCAAAGGCTGGTGGTAATTATTTGTCTTCACAATTGATTTCAGGTGAAGCCAAGCGCAATGGCTATGTTGAAGGTATTGCCCTCGATGTCAATGGTTGTTTAAGTGAAGGCGCGGGTGAGAATCTATTTGTTATTAAAAAAGGGATACTTTACACACCACCAACAACGGCGTGTATTTTACCAGGCTTAACGCGAGACACACTCATGGAACTAGCCCGAGCTAGGGGCTATGAAGTACGTGAAGAGTCTATAGCACGTGAAGCATTGTATTTAGCTGATGAGTTCTTTATGACGGGCACAGCTGCTGAAGTTGTGCCAGTTCGCAGCGTTGACCAGATCCAGGTGGGTAATGGTAAACGTGGTCCAATTACTGAAGAGTTGCAAAAAGCGTATTTCGATTTAGTAAAAGGACAAAGTGACGACACAAATGGTTGGTTAGAGTACGTCAATCAATAGTGAGAAGAGCGCTCAGCCACAGTAATGTGGCTGCATTGGGAATGAGGAAACGTCGTCGTTGTACATATAGTAACGGCGCACAACATTAAAGGGTTAAGCATGGCCAAGTTAAGAAGTAAAACTACCACCGAAGGCAGAAAACGCGCAGGCGCAAGGGCGCTTTGGCGTGCAACAGGCATGACAGACAGTGATTTTGAGAAGCCAATTGTTGCTGTCGTAAATTCTTACACGCAATTTGTTCCGGGCCATGTTCATCTCAATCAGCTCAGCGAATTGATGGCGGATACCATCCGTGATGCTGGGGGCGTCCCTCGCGAGTTTAATACCATAGCAATTGATGATGGTATCGCAATGGGCCATGGTGGCATGTTGTATTCTTTACCTTCACGCGATTTAATTGCTGACTCAGTAGAATATATGGTGAATGCACATTGTGCTGATGCCATGGTGTGTATTTCAAATTGCGACAAAATTACACCAGGAATGCTGTTGGCTGCACTGCGTTTGAATATACCTGTGATTTTTGTGTCGGGTGGCCCAATGGAAGCCGGAAAAACCCGCTTGGCCGATATTGATATCAAATTGGATTTGGTTGATGCCATGGTTAAAGGCGCAGATCCAACTGTGAGTGATGAAGACTCAGAGCAAGTTGAACGCTCAGCGTGTCCAACGTGTGGATCATGTTCGGGCATGTTTACGGCAAATTCAATGAATTGTCTACTAGAAGCGCTTGGACTGGCATTGCCGGGCAACGGTACAACGTTAGCGACACATAAAGATCGTCAACAATTATATGAAGCGGCAGGTAAGCGTATAGTTGCTCTGTGCAATGATTATTATCAAAAAGATAATGAAGCCGTGTTACCTCGAAATATCGCGAATAGAGCGGCCTTTATGAATGCGATGACCTTAGATATAGCAATGGGCGGGTCATCAAATACGGTATTACATTTATTGGCAGCAGCGCAAGAAGGTGGGGTTGATTTTGATATGAGCCATATCGATGAGCTCTCTCGCAAAACGCCATTTTTATGTAAAGTTGCGCCGGCAACTCAAGAATATCATATTGAAGATGTACACCGTGCTGGTGGCATGATGGGTATGTTGAATGAATTAGCCAAAGGTGATCGTTTAGATTTAACGGTAGGACATGTTGCGGGTGGCACTTTAGGTGATGTGATCACGCGGTGGGATGCAATGGATAGTAACAATGAAAAAGCACAACTATTTTTTCGAGCAGGCCCTGCCGGTATTCGAACCACGAAGGGGATGAGTCAAGCATATCGCTGGGATACGTTAGACACTGACCGTGAAAATGGTTGTATTCGTAGCATTGAACATGCGTTTCGACTCGATGGTGGTTTAGCGGTACTTTCTGGTAATTTAACACCTGATGGCTGTATTGTAAAAAGTGCCGGTGTTGTTGACGAGATGCTTGATTTTACAGGTCCAGCGGTTGTATTTGAATCTCAAGACGATGCGGTTGATAGCATTTTGGCTGGTGAGATTAAAAAAGGGGATGTGATAGTCATTCGTTATGAAGGACCTAAGGGGGGGCCTGGGATGCAAGAAATGTTGTATCCGACAAGCTATTTAAAATCAATGGGTTTAGATAGAGACTGTGCATTATTAACCGATGGTCGCTTTTCAGGTGGCACGTCTGGTTTATCTATTGGCCATGCTTCCCCTGAAGCGGCCAGTGGCGGCGCGTTAGCTCTGGTTGAAAATGGTGATTTGATCCATATTGATATCCATAATCGAGGTATTCATTTGTTACTTGACGAAACGCAAATGCAGGCTCGACGAGATAAGCAATTGGCACGTGGAAAAGATGCCTATAAACCATTGGATCGTCAACGAGTTGTGAGCCCTGCATTAAAAGCCTATGCGTTGTTAGCAACAAGTGCAGACAAAGGCGCTGTACGTGATTTAGCGAAGTTAGAGGAGTTAAGTTAACGATGGTTTCACAAGAGCTAGATTATTTTCGCGCTATTATTCAAGCTGATATGTCTCCACTAGTCAAGGTGACTGAATTAAGTGAAATGAGTGCACTCTCAGAACGTTTGGGGCAAAAAATCTGGCTCAAGCGTGAAGACCAACAACCGGTATACTCTTTTAAATTACGTGGTGCATATCACAAATTACAGCAATTACCTCTAGGTAGTCAGGTGGTTACAGCATCTGCTGGGAATCATGCCCAAGGTGTTGCATTAAGTGCCGCACACCTTGGACATCAAGCGTGTATTGTGATGCCAGTGACGACTCCTGAGATTAAGGTCAATGCAGTACGTAATTTAGGTGCGAAAGTGGTGTTACATGGCCATAACTTTGATGAAGCTCAAATGCATGCGCACATGCTAACAGAACAAGAACAAGCGGTATTTGTTCCCCCTTTTGATGATAAAGATGTGATTGTAGGACAAGGCACTGTTGCGCGAGAGTTAATGCAGCAATTAAATGAGTTAGATGCGGTATTTATTCCGGTTGGCGGCGGCGGCCTGTTGGCAGGTATGGCGGTGTACATCAAGTCGTTACGCCCTGATATTAAAGTCATTGGAGTTGAAGCGCAGGAAAGTGCATGTTTAAAAGCCGCTTTGGAGGCAGGTAAGCCAGTGACGTTATCGGAGGTGGGGAGTTTTGCCGATGGTGTGGCGGTGAAACTGATCGGCACCGAAACATTTCGATTGGCACAACAGTTTTGTGATGAAGTTATCACTGTGAGTGCTGATGAGATTTGTGCCGCGGTACAAGATATCTTTATTGCGACACGTGCAATAGCTGAGCCTTCGGGTGCATTGTCCGTCGCCGGCATAAAAAAATGGAGCGAGCAAAGTAATCGTGCAGGGCTAACCTTAGCAGCTGTTTTATCTGGCGCGAATTTGAATTTTGACAGATTACGATATATTGCAGAAAGAACTGCATTAGGCGCTAAAAATGAAGCGTTATTTGGGGTGACTATTGCGGAAGAAAAAGGCAGCTTCAAACAGTTTTGTCATGATCTAGAGGGTCGTGCTATCACTGAGTTTAACTATCGATATGCCGGTGAAGGAGAAGCGCAAATTTTTGTTGGTGTTGGATTACGCGGTGGACAAATTGAATTAGACGATCTTAAAGGGCGGCTTGAAAAGAAAGGTTATGCATTAGAAGATTTGTCAGATAATGAACTTGCTAAGCTGCATATACGTTACATGGTTGGTGGCAAGCCGCCTGTGTTATTGCAAGAGCGTTTATTGCGTTTCGAATTTCCTGAGTACCCTGGTGCACTGGCTCGTTTTTTAGATACATTGGGAGCGAACTGGAATATCACCTTGTTTCATTATAGAAACCATGGTGCCGCGGAGGGGAATGTACTGGCTGCTTTTGATATTGCACCGAATGCATATGAGCAGTTTGATAAACACCTCTCTCAACTTGGCTACTTGTATCAAGATGAGACGAATAACCCGTGTTTTAGCCAATATCTTCAAGCTTCGGTGGAAGAAGCGCGTAAGGTCGGGTAATTTGCAAAAAAGCTTTGCTTTTCTATAGTTAAACTTCGAGTTTATTGGGAAGAGTAAAAGATGTATGGCGAAAGTTTGGTTTACTTTGTCGTTTATTATTTTTTTTTGGACATCAGGTGCTAACGGACTTGAGCCTGTTGTTCTGCAGCTGAAGTGGACACATCAATTTCAGTTTGCTGGGTATTATATGGCAGCGGAGCAGGGGTTTTATAAAGAGGCTGGGTTGAAAGTGACCATTTTACCAGCCAACCCTAGTAACCCAGATACACATTTTAAAGTGCTTTCAGGTCAGGCTCAGTTTGGCGTTACTCATTCAGGCGTGTTAAAGGCCAAAATGGATGGTAAACCATTGGTTGCGTTAGCTGCTATATTTCAGTCATCACCTTACTGCTGGATGGTAAAAGAGAGTAGTAATATATATAAACCGGAAGACTTCTTAGGGAAAAAGGTCAGTCACTTAGGAAAAGAGGAAAGTGCAGAGCTTACTGTAATGCTCGAGCGTGTCGGTATTAACATTTCAGATTTGCCATTATACGCAGGATTAAATCCATTAGAGGATTTCAAGCGGGGAATGTTTGATGCAATTCAGGTTTACGTTACGAACGAGCCGTATAAAATGCTGCAGGAAGGTGTTAAGACACGACAAATTTGTCCTAAGCAATATGGGCTGAATGTGTATGGCGATATTCTTTTTACCAGTGAAAATATGCTGGCCCATAAGCCCGAGACGGTTGAGAAGTTTAAGCAGGCGAGTTTAAAAGGGTGGCGCTATGCATTACTGAATATGCAGCACAGCATAGAGGTGATCCATGAGAAGTATGCGCGGCATAAAACCAAAGAGCAGCTGAGCTTTGAAGCGGATGAGCTTGCGACTTATATTACGCATTCCGGAGGCGCTATTGGCAGCATGTCTGAAACACGTTGGCAATGGATCGCACAATTATACAACTTGGATTTGTCTCAGTGGCGGAAGATTAAACCCACTTTTTTATATCAACATAAGCATGATACTACCGATTCATCATGGTCTTGGATGTTAGTGTTAGCTTGTGTATTGACCTTACTATCAATACCCATGTACGGTTATTTGATGTTATTTCATAAACGAAAATATCGCATACAACAATTATCCTATCGTGATAAAAACACGCTAGAATAGCGTTTTATTTTGAAATGTATGTATTCATGTCTTTGCTTAATCAATTTCAACAACTCGATACGTGCTTATCCAACACACGAGATTACTGGCAACGTGTCGCATTTGATTATTTAACACTACCATTTACAGATGAGCTAAATCATTTTTTATTAAGCTTGGATGATAGTGAGGTGGCGGTGTTGGATGCTGATCAAAATCGTTTATATGATGTGTTTTCTGAGTATATTCCACACCTGAGTGAGCTTGCTTCATTAACAGCATTACCGTACACAGAAAGGCCCCGAGAAAGCGTGCCTTTTTGGTTAAGCAATGGGATAAAAGGTCGTAAATTAATTCAGTTACAAGATTTCGTGAGCCATGTGCCTGAGCAGCAATTACCTGTATTGGAGTGGTGCGCGGGTAAAGGACACTTGGGAAGACTCATGGCACATTTAGGTGCGCCCGAAGTACATGCTATTGAGTTACAAGCTGGGCTATGTGAACAAGGTATCCACAGTGCCAAGCAACAAGCACTTAATGTCACCTTTAGTTGCGCAAATGTTTTAACCGACAATACGGTGCAGTATTTTAAAGCGCAGCAGCACGCAATAGCATTACATGCATGTGGTGCACTGCATCAGACCTTCATACGTCGTGCAGCAGCAGGGCACTGTCAAAAAATTAGCTTATCACCGTGTTGTTACCATTTATTTACTGAGCCAACATATCAACCAATGAGTGAGGAAGTAAAACACAGTAAATTAACTTTAAGCCACAGTGATATGAAATTAGCATTACAAGAAACGGTCACCGCACCAGATCGGATAGCCGTCGTTAGACGTAAAGAAGTGACGTGGCGTTTGGGGTTTGATGCATTACGCCGAGAATGTACTGATTCTGAGGTATATATAAGTGTTCCCTCGGTAAATAAAAGCATATTCTCAGGAGAGTTTTCCGATTTTTGCCAATGGGCTGCAATGCAAAAAAATATTAACTTACCAGCCGAAGTTAATTATGATGAATATTTACTTCAAGGCCAAAAACGAAAACGTATAACAGATAGAATTGAGCTGGTACGACATGTTTTTCGACGGGCATTGGAGATCTGGTTGGTCCTCGATAGGGGTTTATATTTACAATCAGCTGGGTATGATGTCACTCTTAGTGAGTTTTGTGAAAAGCAGCTCACACCAAGGAACATATTAATACACGCTACCCGAAAATAGAGGACTCCTGCGATGTGTACGCTCGAACACTTATTAGATAATAACCAACAATGGGCAGAGCGCGAACAAGCGCGAGATCCTGATTTTTTCAAAAAGTTACTTGGTCAACAAGAACCTGAATATCTATGGATCGGGTGTTCCGATTCTCGAGTACCGGCGAATGAAATTGTTGATTTAATGCCAGGTGAGCTCTTTGTGCACCGTAACGTTGCAAATGTGGTGGTACATACTGATCACAATTGCTTGTCGGTCATGCAGTATGCGGTTGAAGTACTAAAAGTAAAACACATTATGGTAGTCGGCCATTATGGCTGTGGTGGTGTACAAGCGGTATTGGATGAAGCGCGTTTTGGACTTATTGATAACTGGCTGCGTCATGTCTCAGATATAAAAGAAAAGCATCAACATATTATTGATAATATTGCGCAAGATAAGCAGTGTGACGCATTATGCGAGCTTAATGTTATTGATCAAGTTCGTAATGTTTGTCAAACCAACATTGTTCAAGATGCTTGGCGCAGAGGGCAAAGTTTAACGATTCATGGTTGGGTGTATGGACTAGCGGATGGATTATTGCATGAATTAAATGCCAGAGCTGGGCAACCAGAGCAAATAAATAGCCAATATGCTCTGGCTGTTACACAAGTAAAGGAACGTTACGCAAATTAATTTATTCTGCGTGTTTGTCGCTGTCTAGCTGTGCTTCTATTTCAGCGACTTTAGCTTCTAATTCGGCGAGCTTTTCACGTGTTCTGATGAGTACTTTACTTTGAATATCAAACTCCTCTCTACTGACAAAGTCCATCTCAGCAAGTTTATTTTGGATAGCTTGCTTCGTTTTTGACTCGAACGTATCTGCCAGATTTTTAACGCCTTGAGGCATGTTACTCGATATTTGTTTGGCAATTTCTTCAATTTTTGCTGGATTGATCATCTTTTTGGCCTATAAAAAGTTGCTTGTACGCATATTAGCAAATGTTCGTAAAACAACATAGCAAAGAGAAGTGTTGGGTGTACTTTACGATAAAGAAAAGAAACACCAAGAATAAGATCGCTTGCCTCGTTAAGTAAACGGCACTTTTGTTGATTGGTTTAATTAACCTCAGCTCAAGCTAAGCGAATTTGCCCAATAAAGCTATTTTTCTCACTCTCGGCGTTGCTTTCATTTGTAATAGCCCGCTATTACTGCATAAAAGCGCCTTGATATTGAACAAAATATCATCATTGGATTGTACGTAAATTTGTTTTCAAAACATTTTCTATTCCAAAACCCTTATCCAAACCTGAGGTTAATTATAGAAAGGGCGCAAAGCTCATTTCATCACCTTCGTGAATTAATTGGTGGCTAGGCGCATGAGACGCTTTACGTTAAAATATGACTATTAATCGTATTTAAATAAGCACAGTAATGAAACTGAACCCAAAACAAGATGAAGCAGTAAAGTATATTAGTGGACCATGCTTGGTCTTGGCGGGGGCAGGCTCTGGGAAAACACGTGTTATTACGAATAAAATAGCCTATTTGGTGCAAGAGTGTGAGTATCAGGCAAAAAATATAGCCGCTGTGACATTTACGAATAAAGCCGCTAAGGAAATGCGTGAGCGGGTACTGCAAACATTGGGTAAAAAAGAATCAAAAGGATTATGGGTCTCTACGTTCCACACACTTGGCTTAGAAGTGATAAAAAAAGAGCTTAAAACGTTAGGCTATAAGCCGGGCTTTTCATTATTGGATGATCAAGACACGAACCAACTATTGAGTGAGCTAACAGAGAAAGAGTTAGAAAAAGATAAAGATTTATTGAATTTGCTTAAAATGCAGATTGGTAATTGGAAGAACGAACTCATCTTACCGCAACGGGCAATACAAGAAGCCCGGGAACCGCAAAAAGCGCTCTTTGCTCAGCTATATGCGCGATATCAAATTCAATTACGTGCCTATAATGCGCTAGATTTCGATGATTTAATCATGATCCCAACATTATTATTGGGGCAAAACTCGACGGTAAGAGAGCGATGGCAGAGTCGTTTTCGCTACTTACTGGTTGATGAATATCAAGATACCAATACCAGTCAATATCAATTAGTAAAGTTGTTAGTAGGTGAACGAGCTCGGTTTACTGTGGTAGGCGATGATGATCAATCTATTTATTCATGGCGAGGTGCTAAACCCCAAAATTTAGTGTTGTTATCGAAAGACTACCCAGGGTTACGATTGATCAAGCTTGAGCAAAACTACCGCAGTGTGAAACGTGTTCTAAAAGCAGCAAATATTTTGATTGCGAATAACCCGCATGAGTTTGATAAAAAATTATTTAGCGAACTTGATACGGGAGAACCCATTCGCGTGATTGCGACCAGAGATGAGGAGCATGAAGCAGAAAGGGTTGTTGCTGAAATTATTTCTCATAAGTTTATGAAGCGAACAAGTTATCGTGACTATGCAATATTGTATCGTGGAAATCATCAAGCGCGAGTGTTTGAAAAATCACTGATGAGTAACAGGATCCCTTATAAAATAAGTGGTGGTATGTCATTTTTCTCACGAAGTGAGATAAAAGATATTATGGCGTACCTTAGGTTATTGGTTAATCAGGATGACGATAATGCATTTTTACGTGTGGTCAATACACCACGCAGAGAAATAGGGCCGGTGACATTAGAGAAATTAGGCAGTCTAGCGAATGAACGCCATATTGGACTCTTCGCAGCGTGTTTTGAGCAAGAGCTTACTCATCGCTTGGCGGGACGCGGATACAATGCATTAATGGGGTTTGCGCGTTGGGTTGTGGAATTGTCAGATAGGGCTGTCCGTGGTGATACCTTAGAGGCGGTAAAAGACATGGTACGTGAGATCAACTATGAAGCCTATTTGTATGAATCTTCACCGAGTGCCAAAGCCGCCGAGATGCGTATGAAAAATGTCTCTGAACTCTATAAATGGATCACTGACATGCTGACAGGGGATGCTGATAATCCACCTATGACCTTACCTGAAGTTGTGAGCAAATTGACATTACGAGATATGTTGGAACGTAATGAAGAAGAAGATGACAGTGATGCTGTGCAGTTATTAACTTTACACGCATCAAAGGGTCTCGAATACCCCCATGTGTTTATGGTGGGTATGGAAGAAGGGTTTCTACCGCATCAGACCAGTATCGATGAAGAAAATGTTGAAGAAGAAAGACGTTTGGCCTACGTGGGGATCACGCGTGCGCAAGAAACATTAACGCTCACTTATGCAAAGAATCGTCGGCAATTTGGGGATGTTTCAACGCCGGAATTAAGTCGCTTCGTACTCGAGCTGCCACAAGATGATTTACACTATGAAGGTAAGAAAAAAACCGTGGCTTCGCAAAATGAGCGGATGGAACAAGGTCAAGCTAGGGTTGCTAATTTACGTGCGATGCTAAAACGTTAGTGTCTCTGGCTCAGTCGGTATTGGTGGTGTTTGCCGCACATCAATAGCAGCTTTTTCAATATGATGTTGCTTACCAAAAAAGCGAGTTAAACCATGACTTTCAAGTAAACTTCTGAAGTTTAGTATGGCGGGTCCTTTTGCAATCACCTGCATATTCTGCAATTGTGTCACAGCAAGGATCCCCTTTAATTGTGCTTCATAACTGGTTTGCTGGAGAACCCTTTTACTAAACGTCGAGCTAAGTAAAACATAGGTGAAATTGATTTGGCTCAATAAAGTGAGATCACACCGATCTTTGGCAAAATCATTGATCCCGATGATGTAACCTAAATGAGTTAACTCGCAGAGGTTGTCTTGTTGCTGATTGGAGGCATAACGAATTTCAGTTTCATCAAATATGAGGCATAAAGAATGGGTATGTTGTGCCAGTCGTTGGCATAGCTGAGCAAAGACTTGTTGATCCAATAAAATAGTAGAGCACGCAAAAAGTACATCTTGCTTGGTATCACGAGCAAGCTCTAATGCTTGAGTAAGCAGCAATAGTTCAATATCCACATGCTCTGCTTTTTCCGCTGCAAACTTTTTCAATATATCAAAACTGGTACTGCCTAATACAGGGTGTTCACCAAAAGCTTCAAGCATAGAAATATCATTGTTTGAGAGACTTAAGTCAATTATATCAGTCCCTCTAAAATGGCTCGGTAATGCACTCAAATGGTGATACTCTGCCGTTTTATGGTTGCCAGTCGCAGCGGTTAATAATGGATGATAAAACTCATACCGACCACGACCTGCATTTTTAGCATAGTACATAGCGGCGTCAGCATCGCGAATAATTTCGTCAGTATTTTGGTAATGTTTATTACTGTATGTGATACCAATGCTTGCCCCACTTTGCATACATACACCTTTCATACAGAAAGGTTGTTGCATAACTTTAATGATACGCTTTGCAACGTCTTCCGCTTGCTGGCGATCACTTAAGTGATCTAATAAAATAACAAATTCATCACCCGCTAGCCTTGCCAATAAGTCGTGTTCTCGAATGCACTCTAAAAATGCTTGTGCGACCCAAATCAAAAACTGATCACCGGCTTGGTGACCAAGTTCGTCATTGATCAATTTAAATTTATCAAGATCGATAAATAATACAGCGAAATTATGCTCAGGGTGACGCTGGAACTTTTGCAAGGTTTTTTCTAGTTGTGTTAAGAATAAACTGCGATTGGGTAAGCTGGTTAATGCATCGTGGTGCGCGTCGTGGTATAGCTGTTGCTCTATTTTTTTTCGCTCATCAATTTGCATTTGTAAATGTAAATTACTTTGCTGTAAGGCTTTGGTTTTTTCTGCAACACGGTGCTCTAATTGCAAGTGACTTGCTTTGAGCGCTTGATTAGCCAAATGAGTTTGTAGTACGGATGCAATTTGATTGGAAACAAATGAAATAAGTTCAATATCATCGTGGTTAAATTCATACTTATGATCATATGCCTGACAAGCAATTAAACCAATCACGCCATGTGCTGTTTTTAATGGGGCTCCCATCCAACTGGTAGCGAGTCTTTGCTGGTGATAATGACGAGTTCTAACCACAATACTACTATCAATTAAGGTTTTGGCTCTTTCAATATCAATTAGTTGGCTTTGCTCGGTACTTATTACCAGTTCACTGTAGCCTTTTGCAAATGGTCGAGGTTTGTAATGTGATACTTCGTCAACACAATATGGGAAGCTTAACCATCCGGTATTTTTGTCATAAAGGGCGATGAATAAGTTATCAGCAAAGGTAATAGAACGAATAATGTCATGAACTTGCTGATATACGTCGTCTATATCATTAAACTGTGTTGCAAGCTCAGATATTTTAAAGAGGATCTGTTGGCGTTCTAAAGCGCGTTTTCTTTGCTCGATTTCTTTATTTAATGCGTCATTACTTTGCATTAAAGCACGCGTACGAATTTTTACTTCGGACTCTAATAGCTCTCGCTTTTTCACTCGCTCAATAGCGGTTGCTAAATAAAGAGACATAACTTCAAGTAGTTCAATTTGTTGTTCGGTGTAGTGCTGGTCTTTTTGATAACTTTGCGAGACCATGACGCCGATAATCGTCTTGTCACGATAAATTGGCACACCAACCCAATGTTCTGCTGGACTGCCTAGTGCTCTGAATACCCCATCACGAGCTTGCTCTGTCATTTGAGACTGCGTCAGGTAGAGGGTTTTTCCTGTACGGAAAACATGGCCTGTGATCCCATCAGAAAAATGATGTGCGTGATGGAGAGGCACTGCGATGCCATCTTTTTCATCTATGAAATAAGATAATTCAAGCTCTTGGGAAAACTGATTTTGTAAAACAACATAAAAACTTTTACAGGGAAGGTGTTGGACTAAAATGTCATGAATTGCGGGGTACAACAATGTCAGCTCTGCAACCGTACTTGCTTGCTCAGATAACAAAATAAGAGCATGTTGTAAGTGGTTGTTTTGTTTGTGTTTTTTTAACAGGACCTCGAGTTTTTTATTTCTTCGAATGGTCTTGCGCAGTAGAGCTGCGGGATCTTCCAATGATTTAACCCAAAATTATTATTATTTGAACAATTATTAATCGTATATTTTCATTTTTATCAACAGGGGTCAAGCCAATCTTTATGATAAATACGAAAGGGGGTCGCTTATTCAGAGTTTTGCCGAAGATCTGACGTTCTTCGGCAAATGGGCGTTACTTTGCTGTCATAAAGTCGATCGCTGCTGTAATTTCATCATCAGAGCAATCCATGCAAGTCCCGCGTGGTGGCATAGCATTAAAGCCATTAATTGCATGATCAATTAATACCTCACGACCTTTGGCTAAACGGGTAGTCCAGTCGTCTGGCGTTTTAGGCGCACCTAGTGCACCCGTGCCATGACAAGCAAAACATGATGCTTGATATACTTGCTCACCAGAGCGAGGGCCGCTAGGGATTACTTCAGCAGGCGCCGCACCAGCTAAATAAACAGAGCCTACAGGTGCTAAACGTTTTTTAATTGCCTCTTCAGTCAAAGCATTGTCGTAAGGTTGCGCTATTGCCGCTGTAGATAGCAATAAAAGAGCCGCTGAAAGTTTTTTCATTTGTCTTGCCCACTTCGGTTGTGACGTGATCAATCACGATAGATGACGGAATTTTTAGCAATTATAACGTCACCTACTCATTTATAAAACGTAAACTTACTTATATCATCACAAAAAGGTTATTTTCTTGCGTTGTCGCAAAGAAGCAGGTGATTCATGCTATTGAATTTACGCAATGCGTTATGCCATATCAATAAGTTGCGTTATGGCTTTTGCAATCCCTTCTGAGGCTTCGGAGATTGAATTAGCCAACATGTAAGCGGGTGTGCATATGACTTTTTGTTGTAGGTCAATAACAATATCGTTGGCTGCACAGTCAACGTGCTTGGCTCCAAGTTGCTCTGTTGCGAGTGCAGTGTCAGGGTCGTTACCAATGGTTGTGAGCGTCCCTTGTGGATGAATATGACCAATTAGTGCTGGGGCAATACATAAATAGGCAATGGGCTTATTTTGTTGACTAAACTCTTGGCAGGCTGCTTTAAAAATATCTAATATTGTAGAGTTCGCGCCCGAGAAAGCAAAGTCACTGAGATTTTTAGCAACACCAAAACCTCCAGGTACTACGAGCGCGTCAAAGTGTGAGGCATTTAATGTCGCGAGATCATGAATATTACCACGTGCTATGCGCGCTGCTTCAATTAGGATGTTACGTGAGTCCTGTTGTGTTTCCCCATTGAGGTGATTGATGACGTGGTGCTGGTTTAAATTAGGTGCAAAACATTCATACTCGGCACCTAGTTGTTCTATATGTAGCATTGTTAGTACAGTTTCGTGGATTTCAGCACCATCGAAGACGCCACAACCACTTAAGATGATCGCAATTTTTTTCATGAAATGTTCTCGTTTAGTCAGGTATTAAAGGCTATATACTTGGAGTAGTGTAGCGACTAGCAAAAATATTATAAAGGATCTTCTGTGATCTTAGATCGTTTATGGTAGTATACCCTCCCGCTCGAAAATAGTAGCTTGATTTTTGAACGGAGTGTTCTAATATTTTTGCAGTGTAAAAATGTTTTTCCACATTTCTCAATTTTAATAAATAAAAAAAGAACATAGATTTTATTATTAATATCAGGTATTTAAATTATTCTGAGGACATTTATCTTTATGCCCGCTGCGATTGTTTGTGTTTATCTACAAACTTATCCACAGATTGTTCCCCTAATTAGAGTACATTTACCTGTGTAATACTCCTCGTCTTATGGTTAGTCGTATGGCATGCTTACGATGTTTTTATTGAAGCTCATTTAGGATCCCCCTTATTATGTCTCAGATCCCAGAAAATCCTTTGATCTTGGTTGATGGTTCTTCTTATCTTTTCCGTGCGTATCATTCGCCTCCACATTTAACAAACTCAAAAGGAGAGGCCACAGGTGCTATTTACGGTGTTATCAATATGCTTAAGAGCTTATTGAAACAATACAAACCAAGCCATATGGTGGTGGTATTCGATGCGAAAGGGCCGACATTTAGAAATGAAATGTACAGCGAATATAAAGCGAATCGTCCACCAATGCCCGATGACTTACGCACACAAATAGAGCCTATTCACGAGATTATTAAGGCAATGGGTTTGCCGCTCGTTTGTATTAGTGGTGTTGAAGCTGACGATGTTATTGGTACATTTGCGAAGATCGCATCAGAGCAAGAGCGTGCCGTGCTAATTAGCACTGGCGATAAAGATATGGCTCAACTTGTTGATAAACATGTCACGTTAATTAATACCATGACGGATACTATCTTAGATCCTCAAGGTGTGGTTGATAAGTTTGGTGTTGCACCTGAACTCATTATCGATTATTTGGCGCTCATGGGAGATAAAGTAGACAATATTCCTGGGGTCCCTGGTGTTGGAGAAAAAACGGCATTAGCCATGTTGCAGGGCTTAGGGGCCATTGACAACTTATACGCTAATTTAGACAAGATTGCCGGCTTAGGTTTTCGCGGTTCGAAGACAATGGCGAAAAAATTGGAAGAGCACAAATCTCAACTAGAGTTGTCTTATGAGTTGGCTACAATCAAATTAGACGTTGAAGTCGAGCAAGACTTAGATACGTTTGCTGTTACTGAAACAAATAAAGATAGGCTTATTGAGCTCTTTGCGGAGTGTGAGTTTAAACGCTGGCTTGCTGATTTATTAGATGGCAATGAAGCGGCAAAAGTAAATCAAGCAGTATCAGAACCGACAGTACCGACTGTAGAAGCAAACTATGAAACTATTTTGACCCAAGCGCAGTTAGATACGTGGTTAAAAAAGTTAGAAAATGCTGATTTAATTGCTTTTGATACAGAAACAACCAGTTTAGATTACATGCAAGCTGATTTAGTTGGGATGAGTTTTGCGGTAGAACCTGGTGAAGCTGCTTACTTGCCTATTGCGCATGATTATATGGGGGCTCCAGAGCAGTTAGACAAATCTCTCGTGTTTGAAAAAATGGGGAAAGTTCTTGCTGATCACTCAATCAAAAAAGTGGGTCAGAATCTCAAATACGATAAAAGCGTGCTAGCACGTGCCGGCTTAGCATTAAATGGGATTGCATTTGATACTATGCTTGAGTCTTATGTACTTAATAGTGTTGGCACGCGCCATGATATGGATTCTCTGGCATTAAAGTATCTAGGCCACAAAAATATTAGTTTTGAAGAGATTGCGGGCAAAGGCAAATCACAACTCACGTTTAACCAAATTGAGTTGGAAAAAGCGGCACCTTATGCTGCGGAAGATGCTGATATTACTTTACGCTTACACTTACATTTATGGCCATTATTGGAAGAACACGCATCGTTGCTATCTGTGTTTAATGACATTGAGTTACCTTTGCTGAAGGTACTATCAGAGGTTGAGCGCACAGGTGTTAGTATTAATAGTGATATGCTGGCACGCCAGAGTGTTGAAATTGCAGAGCGATTAACCGATATTGAAAAATCGGCTTTTGAACTCGCAGGTGAAGAGTTCAATTTAAGTTCTCCTAAGCAACTGCAAGCAATTCTCTTTGAAAAGCAAGGGTTACCAATAATTAAGAAAACTCCCAAAGGGGCGCCTTCGACGGCTGAAGAAGTATTACAAGAATTAGCACATGATTACCCGCTGCCAAAGTTAATTATTGAACATAGAGGGCTAGCGAAGTTAAAGTCAACTTATACAGATAAATTGCCTAAATTGGTGAACCCGGATACTGGCCGTGTTCATACTTCTTATCACCAAGCGGTAACTGCAACGGGGCGTCTCAGCTCAAGTGATCCAAATTTGCAGAATATTCCTATTAGAACCGAGTCTGGTCGTCGTATTAGGCAAGCATTTATTACCGACTCTAATAAGGTTATTTTAGCAGCCGATTACAGCCAAATTGAATTACGAATTATGGCTCACTTGTCACAAGACAAGGGCTTATTGAGCGCTTTTGAGCAAGGAAAAGATGTGCACAGTGCCACAGCATCAGAAGTGTTTTCAGTTGAGTTGGAAGACGTCACAGCTGATATGCGCCGTAAAGCTAAAGCAGTGAATTTCGGTTTAATTTATGGAATGAGTGCATTTGGCTTGGCTCGCCAGCTTGATATTCCACGCCATGAAGCACAGCATTATATGGATAAGTATTTTGAACGATTCCCTGGTGTGCTTGAATATATGGAGCGTACACGTGAGGAAGCCGCAGATAAAGGGTATGTAGAAACCCTATTTGGCCGCCGCTTACACTTGCCTGATATTAATGCGCGCAATGGAGCACGTCGAAAAGCGGCGGAGCGTGCTGCGATAAATGCACCCATGCAAGGTACTGCAGCAGACATCATTAAAAAAGCAATGCTAGATGTATATAATTGGCTACAAACACAATCAACAGATGATGTTCAATTATTAATGCAAGTACACGATGAACTGGTGTTTGAAGTTGCCACAGATAAGGTTGATGAGTTTAGTGCCGTGATCTGCTCCTTGATGTCTGAGGCGGTATCGTTAGACGTTCCACTTATTGTTGAAGCCGATTATGGTGAAAACTGGGAACAAGCACATTAAATCAAGCACGTTATAAAAAAACCCGATAGTAACTAAGTTACTTATCGGGTTTTTTATAAGGCTATATCCTGTTTCGCTTATTGGAAAACAACATTCTCACTATTTGGTAACGCTTGGAATTCCGTCGCAAGCTTTTCACAATCTATGATAATGGCACTTTCTAAACGCTCTTCTGCGCGCCATCTTTGTTTATCCATTTTGAAGATGTCTTTTTTAGAGTATTTTTTTCGACTCTCGTGTGTGGGCATATCCTTAACTTCTTCATACATTTGATATATTCCCGGATATATATCCGATAATACAATCTCTTTGTCGAAACTATACTGAGAGATGAGTACCCAAATCCTCAAACAGCCTTCGGAATACTCACATTGTTTCTCTTTCATTGCACGGGCAATAAGGTTAATGCTATCCGCGAGATTTGCGTTACGTTTTTCTCGAGCTTTTTGTAGCTTGGCTTGTTGCTCTATTTGCTTTGAAGCAATTTTTGCTTTTTGGACTTTCAATTGCCAAAGCAGTTTACCGGCGTAAAATGATAAACTCGCAACAATAATTACTCCAAGGGCGATTAGAAGTACCCAAGTTATTGACATTACTTGTCCTCATCATCAGCTAGCCACTCATCAGCTAAATCATTACTGACAAACGATGACATAGGATCATCAGCTATGACATCTTGCTCTTCGAATTCGTCGTCAATGCCCAAGATTTCGCATAGCTCTTGATGGCGAGCAATTGCACGATTAAAATATTTTGCATCTTTACCAGTAAGCAGCTCACCACGTTCATGTCGGTCTAATAAAGCCATTAAACGTTCGTCATCTTCTAATTGGCTTAGCTCTTGTTCTGGGGTTAAGGTTGCTTTTACTTTCTTTAGCTCTACTTGAGGCGACAAATGACGCTGCAGTTTAGGTTCTACGACTGGAACTGTTTGTTCAGAGATCAACGCAATCGGCTTTTTACTTCCAACGCGCTTATCTTTGTTCTGTTGGTTGCCAGATACGGGAGTGTCTATTTTTGCATCTTGGGCATTACGCGAACCAGGCTTAGCACCTTTGTGCTTTTTGGTGCGCTGCTCTTTAATTGCACGCAGCTCACGTAGTTTATCTTTGCTTAATCGTGGTGTGCCGTTACTAGGCGCTACTTTTCGATTTTTTTTCTCTCTAGTCATGATAGTTCTTCACTCAACGCGTGTTGCGTTATTGGTTTGGTAAGGATAATGACGTCATTGCCAATAAATTCGAGTTTGCAGTTAAACTGCAAAGCGATATATTCAAATGTTTTACGGCTAAAAAATGAAATATGTGTTTGATCATTTTTATAATGCCAGTTAGTGAAACGTTCAGCATTAATAACCAGTTTAGTCATTATAACAAGGGGTGCCTCAGGCTTTAATAAGCTGAATAATTGCGTTAGTACAGTTTGGGGATGAGCAAGGTGCTCAATAACCTCTGTACATGTAATAAAGTCGTATTTATCACGAAGTACCGTAATATCGTTTGCATAGTATAGGTCATATATAGCCATGCTATGTCCAGCATCTGACAATACTTTAGCGAGCAGAGGGCCAGGGCCACAGCCAAAGTCCAGACCACTGCTAGGCACTCTCAGCCTAAGAAGCAGAGGGTCACTCACTCGCGATAAAAATTGTTTATAGCCTAAGTCTTCAAGTGAGTTTTCATGACTGTCATAAATTGCCTTTTCTTGCGTGGGAGTGAGATGTTGGTGTTTGTCAACAAATACTAAATCGCACTGTCGGCATTGCCAATAATCACGGCGCTTATCGCTATGATAGAAGCTAATATCGACAGAACCACACAGGTTGCAATGAGAGACTGATTGCACGAGAAACTCTTAGGAAATAAATTAGGGCGGGTATTATAACAGCAATAAAACAATGCATAAATAAAAAGACGGTAGAGATCACTCTCTACCGTCTGCTAATCTGAGCGTCACAATTCGGACACTTCTCCCTTCGACTTTTTAAGTCTTTGTTATTTTTATTATGTTGTCATCCATTTTGTTTTTATTTTTACTTCCGTGCTTCTTTCCATATTGTTTTTATTATTAAACTTCCATGCATTTATTATTATCGGTCTTCTCTGACTCTTTATTGTTATTTCCTTTATGATGATATCCATTCGATATCAAACATGTCACCTACGCTTCCCTATCGACTTGTCCCTTTTATTGTTTTGCCTTGGCGACAGCAATTAATCTACGCTTTATTGAATTAGTTACAACTAATTAATAACAAAATTCTTACGGAGTGTTGAGTGAATAAATTTAAAGTTCTTTTATTACATATATTTAATGTTTTTTTATAGATTAAAATAAGTTAAAGCGCACAAAGTGATATGGTCAATGTCTTACAGTGGGTTTGAGATATATCGCAATCAGTGAATATAAAAAAAGGCAGCGTGATGCTACCTCTTTTTTACGTATGATAATTTTTTATCAGTACTTTATAATTTGCTATACAACTTTAGTCGTTACCTACTAATGTAAGCCACTTAAATATTTGGATAATACTTCAATGTCTGTGTCAGTTAGCTTTTTCGCAATATCACCCATCATGCCATTCATGTCATTGTTACGACTACCATCACGGAATTTCTCAAGTTGAGCTTTGATATATTCTGGATGTTGGAATGAAATTTTAGGGAACTTTGCTAATGATGTTCCATTACCTCGAGGGCCATGACACGCGGCACATGACGGAATGCCTCGTTCAGCGTCACCGGCGCGGTATAATTTTTGCCCAATGGTTACAACATCTTCAGGCGTAGTTCCTGCATTCATATTTAAAGTTGAGAAGTAAGCTGCTAAGTCTTTCATATCCTGATCTGATAATGGCATAGCCATACCACTCATGACCGGCTCCATACGACCTTCACTACCACCTGATGTCATACCAAGCTTAAATTCCTTCAATTGCTTGTAGATATAATCGGCATGCTGCCCGGCAATTTTTGGATAAATATTAACAGGCGCATTGCCATCTGGGCCGTGACACGCTGCACACGTTGCAGACTTTGCTTTACCCGCTTCGGCGTCGCCATCAAATGCTGTTGCGTTGCTTGCTGACAACGTACCAAGCAACACTGTTAAAGTTAATGCTATTTTTTTCATGGTAAATTCTCTGTTTCCGACCCTGTAATCTAAAACCCAGGCGACGCGAAAAAGGTACTTTTCGTGCTGCTTGAGTGAACAAACTCTATCTTTACATTGCAATTTTTACATTCTACACGATATTGAATTCTCTGGCACGTTTTCTGCTCATATTAGACCTATAAATTATGAGGTTTTGACTTAGATTAAGTTTGTAATGTGCAAAATTCACCTTTTTATCTAGATTCAATCGTCATTGTTTGCTTTTGCACGGCGAGTATCTGATATAAACTATAGCGGTCATTGCTATTAGTTTTTTTGTAGGAGAGCTTGTGCTCAAATCCCGTATTAAGTATAACACTGCTAGTTTTATTACCAGCGCCCCTGATATTTCTAAATTACCCACCGACGAAGGGATCGAAGTGGCGTTTGCAGGCCGCTCGAATGCAGGTAAATCCAGTGCATTAAATGCATTAACTGACCAGAAACTTGCGCGAACAAGTAAAACGCCCGGTCGCACGCAGTTAATAAATACTTTTGAACTTGATGCACAAAAGCGCCTCATTGATTTACCAGGATATGGGTTTGCTAAAGTGCCTATTGAAATGAAGAAAAAATGGCAACGTTCATTAGGTGAGTATTTACAAAAACGTAAGAGCTTGAAAGGCTTGGTCGTGCTAATGGACATTCGTCACCCATTGAAAGATTTAGACATGGATCTGATCAATTGGGCAGTTGATAGTAAAATTCCAATTTTGGCCTTGCTGACTAAAGCAGATAAATTGAAACAAGGTAAACGTAAAGCTGAAGTGCTCCAAGTACGTAGGACTTTATCTGAATTGAATGCAGATATTACTGTTCATGCGTTTTCTTCTTTGAAGGGGATAGGTTTGAATGAGTTAGGGTGGAAACTAGATGATTGGTATTTGGGGCCGTTTGTAAAAGAAGAAACAGCCGAGCCGCAAGAGTAGATCGTTATTAGCATAAATAATAGCGATTATTGGCTGAGTTGAGATAAGCCCCTTTGCTATCTTGCTCAGCTATATCAGCCCATTGATAATAAACAGAGCGCTGTATGCGAGCGGTCAGTCCGTTAGGCAGACAGAGATAAGGGACTACTTGCCCACAGTATAACTTTGTGATTAATGGAAACTGCTCACAAATGGGCCATTGTCTTCCGAGATTATCCTCACATACTATAACCGATTGCGTTCCTAGCTGATAAGTGGTCCAAGTTTTGATTAAAAAAGGTACGTCAGCGACCTGTATTTGACACTTTTCTGATGGGGTAATGAGTGTATATATACCTTGACTGTAATTTAATACCGATGCAAAGAGCTTCATCATTTCTAGGCGAGTAATTTCACTGCCTTGATGGAACCAGCGCCCTTGGTTATCGATTGACATATCAATTAACCCACAAGGGGCAGTTCGCCATAGTTGGGTTGGGGCATGCGGTGTTACTAACACCGCAATCAGTTCATTAAGGCTTTTCATTGAATGTAAGGCTGAATGTAACTGGTACCGTGGTCGCAATAGTATCAAGACCCGCTATTTTTCTTAAAGCTTCAATACCAGACGTTAAACCATAGGAGGTTGAGTTGATTAAAATGGCGCGTAATGGGGCAATATGTAGCTGAGTATTGTGCTTGTTAACGACTAAATCCATTCTTATGTTTTGCTTATGGCCATGCAGCTCTAGAGAAGCATTTACACCTTTTATTATTTGAGTACCGTTTTTTAAGCTTGAAAGTTGATCTGATACGTTTGCTGAGATTTTTCCGCTTGGAAAATTGGTAACGTTAAACAACATTGATTGCATACGTTGATTACGAATGGGGATCATAGACTCCACACTGCTCAAGTCAATCTCAAGCTGTAATTGTCCTTGCGCATCAATTTGTCCATGTAGTTTTTTAAAATGGTGATTTTCAGCAATGTGTGTTTTCTTTATAGATGTAAAGCTTAAATCACTATTTTGATTATCTAATTGCCATGCCGCGAATACGTTGGTAGACATGAAAGCTATAGCGAATATAAGAGGTTTTAGCACGATGAAGCCTTATTTTTAAGCAATAAAGGGTCATAATATCATGTGAAGGTGGAGAGAGTATGAAACGCCACAAAATAAGTACTCATTATGCTTGTTGTAATTAAAAAGGCTCGGAAGAAAAACACGGCCCACTAAAGCAGTGAGCCGTTATAGCAATCTGGGGAGAAGCTATCAATACGGTGTATCCTCTTACGAGAGATACATCATCAACAGGATGTCCTACAGGATGAGGACGCGCGCACTTTATCAAATAGATTGTTAGAAATAAATGGTTTTAGCAAAAATTGGGCCAAATTGATATTTTATATACATTTCATTGTATATTTTAACTGTTTCTTTACTTGGTACTGGGCTACAGAGCACGGGCTATAAGCCTTTTTACGTATCACCTTAACTTGTAAATTAAAGGTACTCTGTATTTGAATGTGCATGGAAGACCGATAGAGGCTTATAAAAAGTTGTTACATCCACAAGAATAATGCTTTAAAATACTGGATCTTTAAACGCCTGTTATTTCAGATGGGTGAATAGTAGTACTTTCCAATGGTTACGTTTTATAAATATACAGAGAACTGGTGTTAGTTAGAATTACGATACTAACAAAAAGGTAGTCTGTTATTTACAAGGTATTGAAAACCTTTGATAGGGACTAATCATGAGTCATGTTTTCTTTTTCGTTTTGCTATCAGTGAGTATGTTAAAAATTATTTTAAATGAAAGAGTGATGATTGAATGCTGTTGATGATTGATAATTATGATTCATTTACTTACAACTTAGTACAGTATTTTCAGCGATTAAATCAAGAAGTACTGGTTAAAAGAAATGATGAGCTAACACTTGCACAGATCCGAGCATTAAACCCAGAGCATATTGTACTTTCTCCTGGACCCTGTTCGCCTAACGAAGCCGGTATTTCATTATCAATAGTTGAACAGCTACAAGGAATTTATCCTATTTTAGGGATATGCTTAGGCCATCAAAGTATTGCACAAGCGCTGGGGGCGAAAGTAATTCGAGCGCGGCAGGTTATGCACGGTAAAACAAGCGTTATTCGACACAATAATGGCGGGTCATTTTTAGGACTGCCAGAGCGTTTTAGCGTATGTAGGTACCATTCTTTAGTTGTTGACAAGCACTCAATTCCCGATGCATTGAATATTACCGCTTGGACTGTCGATGAGCACCAGCAAATAGATGAAATTATGGGGCTATGCCACAATGAGTTAGCCTTAGAAGGCGTGCAATTTCACCCTGAAGCGGTTTTAACCGAGCAAGGTCTAGCATTACTTGATAACTTTCTCCGACGCTTCTAACCTATAACTGTATCATGCTAAAGGGCGAAAATATTTAGATATGGCTGAAAACACCAAGCAGATTAGGATAGCTCAAGCTTTGGCGGAACGAGCTCACGATTTACTCATAAGTCACAATTTTGCTCAGCAACAAATTGGGTACATTCATACGCTTGAAATAAACTATGGTGAGAAAATTGCGCAACGTACGATGCTGGAAGTTGAAATAGCTGCAGCCGCCAAACGACAGCAAACAAGTACCAGTCACCATAAATATATTGCGAAAGCGAGTATTCACTTACATCAAATAATAGAGTCCTCAATAGAAACTCAATTAGAAGATCTGGATAACATTTATCACGAAGTAATAGGTATTCAAGACTCAGTGCCCACTATATTGGACTTGTTGGCGGTTAAGTCTGCATCAATTGGTCGCTTAGAGCCCTTAGTGAATGATTTACCTTGGTTGGGTCGTGATCTTGTCTCTTTAGTGAACTTACCGCAATATCGAAAACAAAATACAAAAGGGACATCTATTAAGGTGGATACTCCGGCCTTGGCTTTGCGGTATTTAGGGCTCGAAAATTTGCAAATGGTGATCCCCACATTTGCTATGCGACATTGGATGCCACATTCCACAGAGCCTTTTTCCTTACTAAAGCGTAAACTAAGGGATATGAGTATGTCGACAGCGATTGCTGCTAAAGAGTTGGCACCATTATATGGTGTTAAAGAGCAGCATGCTTTTACGCTTGGAATGTTAGTTGATGTGGGAAAAATAGCGTTGACCCGTTTGTATTTACATACATTTGAAAAGGTATGGCAAAACAAAGTTCAAATAGCCCGAGATAAGAGCCATAAAGATCTTCACACGGCATTGTTAGAATTAGGGCCAGACCCACTTTTTCTAAGACATTTATTGTTAGAGCGTTCTGCAACTTTGTCTCGTACTTTGGTAGAGAAAATGGCGTTTCGGTATTTGCCTTTTAATGCCGTAATGGAAGAGTTTAGCGCGGGCTATTTGCCGACGGACACTCAACATGTCACAGACCCTTTGCCATTGACTGAAGTGGTCAGGAAAGCACATGGTTACTCGCAATACTTATCATTAAAGGACAGTCAACTGATCGAGCCAGACGAAGCGGAGGTGTGGTTTATGCATTTAGGATTGTCGCAAGACGAACAAAAAAAACTGGCAAAATGCGCGTTCCAAAGCCTTCAGCTGACAATTTAGTAGAAATTAGATAAATTTTTTTACGACTATTCATTCAAGTTGAGCTTTTACTCATTTTGAATGGCGACTTGATAGCTTATAGGATCTCCTTACTTTCTTGTAGATAGTTATTCACTCACTATGAAAATTTACCCCGATCCCTTGATTAGTAAGGGCTGTGAGTAAGTCTTATATGAGACTTTTGCTTATTTTTCTGGAATAATAACCGAATGAATTTTGCACCATGTGGTAATTTTTGTGCACTGAGTCTATAAAGGTTCTTGCTTTTTATTCCACATCATAACGTGCTGTACTCAACCAAATGAGGAAAATAAATGACTATTAATCGCGAACTATTCGATCAAGTAATGGTACCGAACTACGCACCTTCAGCTATTATTCCAGTGAAGGGTGAAGGCTCTCGAGTGTGGGATCAAGATGGACGAGAGTTTATTGATTTCGCAGGCGGTATTGCGGTGAATTGTTTAGGCCATTGTCATCCCGCTTTGGTTAGTGCGCTTAAAGAACAAGGCGAAAAGATTTGGCACTTATCGAATGTAATGACAAATGAACCGTCACTACGTTTAGCGAAAAAGTTAGTTGATGCCACATTTGCAGACAAAGTATATTTTGCCAACTCTGGTGCAGAAGCAAATGAAGCGGCATTAAAGTTAGCGCGCCGTTTCGCGCTAGATAACTATGGCGAGCAAAAATCACAAATTATCTCATTTAATAAAGGCTTCCATGGTCGTACATTCTTCACTGTTACGGTGGGTGGTCAAGCGGCATATTCAGATGGTTTTGGTCCGAAGCCAGGCGATATTGCTCATTGTGACTACAATGATTTGGCTGCGTTTGAAGCACTTATTTCAGATAACACTTGTGCAGTTATGATGGAGCCATTGCAGGGTGAAGGTGGTATTGTTTCTCCTGAAGCTGACTTTGTGAAAGGCGTACGTGAGTTATGTACTAAGCACAATGCGTTATTAATTTTCGATGAAGTTCAAACAGGTGTTGGCCGTACAGGTGATTTGTACGCATATCAAGGGTTAAATGTTACGCCTGATATTTTAACAACGGCTAAAGCACTGGGCGGTGGCTTTCCAATTGGTGCAATGATCACGACAGCTGATATCGCAAAGCACCTTAAGATTGGTACGCATGGTTCAACATACGGTGGTAACCCACTAGCATGTGCTGTTGCAGAAGCTGCGTTTGACACGGTAAATACTGACGAGGTACTTACCGGAGTTAAGGTTAAGGAAGCGTTGTTCCGTGAGTTACTCACTGCAATTAATGATAAATATAGCGTATTCAGTGAAATCCGTGGTAAAGGTCTATTGTTAGGTGGTGTTGTTGCTGAGCAATACAAAGGTCGTGCTAAAGAGTTTTTAGTCGCTGCAACGCAAGAAGGTGTAATGTCGTTAGTTGCCGGTGCTGATGTGGTACGTTTCACACCATCACTTGTTATTCCTGAAGCGGATATTCGCGAAGGTATGGCGCGCTTTGAAAAAGCGGTAGCCAATGTTGTGGCTAACAACGTTTAAATTCTTATTAGGGCCGAGTTTTCTTGGCCCTAATCTACCATCACGTGTTTTTATTTGAGGAGTAAGCGGGCTCATGATGATCCTTCGCCCAATCCAAAAAAGCGACTATCCAGCGCTTTTAAACATTGCTCATGAATCTGGGCATGGTTTTACTTCGTTACCGATTAACGAAGAGCTTTTACAAAACAAGATTGCACGCTCAGAAGCGTCTTTCAAAAAAGAAACAGATGTTCCGTTTGACGAAGGGTATTTGTTTGTACTTGAAGACAGTGAAACGGGTGAAGTTGTAGGGACTAGCGCAATTGAAGCTGCTGTTGGTCTTGATGATGCATTTTATCATTATCACTTGAGCAAAGTGATACACTCTTCGCGTACACTCGATGTTTATAAAGCAGTGGATATTCTTACGCTATGTAATGACTACACAGGTGCAACTGAACTGTGTACTTTGTTTCTCAAAGATGGTTATCGCAAAGGCTTGAATGGTAAATTACTGTCGAAATCACGCTTTATGTTTATTAAACAACACCAGCAACGTTTTGCAGATACCGTTATTGCAGAAATGCGTGGGGTATCAGACGACACAGGTCAGAGTCCATTTTGGCAGTGGCTAGAAGAGCATTTCTTCTCAATGGATTTTCCTACGGCAGATTACCTAACAGGTATTGGCCAAAAGGTCTTTATTGCTGAGTTAATGCCGAAGTACCCGATTTATGTCAATTTGCTCACAGAAGCAGCGCAAGACGTGATTGGAAAAGTACACGATAATACACGTCCTGCCATAGAGTTGTTGAAAAGTGAAGGTTTTACTTTTAATGGCTATGTCGATATTTTCGACGCGGGACCCACTGTAGAAGCGAAGGTAGACAATATTCGTACAGTTCGCGGGGCACAGAGTAAAACAGTGAAAATTGGTGATAACAGCGGCGGTTTCCCTGTGATGATTGCAAATGATAAACTTGTTGGGTATCGCGCGACAGTTGCAGATCTTCATTTTGATAGCAACAGCAATGAAGTTATCATTGGCAGTGAAATTGCGACGGCACTAAATATCGTGGATGGTGACTCGGTCAGCATCTCAACACTCTAATCTGTAGGGACTAATTATGACAACACATCCTGCTCAATTGATAAATGGCGAATGGGCTATAGGCCAAGGTACTGAATTTAATTCAGTTAATCCAGCGAATAATGACGTGATTTGGCGTGCAAATGCGGCATCTGCTGAACAAGTAGACTCAGCCGTTAACGCTGCTCGTCAGGCATTCTTTAGCTGGAGTGATTTGGAGTTCTCTGAGCGTTTAGCAATCGTTAAACGTTTTGCTGAAGTGCTAAAGGCCAATAGTGAAGAGCTTGCCATTGCGATTGCAAAAGAAACCGGTAAACCACTTTGGGAGACGCGCACTGAAGCGGGTGCTATGGTGGGGAAAATAGCAATTTCTGAAAAAGCGTATCAAGAAAGAACGGGGACAGTTGAAAATGCAATGCCGGTAGGGCGTGCGGTGATTCGTCATAAAGCACATGGGGTCGTGGCTGTATTTGGTCCTTATAACTTCCCAGGTCACTTACCAAATGGTCATATAGTGCCAGCTCTGTTGGCTGGTAATACGGTTATCTTCAAACCATCAGAATTAACGCCACAGGTTGCAGAGCTAACATTAAAGTATTGGCTAGAAGCAGGCTTGCCAGCAGGTGTGATTAACCTAGTACAAGGTGAAGTTGAAACCGGCAAAGCGTTAGCGTCTCATAAAGGGATTGATGGTTTGTTCTTTACTGGCTCTTCACGTACAGGTCATATTTTACATGAGCAGTACGCAGGTCAGCCGGGTAAGATTTTGGCGTTGGAAATGGGTGGGAATAACCCACTGATCGTTAAAGGTGCCACTGATACAAAAGCAGTGGTACATGACATTATTCAATCTGCATTTATCTCTAGTGGCCAACGCTGTACTTGTGCGCGAAAGCTATTTTTACCAACAGGTGCTCAAGGCGATGAAATTCTGGCACACCTTATTCGCGCAACGAAAGCGATTAAAGTGGGTCACTTTGATGATGCCGAACAGCCGTTCATGGGATCAATGATCTCTTCACAAGCTGCTGCGGGTATGGTTGCTGCACAACAACAGCTCCTTGATTTGGGTGCTGAGGCTTTGATTGAGTTGACGCATACGGATGGAACTGGTTTTGTAACACCGGGTATTTTAGAGTGTTCAAACGTTGCTAATTTCCCTGATGATGAGCATTTTGGTCCATTATTGAAAGTGTTCCGTTTTGATGATTTCGATGCGGCAATTGAAAAAGCGAACGATACAAGCTTTGGTTTATCAGCAGGTCTATTGAGCGATAGCGAAGCCGATTATGACTATTTCTTACGCCGTATTCGAGCTGGTATTGTGAATTGGAACCGCCCAATTACTGGCGCGTCGAGTGCTGCGCCTTTCGGTGGGATTGGGGCATCGGGTAATCATAGAGCAAGTGCTTATTATGCCGCTGATTACTGCGCGTATCCAGTCGCTTCAGTGGAGCTTGAAAAAGTGACACTACCAGGCGCATTAAGTCCAGGTCTAAATATCGATTAAAGGTACTGGTAAGCTTGGTTCTCGGGATAAACTCCCGTATTATCCAAGTCTTTAGAATGATAAAAAGCAGCTCTGGCTGCTTTTTTCTATTTGTCGAGGCTACAAAAGTAGCAATAGGGTTTACTTTCTGCTTAAATCAATAGGAGATATCTTTGATACAATCAGGTGGGCAAAGTATGGTGTTAGATAAGCAAGGATATGACGAGTTAGTCATGTATTTAACGCAAAATTTAACCTTGTTTGAAAAGCCAGGTGAGATAAAGCCTGGTGCGCCAAAAGTGATGGAGTTAATCGAAGATGTGATAGCTGAAAATGTCATTCGCATTTGCGAACAACATACAGAGCTCACAACAGAACAACGTAGCTTGATTGTGCGTGAGGTCGATGGCATTGTATATGACTTACAAGAAGTGCTTTCAAGTGTGACAGATCAACATGTCACGGTAGAGCAAAACGCATTTATTGAAGAATTTGCTGGCTTGGTTAAGAACTTATTTGATTCAGCAGTTTAAGCTAAGTAGACACTGCGATAAAGGCAGTCAATGATTTTTATAACACCGCCTTAAGGCGGTGTTATAGTTTATAGAGAGGTAGTAGCATGCAAGCAAATGTAAAATGGGTAGAAGGCGACACGTTTATTGGTCGTTCAGAGTCAGGACATGCAGTAGTATTTGATACCGGTGCAGATGGCACAGCACCAAGCCCGATGGAAATGGTACTGATGTCTGCTGGTTGCTGCTCTTCTGTTGATGTGGTGAGTATTTTAAAAAAAGCAAAACAACAAATTGAAAACGTTGAAGTAAAACTTACCAGCGAACGCGCAGAGTCAGCACCTAGAGTATTCACCAAAATGAATCTACACTTTGTTGTGACTGGTACTGATGTGTCAGAAAAGCACTTAGCAAGAGCCGTTCAATTGTCAGCTGAAAAGTATTGTTCTGTGGCGTTAATGCTTGATAAATCAGTAAAAATTACGCATAGTCATGAAGTCGTAGCTGGTGGTGTAAAATAACCCTTTTTCATAGTCTAATTTTCGTATAAAATCCGCGAACTTTTCGTTCTGCATCGCAGATTTACAGTTTAAAGGTTGTCTATCGTGAACAAGCCCTTTGATAAAATTAAACTCCATGGCTTTAACAACTTAACTAAGAGTTTAAGCTTCAGTATTTACGATATTTGCTATGCTAAAACAGAGCAACAGCGTAAAGAGTATCTAGAATATATTGATGAGCAGTACAGTGCTGATCGACTAACGGATATTTTGAAAGACGTAGTGGATATTATTGGCGCTAATGTATTGAACATTGCGCGTCAAGATTACGATCCTCAAGGGGCAAGTGTGACGATATTAGTATCAGAAGAACCTGTTGAACAGCAGACTTTTGATAGTAATGAAACGCCTGGACCATTGCCTGAATCTGTGGTGGCGCATTTAGATAAAAGCCACATCTGTGTGCATACTTATCCTGAAGCGCACCCGAATGACGGCATATGTACTTTTAGAGCGGATATTGAAGTGTCAACCTGTGGTGTAATTTCGCCACTAAAAGCACTTAACTTCTTAATTCATTCGCTAGAGTCTGATGTGGTTACGATTGATTACCGTGTACGAGGCTTCACGAGAGATATTAGTGGGGTAAAGCATTACATTGATCATGCGATTCATTCGATTCAAAATTACATGAGCGAAGATACAAAAGAAGCCTATCAAATGTTAGATGTGAATGTGTATCAAGAGAACTTATTTCACACAAAAATGATGCTAAAAGAAACGGACCTTAATACGTACTTATTCGGTATTACGACAGATGATTTGAGTAGCGATGAGGAAGAAGAGATCCGCACGCGTTTGAATCGTGAAATTCAAGAAGTGTTTTATGGGCGTAATTTACCTGACGTCGAGTAAATACGGTTACTGGGTAATACAAAAAAGCGCTCGATGATTGAGCGCTTTTTTGTTAGATGAGCTGTCTAATTTATAATTGATAGCTCAATGTTAGTCCGGCAACTCGTGGTTCTCCATACTGCACAAAGGTTTCAGTGTCATAATCTTTTAATGCATTATTACCAAACCTAAACCCTCTCACAGGCACATCACGGTTTGCTAAATTACGCCCCCATGCTGTCAGTGTCCAGTTTTCGCCATAGTAACTAATACTTGCATTGATTAGGTTTTGGTTGTCCGATTGTGCGTTATGGCTATTTGAGTAGTAATAATCATCTTTTCCTTCAATGCCAATTTGTGCTTCTAAGTTATCACTTAGGAAGTAGTTGGCCCGTATAGCATATTGATACCTTGGTGCTTGTGCTTGCTCTCGACCATCTTGGTTTATGCCGCTTTGAGTAATGAAGTCTTCAATTTTTGTATCAAGATAGCCGGCACTATAGGTAAAACTTAATCGGTCAGTATATTGAAAGTTGCCTTCTAATTCTAAGCCGTAGTTACGGCCCTTACTAGCGTTAGCTATATAGCCCGCAAACTGCTGATCTTGTACCTGGAAGACTTTTAGCTGCATATCTTCTCGGTGCATGTAGAATGCACTTAAACTTAGCGTGTGACGTTGATCTTGTGATTGTCCTTTTACGCCAAACTCGGCATTCCACAGATATTCAGGTGCAAACGTATGATTTTCGGTTGGTACACTTAGGCCTTCGTCATTCGCTTTAGCGAGAGCTTCGCCATTGATACCGCCTATTTTGTAACTGCGAGATAGGCTGGTGTAAATCATTGTGCGAGGTACAACCTGATACTCTAATGCGAGTTTTGTGCCCCACATGGTGTCGTCAGTTTTATCTATGATCTGATTGTTATCAAAGTAGTCCGTGCTGTATCGCTCAGCACGTACACCAGTGATGAGATCAAGGTTTTCTGCTAAGCGTGTTATTTTTTGTCCGTATAACGCGATTTGGCTGACACTATTATTAGAATTGAAGTCAGGGTCATTATAGGTGTACTCGCGTGTAAGCTCTACGTCACGACGCTGTGCGAACAACCCAGTTACCCAATCACTGTCTTTACCCGATAATCTGAATTCTAATGTACCGCGTTGATGATCGCGAGCGTAACTGTCTTTTGATTTATAGCTATATGGATGAAGTCCTGGTGCGCATAATACTGGTTGTTTCGAGTCATTACATACCCAATCTTCGTCATAGCTATACAGTGTATCAGCGTTTAAATGCGTGGTGGTCATGTCTAAATTAAACAGTTCGCTGCCGCTATATTTAGCACTAAGTGCGATGGCATTACTTTTTTGGTTATCTTTTCCAGGTTCATCGGCAACACTATTGCGACTGTTGTCTAAGGTAAAACCATCGTAGCCATTATCAATATCTATGTTATGTGCAGTAATGTGTGTTTCTAGTGTATTGCTCCACACGGTGTGTAGCTTTAATCGTGCTACTTGTTCATCTTGTTGATTAGTTGGTTTGTTTAGATAGAGCCCGTCTACGTATCCATCAGAACGTTTTTTAAAAAAGCTCACTCGGGCTGATGTATCTTCGGTAATGCCTGTGCCCGCAGCGATACCAGCTTCTTTACCACTATAATTACTTATACCAAGCTTTAAATTAAGTGCATTACTTGATGTGGGTGCAGTTGACTGCATATCGATCATGCCAGCCATAGCATCAGCACCAAATCGAGTCCCTTGTGGTCCGCGGTAAATCGCCACTTGTTCAACATCAAACAATAACGCGCTACCGCCTAAGCCTGAATAATTAATACCATCAATTTGCATGCCTACACTTGGGTGGATTGGGTCAACAAATTGTGAACGTAAGCCGATGCCACGTATTTGGATAAAGCGGCCACGAGATGCTCCAGCGGTGAAATTAACATTTGCAGCACTGTTTAAAATTTCATCTAAGTATGAAGCGCCTCTGGTTGTATACGCTTGTTGGTCAAATACAGATGCACTGGCACTGAGTGTGAGTAAACTTTCTTTATGAAAATCTCCTATGACTTCAATTTGTTCAATGTTCTTGTCATCAGCGATAACAGAAGGTGAAATTAAGGGTAAAAGTGCAGCAGCAAGGCATGAGAGTTTTAGCTTTATCATATTTTTGAATGGTTCCATTTGAGTTGGCAACATTTTAGCAAAAGCAGGACAACTTAGAATCATTATCATCTAGAAATATGGTATAAAAACATTCAATTTTTGTTTTCAGGAAGTGTTTGTGCCTTTTTCAGTAGATTTTAAAGTAAGAGATTATGAATGTGACTTACAAGGGATAGTAAACAACAGTGTATATTTTAACTATTTAGAGCATGCAAGGCATGAATTTTTATTGTTTAAAGGGCTGGACTTTGTCGAGTTAGCAAAACGGAAAATTAACTTGGTAGTGATCCGATCTGAAGTCGATTATAAAAGTTCATTGAGGCCTGGAGATGCTTTTTTTGTCGAAGTCGAGGCTGTCAGAGTAAGCAAACTTAAATCGCAATTTATCCAGCGGCTAGTGAGAAAGGCAGATGCCAAAGTGATGTTAGATGCGGTGATTACATGGACATCAGTGAATGCTCGAGGAAAGCCGTACCTAGAGAAGGAAATTGAATGTGTTTTCAGTTGATTTTTGTTTTTTTTGTCCATAAAAAGTATGGTTTTCACAATTGAATATGAATAACAGTGTATACTAGCTTTAATTCAGTTTTATTTGGTTTACCATGAAAATCAGCATGTTTTTATGCGCGTTGGGCGCTTTTTTAGTTGGTTGTTCGTCAACAGGGAAGGTAAGCAATGAGCAACTAAAATATACACAATGGCAACTTACTCATATAGGTAAGGAAGTGATCCTAGACTCGGCTATTTCATTACAGTTTATAGAAGCAATGCAAGTGAACGGCTTTACTGGGTGTAATCGATTCTTTGGTGCTGGTCGCATAGAAAGTGAGCAATTGTTTGTAAGTAATATAGGGATGACTAGAAAGTTTTGCGAAGGGTCAATTAATGAAACGGAACAAATGCTGCTGAACATGCTGGAAATTGGTGTACCGACGAAAATAGAAAATGGAGATTTAATATTAAATGGTCAGCCACGCTTAAAATTTAAATCTATCGTTGCAGGTTAATCCGTTCTTAAGTAGACTCGTCTCTAATTCGTTACTTGTCGGAGTGCCCATTGGGCTGAGATCGCATTCGTGCGGGATCCGTGAACCTGATCAGGCTAACACCTGCGTAGGGAACAAGCTGCCTGTATTGCAAGCATAAAGTTTGTAGGCTGCCATAAATTATGACACTATTGAAGTGACATAATTTAGATCTTCTGAGGGCCACCTCATCTCGCTCCTTTATTGGAGTTCTGACAAGACACCTTAAATAATAATGAGGCAAGTCATGTCAAATAATAGTAGCAAACCGTCCCGTCGTGAAACTCGAGCAGCAGCATCTGAGTATATTTATAACTTAACCGGACAACCTTTCCCTAGTTCTCATAAAGTATATGTTGATGGCAGCGCAGCTGGTGTACGTGTTGGTATGCGTGAAATCATTCAATCAGACAGCTTTGTAGGAGGGACAGAAGAAGATCCCATCTATGAGAAAAATGAACCTATTCGTGTTTATGATACATCGGGCCCGTATACCGACCCTGACTTTGAATTGAATGTTCGTGAAGGTCTTCCTAAATTTAGGCAAGCTTGGATTGATGCGCGTGAGGATACACAGTGGTTAGACTCTGTTACTTCTCAGTTTTCTCAACAGCGTATGGCTGATGAAGGACTTGATCACCTTCGTTTTGAGCATTTACCAAAAATCCGTTGCGCAAAGCCGGGTAAGAATGTCACGCAGATGTATTATGCACGCCAAGGTATTGTAACACCTGAAATGGAATACGTAGCAATACGCGAAAACATGGGCCGTGCGAAACTACGAAAAGAGATTTTGGCTGAGCAGCATAAGGGTAACTCTTTTGGTGCCTCTATTCCGGAATTTATTACTCCAGAGTTTGTCCGTGATGAAATTGCCCGCGGCCGTGCTATTTTACCTAACAACATCAACCACCCTGAGTCAGAACCCATGATTGTTGGCCGTAACTTTTTAGTAAAAGTTAATGCGAATATAGGTAATTCTTCGGTGACTTCATCAATTGAAGAAGAGGTAGAGAAATTAGTTTGGTCTACCCGCTGGGGGGCAGATACCGTTATGGATCTATCGACTGGACGTTACATTCATGAAACTCGGGAATGGGTTGTACGCAACTCACCAGTACCAATTGGTACTGTACCTATTTACCAAGCGTTGGAAAAAGTGAATGGCGTTGCTGAAGATCTGACGTGGGAAATTTTCCGCGATACCTTAATAGAGCAAGCTGAGCAAGGCGTAGATTACTTCACTATTCATGCGGGTGTATTGTTACGTTATGTGCCAATGACGGCAAAGCGTGTGACTGGAATTGTATCGCGTGGTGGCTCAATCATGGCGAAGTGGTGTTTAGCGCACCATAAAGAAAACTTCTTATACACGCACTTTGAAGATATTTGTGAAATTATGCAGCAGTACGATGTGTGTTTCTCTTTAGGTGATGGCTTGCGTCCAGGTTCTATTGCTGATGCTAATGATGAAGCACAGTTTTCTGAACTACGTACGTTGGGTGAGCTCACTAAGTTGGCTTGGAAACATGACGTACAGGTGTTCATTGAAGGGCCTGGTCATGTGCCAATGCACATGATAGAAGAGAATATGAAGGAGCAGTTAGAGCATTGTCATGAAGCCCCTTTTTATACCTTAGGTCCATTGACGACTGATATTGCCCCTGGCTATGACCACTTCACTTCAGGAATTGGTGCCGCACAAATCGCATGGTATGGCTGTGCGATGTTGTGTTATGTGACGCCAAAAGAGCACCTTGGCTTACCGAACAAAGAAGACGTAAAAGAAGGCTTGATCACTTATAAAATTGCAGCACATGCTGCTGATTTGGCCAAAGGTCACCCCGGCGCACAGGTACGTGATAATGCACTGTCAAAAGCGCGCTTTGAATTCCGCTGGCACGATCAGTTTAACCTAGGATTAGACCCTGACCGAGCTCGCCAATACCATGATGAAACTTTGCCGCAAGAGTCCGGAAAAGTGGCACACTTCTGTTCTATGTGTGGGCCTAAGTTTTGCTCAATGAAAATCACTCAAGAAGTACGTGATTACGCAAAAGATTTAGAAGCCCGTGGTATTGATCCGAATAATGTAGGTGATGCCATTGAAATCAAAATGGTCGATGTGGAAGCTGAAATGAAAGCAAAGTCAGATGAATTTAAAAGCACGGGTTCTGAAATTTATCACAAAGCTGTCTAATACAATACGCTTGATCTGAGGGCGTTTTCCTCACTTTTATCTAATGGCAAGTTATATAGTGTGAAATACGTGATGTAACTTGTCTTGGGTACACCACTGTCACGTGTGAATAGGGCGTTATGATGGGCAAACCAAAAGTTGCGATTTTAGGGTTTGGGCTGGTAGGGCGTGTGGCTGCGCTAATGTTACATGAAAAGTGTCATGTTAGTGTCTACGAAGCCAGCGATGAACATGCCAGTAGTAGTGCTGGTGCATTAGCTGCTGCGATGTTGGCGCCATTGGCTGAGTCAGTCATTTGTGAAACTGATTTGGCAGAGCTAGGTCTTAAATCAATGGCAATGTGGCCAAGTTTGTTAGCGAAGTTACCTGAACCTGTATTTTTTCAGCAAATGGGCACATTAATCGTTGCTCATGCGCAAGATAAAGGCGATCTAAATAGCTTTTCCCAGCGTTTAAAACCCTTAAAAGGTCAGGAAGCACAAGTATTAAACAGCGCATATATTAATGAACTTGAGCCTGAATTGGCAGGGCGGTTTCATCAAGGATTGTATTTACCATGTGAAGGGCAACTAGATAACTTGGCATTTTATCGGGCTAGTTTTTCCTATTTGCAAAAGAAAGGCGTGCAATTTCAGTTTAATCGTCACATCACGCTCAGGACGGCTACAACCGAGTTTATGACTGTCGATGGCCAGTATTTTGATAGGATCATTGATTGTCGAGGACTTGGTGCACAAAATGAGTCGGCAGATTTACGCGGTGTAAGAGGGGAGGTTGCACGAGTGCATGCACCAGAGGTTGAACTCAATCGACCTGTGAGATTAATGCATCCCCGCTATCCAATTTATATTGCGCCTAAGCCAAATAATGAGTTTGTGATAGGGGCAACTGAGATTGAATCGCAAGACAATGGCCCTATTTCTGTACGTTCAACGCTAGAGTTGCTGTCAGCCGCCTATACCGTACACAGTGGCTTTTGTGAAGCGCGAGTGATGGCTATTAATGCTGGTTTAAGGCCTGCGTTTAGTGATAATAGGCCGCGTGTTGAACATTGTGGGAATGTGATACGTATTAACGGGTTGTATCGTCACGGTTATTTACTTGCACCGGCTTTGGTGTCTGAAGCACTTAGTAAAGGGTTGTTATGAAAGTAGTTTTTAATGGCGAAACGACACAGTTGAACACGCCAAATTTACGTGAATTCATTTTGGCTAAAGGGGCGAAAGAACCTTTTGCCGTGGCGGTCAATGGCGAATTTGTGCCACGTAGCCACTGTGCTGAAATGGTGCTTAAAGCAGGGGATAGCATTGATTTACTGTCCCCTATTCAAGGCGGATAGATTATGCGTGAGAACACCCCGTTAACTATTTATGGAGAGACATTCTCTAATCGTTTGCTGATAGGCTCTGCGCTGTATCCATCACCCAAAATTATGCAAGAATCAATTGTAGCGGCTGGTTCGCAAATTGTAACTGTGTCATTGCGTCGACAAAATTCAGTGGCTGCTGGTGAGGATTTTTGGCAGTTAATTAAAGACACAGGATTGAAAGTACTGCCCAATACCGCGGGTTGTCACAGTGTAAAAGAAGTGGTAACGCTGGCAAAAATGTGTCGAGAAGTGTTTGTAACCGATTGGATAAAATTAGAACTGATTGGGGATGAATATAATCTGCAGCCAGATCCAATTGCCTTGTTAGAGGCTACTGAAATATTATTAAACGATGGGTTTAAAGTATTACCTTATTGCACCGATGATTTGGTCTTGTGTCAACGTTTAGCGGCATTAGGCTGTGAGGTGCTGATGCCTTGGGGGGCACCCATCGGCACAGGTAAAGGGTTACTGAATCCTTATAACCTAAAAACCATTCGAGAGCGCTTACCTGATATGACATTGATAGTCGATGCAGGCCTTGGTTTGCCCTCTCACGCTTGCCAAGCGTTAGAAATGGGGTACGATGCGGTGTTATTGAATTCTGCGATTGCGGGGGCTGGTTGCCCTGTTTCTATGGCGAGCGCTTTTTCTCACGCGGTCAGTGCAGGGCGTGCTGCTTACCTGGCACAAGCGATGCCGGAAAAAGAGGTTGCAGCCCCTTCAACGCCAACCATGGGTATGCCTTTTTGGCATCAATAATGATGACGTGAAGAACCATGATAGAAACGAATGAGAACAATTTTAAGGAGCCTTAATGGCGGATGTTGTATGGAGTATAGCTGGGTCTGATTCTGGCGGAGGCGCTGGTATTCAAGCAGATATTAAGGCAATGCAAAGTTTTAATGTGCATGCTTGTACTGTGATAACGGCGTTGACGGCACAAAATAGTTTAGGGGTTGAAGCGCTCAATGCCATGTCAACAGATGTCATTGAATCTCAGCTCCAAGCGCTTATTCACGATATGCCAGCCAAAGTGATTAAAATTGGCATGTTGGCAAACGTGCAGCAAATCCAGTTGGTTGCTGAACATTTGAGTCACTATAAACGAACATGGGCAGAGCCTCCGGTAATTGTGTATGACCCAGTTGCAATAGCAACCAGTGGGGATTTATTAACAGAAGAAGATACGGTGGATGCCCTGAAAACCCACCTGCTGCCTTTAGTTGACGTGATCACACCGAACACCCATGAAACACAGCTGCTCACTGGGGTATATTTAATTGGTCCTAGTGCTGTGAAAGAAGCCGCCCAGAAACTCCAAGCATTCGGTGCTAAGTCTGTTGTGATTAAAGGCGGACATTGGGACTTCCCTAAAGGGTACTGTGTCGATTTTGCTTTGTCAGATGAGCAAGAGGAGTATTGGTTGGGGAATGAAGCGGTTGTTACACCGCATACCCATGGTACTGGATGCAGTCTCGCGTCTGCTATTGCAGCCTGCTTGGCCAAAGGCTACCCACTTAAAGACGCGTTTATTTTGGGCAAAGCCTATATCAACAAGGGGCTGCATTTTGGTAGGCGCTATGGTGAAGGAATAGGGCCTGTGGCTCATACGTCTTTTCCAGAAGAATTACAGTATTTTCCGCAAGTAATAGAAGCTGGTAGCTGGCTAGGTGATGAACTTGAGTTGGAAACACCCTCTGAATTTAACTTTTCAGCGGGGTTTGCCAGTACGGGAGGGGAGCTAGGCTTATATGCTGTTGTTGATACGGTGGATTGGGTCGAAAAGTGTTTGGCTGCGGGTGTACCAACAGTACAGTTACGCGTTAAAGACGCTCAGTCGCCGACCTTAGAACAGGATATTGAAACGGCGATTACCTTAGGCAAAAAATATCAAGGGCGTGTCTTTATTAATGATCATTGGCAGTTAGCTATTCAGCACGGCGCATATGGTGTGCATTTAGGTCAAGAGGACTTAGACAAAGCCAATTTAGCTGCCATTCAGGGCGCTGGGTTGTGTTTAGGTGTATCAACGCACGGCTTTTATGAAATGGTTCGTGCGCATAACTATAGGCCAAGCTATTTAGCGTTTGGCGCTATTTACCCGACAACGACTAAAGATATGACGGGCCAAATTCAAGGCTTAGAAAAGTTACAGCACTTTGTGCCACTGATGCGTGATACATATCCAACGGTTGCGATTGGTGGGATAGATTTAACGCGTGCTACACAAGTTGCAGAGACTGGAGTGGGTAGTGTCGCTGTGGTACGAGCCATTACTGAAGCAGATGACTATGAAACGGCTATCTCGCAATTACAAGTTATGATCAATGGTTGAACCTAGCAAAGGCGCACGCTCTTCTTTGAACGATGAACCACTGGTATTAACAGAGAAAGAGCAGATCCGTTATAGCCGACATTTACTGCTCAGTGAAGTAGGGATGCAAGGGCAGTTAAAATTAAAAAATGCACATGTCTGTGTTGTCGGCTGTGGTGGGCTAGGGAGTCCTGCCCTACTGTATTTGGCCGCAGCGGGTATTGGTAAATTAACCTTTATTGATAACGACGAAGTGGATTTGTCTAATCTACAGCGGCAAATTTTATACAAGATAAATCACTTAGGGCAGGAAAAAACAAAAGCGGCGAGTAAAGTGTTAGCCAGTTTGAATAACCAAATTGATTTGCAGCCCGTTCATGTACGCATTGATAGGCATAATATCATGCAGCATTTAAGTTCAGCAGATATTGTGCTTGATTGCAGTGACAATTATCAAACACGTTATTTGTTGAATCACTTTTGCCAAACACAAAAAAGCGTATTAATCTCTGGGGCGGCAATTGGGACGCATGGGCAAGTCATGTGTTTTGATTTTAGGCAACCATCGCCGTGCTACGCGTGTATATTTCCGCAAAGTGATGAGGAAGCAGCGCTTAATTGTGATAATTTTGGTGTATTAGGGCCATTGCTGGGTATGATAGGGTCGATGCAAGCGCTTTCTGCCGTGAATGTGTTGTTGGGACATGTTTCAGGTAGCAGTATGCGTCAAGTGGATGGGATGAGCCTCTCTGTACGAGAGTTTAAGCTGCATACGGATCCTGAGTGCCATCATTGTAGGCATATATAATCAGTGATAATACTAAAGTAACCTCAGCTCTGGATAAGCGAATTTGCCCAATAAAGCTATTTTTATCACTCTCGGCGTTGCTTTCATTTGTAATAGCCCGCTATTACTGCATAAAAGCGCCTTGATATTGAACAAAATATCATCATTGGATTGTAAGTAAGTTTGTTTTCAAAACATTTTCTATTCCAAAACCCTTATCCAAACCTGAGGTTAGAGTACAAAAAAGCCTGCGTTATGCAGGCTTTTCGCTGAGGCCGAATTTCGCGCTGAATTTACACTTTTTGCGCAAATGGCGTGCCCATACGAGTGGTTGTTTCAGGTAACTCACCTTCTAAGAAGTCAGCTTCATTTGCACCCCAAGCTAAAATAACCGTTGAACCTAATTTAAAGCGACCCATTTCTTCACCTTTTTTCAAACGAACCGCATTTGTGCCGTTGTCAGGGTAATCCCAGCTAAATACGTCTTTACCAGCTGGTGGCGTGACAGTTCCTGCCCAAATTGTTTCGATGCTGGCCACTATCGTAGCACCAACTAGCACCATCGCTAATGGGCCCATAGCTGTGTCAAAAATAGCCACAACGCGTTCATTTCGCGCAAATAAATTTGGCACATTTTGTGCGGTGAGTGGGTTAACCGAAAACAAGTCACCAGGTACGTAGATCATACGTTTTAAGGTGCCATCAACTGGCATGTGAATTCTGTGGTAATCTTTCGGTGCTAGGTAAATACAAGCAAATTTCCCCCCTAAGAAAGGCGAGACATCGTCTTCTTTCCCGCCCAGCAAGGTTTGCAGACTATAATCATGCCCTTTTGCTTGGATAATTTGTCCGTCAACCACGTCACCTAACTGGCTAATGGCACCGTCAACTGGGTGTGCAATGATATGTTCATCTTCTGCTAGTGGGCGGATCCCAGGTTTTAAAGGTCGAGTAAAAAACTCATTGAAGGTTTTATAATGTGCCGGATTTTCATACAAAGCTTCACTCATATTAATTTTGTATTGCTTAATAAAAAGCTTTATTAATTGTGTGGTCAATGCACCTGCTTGTGCTGCTGCAAGTTTGCCTACAAGGCGTGATATCGCATGCTTAGGCATGGCGTATTGCATGGCAATTTTAAATTTATCCAAGTTCACTTTACGATTCCTACAAAATTTTTGCTGATTCTAACATACTTTCACTGCGTGATTATACGCGGGGAGCCCTTGCTCCGGCGCGGCCATCGGCCATAGATTCAAGTATGCGGTGGTAGCTATCAAAACGTAATTGACTGATCTGTCCTGCTGTAACGGCTTCAATTAACAAACAGCCTGGATCGTTTAAATGTTTACAATCTCTAAAGCGGCATCCGCCGATAAACTCTCTAAACTCTTTAAAACAAAAGGTTACGCGTTCAACGTCAAGGTGCCATAAGCCAAACTCTCGAATTCCTGGTGAGTCAATCAGGTTGCCGCCAGATGGAAGGTGATGTAAGCGAGAGACGGTAGTTGTATGTTGGCCGAGTCCACTGTTTTCAGAAACCTGTTTAGTTAGAATATCAGCGTTAGGTAGAACAGTATTTACTAAAGTCGACTTACCAACACCGGATTGGCCAACAAAAATGCTGTTTTTATCAACGAGCTGCTGCTTTAGTTCTTCAATACCTTGTTTCGACTTATTACTGACGAGTAAAACTTTGTACCCTAGATCTCGGTAAATATTGAGTACATCTTCGATGAGTTTCAACCCTTCCTCATCAAGCAAATCAATTTTATTGAGTACTAAAATGGGTTCAATACCCATATCTTCACACGCGACAAGGTATCGATCGATAATTTGTGGTGTAAACTCAGGCAGGACTGCAGAGACCATGAGTATTTGGTCGATGTTTGCTGCGACAACTTTGATCCCATCGTAAAAGTCGGGGCGAGTGAGCTGGCTACGGCGTTCTTCTGTTGCTTCAATTACGCCAGCTAAATCACCTTCACTGACTTTTGCGCGGCGGAATATCACTTCGTCGCCGCACACTAAGTTCGAGACTGTACGGCGAATATTACAACGCAATACTTCCCCGTTAATAGTTTCAATATCGGCATGTTGACCAAAACGGCTAAGTACCACTGCATTTTCAGTCGGGCCTAGGTTGTCGGCCTGCCATGCGGTCTCTGTTATGTCTGCTTTTTGCTGTTTAGCTTTGTGCAAACGTTTTTGATGGTTGGCACTGATCCGTCTGGATTGGCCTTTACTGAGTTTCTTTTGTTTTGCCATGTTCACTTTGATCTTTCGTTCAATAAAAGGAAATTTGTTTAAATTTGCCTATTAATGTACTGTTTGTTTTGTGAGCCGCATGTAATTGGTCTATAACTCAATTAAATGCCCCGCTTTTTAAAAAAAAGCTTTAGGTCAACTGATGAAGCTAATATGATATATGTTATTGCACTGGATCTAAAGGAAAGTACCGCTAAGGTAGTTTATGTCTTTGAATGAATCAAATTTGATTTGGCTTGATCTCGAAATGACGGGGTTAGAACCAAAAACAGATAAAATACTAGAAATAGCCACAGTAATCACTGATGGTGATTTAAATATATTGGCCGAAGGGCCAGTAATCGCCATTCATCAAAGTGATGAACTTCTTGATGGTATGGATGAGTGGTGTACTAATCAGCACGGCCGTTCAGGGTTAACTGCGCGTTGTAAAGCGAGTCAGTTTTCTGAAGAAGATGCTATTAAACAAACATTAGACTTTTTGAAAGCATGGGTGCCACCAGCGAAGTCACCTATGTGTGGGAACTCCATAGGCCAAGATCGTCGTTTTTTAAATAAATATATGCCAGAACTAGAGGCTTATTTCCATTACCGTAATTTGGATGTGAGTACGGTAAAAGAATTAGCAAGACGTTGGAAGCCTGAATTGTTGAAAGATGTGACCAAAAAAAGTTCACACCTTGCTTTGGATGACATCAAAGATTCTATTATGGAATTGAAGGTGTATCAGCAAAAATTCTTTAATCTGTAAAAAAACGCTTGCAAAGCTTTTTTTATCTTGTAGAATCCTGCCCCGCTTAAGACGAGAAGCCTAGTGGGGTTTTTCTTACCAATCTTAAGTTGTAAGTTTTAGTGCGGCACTAGCTCAGTTGGTAGAGCGCGACCTTGCCAAGGTCGAGGTCACGAGTTCGAGCCTCGTGTGCCGCTCCAAATTAAAATTTACTCATTGTGATGCGGCACTAGCTCAGTTGGTAGAGCGCGACCTTGCCAAGGTCGAGGTCACGAGTTCGAGCCTCGTGTGCCGCTCCAATTTCAAGTTTTATCTGACTTTTTCAGATCTGCAATGCGGCACTAGCTCAGTTGGTAGAGCGCGACCTTGCCAAGGTCGAGGTCACGAGTTCGAGCCTCGTGTGCCGCTCCAAACTTCCTTGTATTTTTTTCTCTTTCTATAAATTGTTAATTTCCTAAAAAATCCTGTTGCGTATTTTTCAAACTACGCGTAAAATACGCGCTCATTTCGGCTATCATATTTAGTTCCTTGCCTTACCCCGACTGGCCGAAACGGGACAAGGCTATATTAACCGTAAGGAATATCCATGCGTCATTACGAAATCGTATTCATGGTTCACCCAGATCAAAGTGAGCAAGTACCTGGTATGATCGAGCGTTATACTGGTTCTATCACTGAAGCTGGTGGCACTATTCACCGTCTTGAAGACTGGGGCCGTCGTCAATTGGCATACCCAATCGAAAAGCTTCATAAAGCACACTATGTTCTTATGAACGTTGAAGCAACAACTGAAGTAATCAGCGAGCTTGAAACTTCTTTCCGCTACAACGATGCAGTACTTCGTAACTTAGTTATGCGTACTAAAACTGCTGTAACTGAAGCATCTCCTCTTGTAAGAGAAGAGAAAAAAGAAGCAGCTACTGCTTAATCGTTATTGACTCTGGATATTGACTGAGGGTTTGCGGTGCAACAACAGGCTGACCTGTATACAAATCAATATGTGCTTTCGGGCATGATTTGTAAAACACCCAAATTTAGTCAAAGTCCTGCTGGTATTCCACATTGCATTTTTGTTCTTGAACATAAATCAATGCAAGTTGAAGCAGAGCTTAACCGTAATAGTTATGTTCGACTTCAAGTGGTTGCAAGTGGGGAAACATTCCAGGATCAAACTCAGCATTTATACGTTGGGCAAGCAATACAGGTACGCGGTTTTTTAAACCGACACGAAAGCCGAAACGGTTTGAGTCAACTTGTATTACATGCACAACATATTGAAAGAATTAATTGAGGAATTACTCATGGCACGTTATTTCAGACGTCGTAAGTTCTGCCGTTTTAAAGCGGAAGGCGTACAACAAATCGATTATAAAGATCTAGCTACTCTTAGAAACTATGTAACAGAAAGTGGCAAAATCGTACCTAGCCGTATTACAGGTACAAGCGCTAAATACCAGCGCCAGCTAGCAACTGCTATCAAGCGTGCTCGCTACTTAGCCCTTCTTCCATACACTGACTTACATAAGTAAGCAGCTGATTAACAGTTTTTAAAAGGTGTAGAGACATGCAAGTTATTCTACTAGACAAGATCGCTAACCTAGGTGGCCTAGGTGACCAGGTTGCAGTTAAATCTGGCTTCGCACGTAACTTCTTATTCCCGAAAGGTAGAGCAGTTCCTGCGACTAAAGCAAATATCGAAACTTTCGAAGCACGTCGTGCTGAATTAGAAGCGAAAATCGCTGAAGGGTTAGTGGCTGCTCAAGCACGCGCTGACAAACTAGAAGCATTAGCAGAAGTTACTTTAGTATCTAAAGCTGGTGATGAAGGTAAGCTATTCGGTTCTATCGGTACTCGCGACATCGCTGAAGCGATTTCGGCTGTTGGTGTTGAAGTTGCTAAATCAGAAGTTCGTCTACCTCTTGGTACTATCCGTGAGACTGGCGAATTTGACGTTGCAATCGCAGTACACTCAGACGTAACCGCTACTATTAAAGTAATCGTTATTGCTGAAGCTTAATATTTATTAAGCAAAGCCGTGCACGCCTGTGTACGGCTTTTTAATGACTTCCCCTCTGAAAAATAAAAACAATTCATATTTTCAGTGTAAAAATCGGTTGATATAACAACAATAAGATTAATACACAGGATGTACATAACCAACCACCCAAGTTCATAAAGTCGTATTTTTTGTTCACGATGTTGATGTCTATTTGAACAAGAACTGATTTTTAAATAGTCGCTGTATGTGATAATTTGGTTAATAAATAAGTATTAACTATTTGTAACTCAGTCTATACTATCTGTCCCTGTAATTGGTTTTATGACAGCGTTATCATTTGTTTTTGGAGTTTTTGTGCAATTACGTTTATCAAAAGGGTTTACCTTAACTGAGTTACTTATCTCAGTATTGATAGTGGCTGTGCTTGGTAGTTTAGCCATGCCATCTTATTTTGAATATGTGCAAGAAAGTCGGCGCTCAGAAGCGCAACAAAAGATGTTGCAAGTGGCTGCATTATTAGAGCGTATATACTCTAGAAACGGTGGGTACCCTGATTCATCACAATTTAACATTACTTTGACGACGCAAGGTTACAACTTTAAATACCTTAACCAGGATAAACCGCAAGATGGAGGGAATTTTCGTAGCCGCGCATTTACTCTTTCTGCAGTCGCAATTGCGGGAGGACCGCAAATTACAGATAGGTGTGGCACTTTGACACTTAATCATCAAGGGGTGAAAGGTGCAGTATCAGATGACTGCTGGTAACAAGAGAGAAAACAATGGGTTCACATTGATTGAACTCATTATTGCTCTTGGGATCATTGCAATTTTATCGGTGTTGGCTGTGCCATCTTTCACGAAGCAAGTAAAACAAGATAGGTTGATTAACAGTGTTAATCAACTAAGTGCAGTCTATAAGTTTGCGCGAAGTGAAGCGGTTAAGAGCGTCGAAACAATTACTTTATCTAGAAGTGATAATAGCTGGTTGGTACAGGCGACACGAGATGGAAAAGCGGTCACATTAAAGCGCTTTGATCCACTGCATGCAACCATCGAAATCGATTTAGTCGATCGTATTGTGCGCTCTACAGGGGAACTTAATTTGGCGAGTAATATCTTAGTATCAGACAAAGATGACTCAACGGCTGATTTTCGTTTGTGTATTTTGCAAAGTGGACAAAGCTGGGTTGGTAAGGCTGTTAATAATTGCGCATGAGAAAAAATGGTTTTTCACTTTTAGAAGTTATGGTGTCCATGCTTGTTGCTGGGCTTGCTTTGTTGGGACTGGCTGCAACACAGCTTAAATCTCTGCAATTTGCAAATAATAGTTTTGATTACACCATGTCTTTAGTGCAAGGGCAAAATGCCATTGAACGTTTATGGGTTAGGGCATGTCGATTACAGCTAGGCACTTTGCTATTAAGCGATGAAAATTTACAAACTTGGTTGGGCCCAGATCCTTCATTGACCTATCATTACTCAATCACTTTGCCTGATACATATGCCAATGAAATGCAAGTTACAGTAAGTTGGCAAGATAAACGTACTGACAATGAGTTTAAAGAAAATAATAATATACAAGATCAGATCACACTCAATGCAAGTTATATCACCCTTGATCCAGGGTGTACTCCTTTGTGATGAAAGTACATGGCTATACCTTACTTGAATTAATGGTCGCGATGGCTGCGGGTATGTTTTTATTAGCCGGGGTAAGTATGTCATACTCTGCTATTAAGAGTACCATCGTAGTGACCCAAGAGCTTTCGCATGCACAGGAGGTCGTCCGTTATACCAGTCAAGTGTTTACGAGAAGCATAAAGCAAACAAATATTCTCCCTCGCATTGAAAATAATGGTTCCGAGCTGCACATAGATCAAGATGCGCAAATCCTCTCATGCCAAGGCACTATTCCAGCTAGCGCGTATACTGAGCTATATACCTTGAATGAGGGTTATCTTGTGTGCTCGGTAACGTTAACTGGCAACCCTGCTTCAGTACCGGTTAACTTGTTACGAGGTGTACAAGCACTCAATTTTACGAGCTCAGATAGCGGGTTATTAATCAAAGTGACTGTAACACCAGATAATGTACCAACACAGTTTGCCAATGGCATTGATATTGATATCGCGGTGACGCGCATGATAATGGCGGATTTTTAGTGAGCTTCATAAATCATAAGCAGCACGGATTCACACTCATCAAAGTGATGTTATTGAGTACTATGGCGAGTGTGGTGGTGTTTGGCGCTTTACAAGAAGCGATTGTTCAAGAGCGCCTCACAGGTAACTTTCAAAAAGATTTAAATGCACGGCTACTTGCAGAGAAAGGCGTTTTCGATAGTGCGACAGCGATTAAAGAGGCTATAAAAAAAGACTCGAGTCTGACAATGGAAGATTTGTTAACTCAGTTTGGCACCCAAACTGGAGTCGGTGGGCTCAAAGGGGGTGATGCACAATATAATGCACTCATTACTAACCCTGAAGACAGCATCGTTGAAATTAGCAGTCATGGCTTTCGCTATCATGAAGACGCAAACAGTTATTTAGTTGCACAGTTTGATTATATCCCCGCAGAAAATGAATCTCCATTTGCTAATGCAGTGACTGGGTGTAAAGGCGTTAATCTATCTGGTAGTGGATCGGTAGATAGTTATGATTCATCACAAGGCACTTATGAGCAGACAAAAACAAATAATGGTGACGTTAATACGGTTATAGGGGATTCTGATGTTGTTATTAATGGTCACTCTCCCATTAAAGGAGATGTTAAAGCCTCAGGGATTGTATATTTAAAAGGTTCTTCACCTGTTATAGGGAATGTGCAGTCTAATACTGGCGTTGATATCTCATCTGGTGGGGGTCTACGAGTTGAGGGGAATGTACTTTCCCGTGGCTTTGTGACGCATCGAGGTGGCAGTATATCTGGATATGTTCGAGCACATGGTGATGTTACTATGAACTGGGGAAGTGATATTCTAAATTCGATAACGCCGACAGAACTTGATATTCGCTATGGCGGCACAGGCACCTTTCAAACGGGCAGCGCTTTTGAGCAAAATGGTGTCCATTACTCCGATGAAATTTATCAATTTGACCCAACTCAAGAAACCGTTGTCGAACCGGTTAAAGTATACGACCCAACGTCACCAGATTATGACCCTGACAATCCAGATAAAGAATGCGATCCGCTTGCCCTACCTTTAAATATGCCCAATGTAATGGGTGATACCAGTACGTATTTAGATTTTTCAGTGGGACCACAGGAAGAGTATACATTTACACCACAGCGTGGATATTTTACTAAAAGTGCAACTGATAAAGGGTTTTGGAGTTCAAAAGTACATGATATTTACATTTTTGACGTAACGAAACAAAGTCATGGTTATTCTGATGTAGATAATGAATATGTTTTTGAAATGAAAAACTTTAGCCTTGGAAGTAATGGTAAAATTGTTGTCGACGCGGGCAATAATGGAGGTGATGTAATTTGGTTAGTCGATGGTGATTTTACATTATCGGGGAATACCAGTATCACTATTACTAAAGATACAACCTTAACGGTATTTGTTACGGGTAAGGCAAAATTTGGCGCCAGTGCAAAGGTTATTACGGAACAAGAAGGGGTGGCGAAGACAGGGCATATGGTGTTTAGTATGTACTCTTCATTTGTCGGAGCTGATGGAATTATCGTCAATGGTGCCTCAGATTTGTATGCGTCTATTTATGCACCTCTTACTTCGATTAAGTTATCTGGTAGTGGTCAGTTGTATGGCTCGGTACGAGGTGCAGTGATCAATTCATCAGGAGGCAGTGGCGTGCATTTTGATGAAGCATTAAAGCACGTTAAAATTGGTGCAGGTCAAACAGGAGGAGAAGGAAAACTCGAGTTTAAAGGTTGGTTTTATCGACATCCGGCAGCATTACCAAATCAGTAGCTAAAACCTTAAAGTTAGAAGGCTTTAACCGTTTTATATTTCTATTTATGCAGTTTTTCTCAAAAAAATTCATTTCATTTAAACCTTTTCTAATCCATTTGGCGTCTTACTTTATAACTTGAAAGTTATATTGGTTTATATCAAGCTAGGCTTAATATAAAAAAGGAACACGAGAATGTTAATTGATGCCCATCAGGCATTTGCGAAAACATCGGATGAAAGTGCCTGCGAGGAGTTAATAGGCCGAGTGCAGCAAGGTGATCAAGCTGCATTTGCTCAGCTGTATGCCCAACACAACCGACGAGTATATGCATTGTGTCTGCGGTTATTAGCCGATCGACATTACGCCGAAGATGTAACGCAAGAAGTATTTGTGCAGCTTTGGTATAAAATATCGCAATTTAAAGGTCAGTCAAAATTTACAACTTGGTTGCACAGTGTAACCAGCAACATTGCTATTAGCTATTTGAGAAAACACAAACACTGGCTACAAAAAGTAGTGAGTATTGAAAAATCAGGTATGGATGAAACTAGTATCGCATTGTGTAAGGGGCTCAATGGGCTTGATAAGTTAGTGCTAAGGCTGCCAGAGCGAGCAAGGCTGGTATTTGTTTTACATGCAGTTGAAGGATATCGACATGAAGAGATTTCAACCATGTTAGGAATGGCGATAGGCTCTAGTAAATCACAATATCATCGGGCGAGAAAATTGCTACAGGAGTGGTATGAGAATGAGTAAACCAGAATTTGATCATTTTGTTGAACGCTCCCTCGCACAACCAAGTGAGATTCAGCCTGAAAAAGATTTATGGCCAGGCATAGAGCATGCAATTGGTAAACCTGTTACAGATCAAAAACCTCATAATATCTGGCTAAAAGTATCTGGCGTAGCGGCGTGTTTTATTGCGGCATTGGTTACTTGGCAGGCTGTTATGGTCCAACCAAAACATGATGCAATGGCATCAATGACGCACTTCTTTGATCAGCAAAAGCAAACTTTGCTTGTTCAATATGAACAACAACCAGCATTGGTAACCGGTTGGCAAACGCAGTTACAAGAGTTAGAAAATGCGGAATTGGCGATTAAACAAGCCTTGGAGAATGACCCGCAAAATGCCGCATTATTAAAAATGTTGGCTCAAGTATATCAGCAGCAATTAGATTTAATAAACAAGGTGCATACACCGCGTTGGCAACAAATTTAGGAGAAGAATATGAAATATACATTAGTAAGTTTAGCAATGTTGCCGTTATCGGTATTTGCTGGAGATAAAATTAATGAGCAAATTAATATACCCAATGGCGGCAAGGTACTGATTGAAAATCAACGAGGTGACGTGACAATTAATGCATGGGACCAAGATGTATTTAAAGTAACGGGCACACTTGATGATAAAGCACTTGGGTTTTCACTTGAAACACAGGGTACGGTCACTGAGTTTATTGTCAAAATGCCAAAACTGAACCGAGGTTGGAACCATGGGAGTGGACAAGGTTCTAACTTAAAGATTTATATGCCAAAAAACAGTGAGTTGAGCTTTGAAGGCGTGAATGTTGATGTGTCTGCATCCAATTTGATCGCAGGTGCACAAATAAAGACTGTTAACGGCAGTGTCAAAGCGGATAAATTAACTGGCAAAGTTTCTTTGGAAACCGTTAATGGAGATGTCGATGCGACAGAGCTATCTGGAAATATTCGCTACGAAACAGTTAACGGAGAAATTGAAGATAGAAACTCGCAAGGCAAACTACGCTTTAATGCGGTTAATGGTGACATCGAAAGTACCACTAGCGCGACAGAGATTCGCTTAGAAAATGTGAATGGGGAAGTTGATTTAAATATCAAAGAGTTGAATGAATTACGTTTGAATACCGTCAATGGAGAAATAGATATTCGCGTTGCAAAAATGGGCGATAATGCCAGCATTAATATGGACACTGTGAGTGGAGATGTTCGGTTGTTTTTCCCACAAGATGTTTCTGCACGTTTCGACATAGATGCGCATTCAGGTGGGCATATCGTCAATGGATTAAGTTCTGACAAAGTTAAGAGAGCCAAATATGGCCCCTCTAGAGAACTCGAGTTTTCAATTAATGGTGGTCGTGCTGACGTAGAAGTTGATACTGTTAGCGGGCGAATTGAACTTAAGAAAAACTGATCAATGGTGCCGCTATGCGATGGATAGCGGCACATCACTTAAATCTTAATCACATCTGGTGATTATTCCTTTGCAGTTATCACGCTAAGAGATAAAATAGCCCTCTTATTTGTAAAAGATGTAGTGCTATGGCCAAACCAGATCTCCAAGTCGATTCGTTAAAAGTTCCTCCTCACTCTATTGAAGCTGAGCAGTCTGTGCTTGGGGGATTAATGCTCGACAATCAAGCATTTGATAGAGTTGCTGAACATGTGGTGGCACAAGACTTTTATACACGCACACACAAGCTGATTTTTGAAGCGATGGAAAAGCTGGTTGAATTAAGTGAGCCCATTGACTTAATTACGATTTCTGAGAATTTAGAGAAAAATAATCAGCTTGCTATGGTTGGCGGGTTTGCTTACTTGGCTGAGATTGCAAAAAATACCCCCAGCGCTGCAAATATCGATGCGTATGCCAATATTGTTCGTGAGCGTGCGGTAGTTAGAGAGATGATTGGTGTTGCAAATGAAATTGCTGAGGCGGGCTTTAATCCGGAAGGACGAGATAGTCACGAACTATTAGATCTGGCTGAAAGCAAAGTATTTAAAATAGCCGAGCAGAGAACAAAAAGCAGTGAAGGTCCACAAAGCCTACATAATATACTTGAAAAAACCGTTGATAAAATTGAAGAGCTTTACCAATCTCCGCAAGATGGTATTACAGGGGTGAGTTCCGGCTATACCGATTTAGATAAAATGACAACCGGCCTGCAGCCATCAGATTTAATTATAGTTGCAGCTCGTCCATCTATGGGTAAAACGACATTTGCCATGAACTTGGCTGAACATGCAGCAATGACACAAGATAAACCTGTGTTGATTTATTCACTCGAGATGCCCTCAGAACAGATCATGATGAGGATGCTGGCTTCGTTAGGACGAATTAATCAAACGAAAGTACGTACAGGTCAGCTTGATGATGATGATTGGGCAAGATTATCGTCTACCATGGGGTTACTTATGGAGAAAGGCAAAATGTATGTGGATGATGCGTCAGGTTTGACACCGACAGACGTACGTTCTCGAGCACGACGTATCGCCCGTGACCACGGTGGTATTAGTATGATTATGGTTGACTATTTGCAGTTGATGCGAGTGCCTTCTCTATCAGATAACCGTACTCTAGAAATTGCTGAAATCTCTCGCTCCTTAAAGGCGTTAGCCAAAGAGCTACAATGTCCGGTGGTGGCGTTATCACAGCTGAACCGTACACTAGAGCAACGGGCAGATAAACGACCGATTAACTCAGATTTACGTGAATCAGGGTCCATAGAGCAGGATGCGGATTTAATCATGTTCATTTATCGCGATGAAGTTTATAACGAGGACAGTATGGATAAAGGGGTGGCTGAAATCATTATTGGTAAGCAGCGTAATGGGCCTATTGGTAAGGTTAGGTTAACATTCCAAGGGCAATACTCTCGGTTCGATAACTACACAGGTCCTGCTGTTGATGATGAGTATTAAGTAGGCCCGACGCTATTGAGTGAGATGTAATGAGATTAGCGACTGCTGAAATAGATTTATCTGCGTTATCATATAATTTAAAGAGAACCAAAGCACTGGCGCCAAATAGTAAAGTTATGGCGGTACTGAAAGCCAATGCTTATGGTCATGGCTTAGTGACTATTGCACAGCACCTACATGAGGCGGACGCGTTTGCTGTAGCGAGAATTGATGAGGCATTGGCATTGCGCGCTGGCGGGGTTACCAAACCCATCGTGTTGCTAGAAGGGTTTTTCAACCAAAGTGATGTATCCATTTTACTGGCTAATAACTTTCAAACTATCATCCATGATGAGAACCAGCTAGGTATGCTAGAGCAAGCGCAGTTAGACTCCCCAATTGCAACGTGGCTAAAAGTAGACACAGGAATGCACCGTTTAGGGATAGCACCTGCGCAACTCAACGCATTTTATCAGCGTTTGAAAAAAACTGAAAATGCCAAACCAGCTGTTTATTTGATGACCCACTTCCCATGTGCTGATGATGTTAAAAATGATCGTACTGCGCAACAGATCCGTGAGTTTAAGCAGCTGACGCTAAATTATAATGAACCCTTGTGTTTGGCAAATTCGGCGGGAATATTAGGTTGGCATGATAGTCACTGTGACTGGATAAGGCCCGGATTAATGATTTATGGCGTATCTCCGATGTTGCACTGCATTGGTAAAGATCATGGCTTGAAGGCGGTGATGCGCCTCACTACTAAAGTCATTGCAATTCGGAGTATCTTATCTGGAGAATACGTCGGTTATGGTGGTCGTTGGCAAAGCGAGAAAAATACCCAGCTTGCAATTGTGGCTATGGGGTATGGTGATGGCTATCCAAGGCATGCGAAGCACGGCACACCCGTTGTAATAAAGGGCGAACGATACGGCATAGTAGGCAGTGTTTCAATGGATATGATAACGGTCGATATTGGCGGTAATGATGGCATGATCCAAGTGGGTGATGAAGTTGAGATGTGGGGAAGGGCCCTACCAGTTGAAGAAGTTGCAGCATGTGCCGATACTATCCCTTATGAACTGCTATGCAATATCACACCAAGAGTCAGTTACGAATATATTGAATAAGCTATGAGCCCCTTGTTACGACAGGTTTTACAGTATTAGTCTATGTCACCTTGCAACGTCGTAATGCTCTGACGACTTGATACATAATCTCTGTGTTCAGCTAGGCAAATGCACAACTGGTTGTAATAACATAGTATTAATAAGTCATAAATATGGCTAACTTAAGCCATTACATTTAGGCAGGTTTTTATCATGTGGATTCAAAAAGAAATCACCCTACAATCGAAGTCACGCGGCTTCCACTTAATTACAGATGAGCTAATCCAGAAAATCCCAGAACTGCGAAAAATTAACGTAGGAATACTGCACCTATTCATAAGACACACATCAGCATCGCTGACGATAAATGAAAATGCAGACCCGACTGTTCGTACTGATTTAGAATCGCATTTTAATGTAATAGTCCCAGAGAACGCACAATATTATCAGCATACTTATGAAGGAAGCGATGATATGCCAGCACATATAAAGTCTACTATCATCGGAACAAGTCAGTCCATACCTGTATCAAATGGAAGTCTCAATTTAGGAACTTGGCAAGGAATTTATCTTTGCGAACATCGTAATCAAGGCGGAAAGCGGACGATAGTTGTCACTTTGAATGGCGAATATTAGGTTTAGTACTGATAGTCCAATTAACAAACCTCAGCTCTGGGTAAGCGAATTTGCCCAATAAAGCTATTTTTCTCACTCTCGGCGTTGCTTTTATTTGTAATAGCCCGCTATTACTGCATAAAAGCGCCTTGATACTGAACAAAATATCATCATTGAGTTGTACGTAAGTTTGTTTACAAAACATTTTCTATTCCAAAACCCTTATCCAAACCTGAGGTTAATGAGGTCGTTGAATCATAGGTTTACTGGAAGTAGGTATTGATGGTTTGCATTATAGAAGGTTGGGAAACCATCTAACTCAATAGGTTTATTTAATGAAGGTTTAAGGTGTATATGTGGAACACCAATTGAAGATGAAATGGAAACGTACGCAATACAAACTCCCCTCATTAAAAAATAAGCTCTTTAATGAGGGGAGTTCCGTTTCTAGAATTACTTACATGTGTAGGATGCTTTTTCTACATTAACCCGTCATAGTAACAAATTCTTCGCTACCCGTTGGGTGTATAGCAACAACCGCGTCGAAATCAGCCTTCGTTGCGCCCATCTTCATGGCTACCGCGAAACCTTGGATCATTTCGTCTACCGCAAAACCAATACCGTGTAAGCCAACCACTGTTTGTTCAGGGCCGACACAGACTAATTTCATTTTGCATGGCTGGCGGTGGGCTGTCACAGCTGTGTACATAGCAGCAAAAGAGGAGCTATATACGGTGACTTGATCTTCACCATATTGGGCAATTGCATCTGGTTCAGTTAAGCCAATAGTGCCAATAGGCGGATGGCTGAATACCACAGTAGGAACTAGGCTGTAATCCATTTTAGCGTCTGGAAGTTCAGGGTTAAACAAACGCTCGGCCAGCATACGACCTGCTTTAACTGCAACTGGGGTGAGTTCAATCCCCCCTTCCATAATGTCGCCTAAGGCATAAATGCCAGAAACAGATGTGTTTTGATACTCATCGACTTTGATAAAACCACGTTGGTTGGTGTCAACATCGGTTGCTTGTAGATTAATCAAATCAGTAACAGGCTCTCGGCCGATGGCCCAAATAAGCTGCTCAACATTGTGACTTTCACCATTTTCTAAATGTAAAGTGACTGAGCCATCTGCTTCTTTGGTAATTTCTTTAGGTGTTGAATTGGTGTGGAGTGTTGGACCTTCTTTCTCCATCACTTCGGTCAGTGTCTCAACAATGAGTGGATCAAAACTACGTAGCGGCGCATGCTTACGTACAAATAAATGGGTGTCGGTTCCTAAACTGTGCAGTACACCGGCAAGCTCAACGGCAATATAACCTGCGCCAATCACCGCGACACTGCGCGGCTGTGTGTTGAGTTCAAAGAAACCATTAGAATCAATGCCGTGTTCGGCACCAGGGATATTTGGTACTGAAGGGCGACCACCTACAGCAATACAAATATGATCAGCGGTATATTGCTCGCCATCCACTTCTACCGTTTTATTATCGATAAATTTGGCAAAACCATTGATCACGGTCACGCCATTTTTTGCCAAGTAACCATTGTACCCTTGGTGAATACGGCCAATATAGGCTTGGCGACTTTCAACTAATTTCGCCCAGTCGAAATTTTTCAGTTCTACATCAAAGCCATAATCTGGTGCATAGAGCTTGATGGCTTCAGCCACTTGTGCACCATGCCACATTACTTTTTTAGGCACACAGCCAACATTGACGCAGGTTCCACCCATATGTTTGGCTTCAATGATGGCTACTTTTGCGCCACGCATTGCAGCACGGTTAGCAGAAGCGATACCACCACTTCCTCCGCCAATAGCAATATAATCAAAATGTTGAGCCATAATTTACCCTTAAAATTAAATAATATGTTCTACGCTTAAAGTAGTAAGACCATCAAGCTGATGAAAAAATAACAGTGTAATACCAAATTGCGCAAATATCTGACCTTTCTATGTAATGGCAGTGATTTAAACACAATGACTGAATTGCACCTTGTTGTGATTGATATGTGTAGAGGGGCTGTGGGCGCGCGCTACAATTCATTATTACTTCTTGAAATAGCGATGTTTGCCCCAATTTCAACATCTATACGAAAAAATAATAGAGAGATGACATGAGCAATCCATTAATTGGGCTAGAAGGCCTACCTCCATTTTCGCAGATCCAACCAGAACATGTAGTACCAGCCCTAAAAGAAGCGATTGCTCACTGTCGTCAAACGATAGATGATGTATTGAAAAATTCAGACTTCAATTGGGATAACTTGGTCATTCCAATGGAAGAAGCGGATGATAAATTATCACGTATGTGGTCACCGGTTTCTCACATGCATTCAGTGGTTAACTCCGATGCATTGCGCCAAGCGTATGACGAGTGTTTACCATTGATATCAGAGTATTCAACGTATTGTGGCCAACATCAAGGGCTCTATAATGCGTACAAAGCTGTGAAAGACTCTGCTGATTTTGCCACTTTAACCATTGCACAACAAACGACGATAGATAATCAGTTACGCGACTTTGCACTATCGGGTATAGCCTTGAATGAAGCGCAGCAAGCACGTTATGGCGAAATTAGCGCACGTTTATCAGAGCTTGGGGCTAAGTTTGGTAATAACGTGATGGATGCGACACAAGCATGGCAGAAACACATTACAGACGAAGCCCTATTATCAGGTTTACCTGAGTCAGCTTTGGCACTGGCTGCGCACACAGCGCAGAGTAAAGAGTTAGAAGGCTGGGTATTTACCTTAGATTTTCCTTCCTATTTACCGGTGATGACCTATGCCGATAACCGTGAGTTACGCGAAGAAGCCTATCGCGCATTTTCAACGCGCGCATCAGATCAAGGGCCAAATGCCAATGAATTTGATAACTCTGAGATTATGGCTGAAACCTTAGCATTACGTCATGAAATAGCACAATTGCTTGGTTTTGACAGCTATGCAGATAAATCATTAGCGACAAAAATGGCAGACACGCCAGAGCAAGTATTTGAATTTTTAAATGACTTAGCCGGAAAATCACAATCTCAGGCCAAAGGTGAATTAACCGAATTGCTTGCGTTTGCTAAACAATCTCATGGTGTCAGCGAATTGCAAGCGTGGGATTATGGTTACTATGGCGAAAAACTGAAGCAAGAGAAATATGCAATTTCTGATGAGCAATTACGCCCATATTTTCCTGCTAACAGGGTTTTAGGAGGGTTATTTGAAACGGTAAATCGCTTATTTGGTATTAAAGTCACTGAAATTACTGACTTTGATACGTACCACTCAGATGTGCGCTTTTTTGCGATACATGACCAATCAGGCCAGTTGCGTGGTCATTTTTATTTGGATTTGTATGCTCGTGAGCACAAGCGTGGTGGTGCATGGATGGATGATTGCATGGGTCGAAAAGTGCGGGCCAATGGCGAACTGCAAACGCCTGTTGCATATTTAGTGTGCAATTTTAACAAAGCGGTGGGCGACAAGCCTGCGTTGTTTACACACAATGAAGTCACCACTTTATTTCATGAGTTTGGTCATGGTATTCATCATATGTTGACCAAAGTTGATGCTGCGCCTGTGGCAGGCATTAATGGCGTTGCATGGGATGCAGTGGAATTGCCCAGCCAATTCTTAGAGAACTGGTGCTACGATGAAGAAGCGCTGAGCTTTATTTCGGGGCATTATGAAACCAACGATGCTTTGCCTAAAGTACTACTAGATAAGTTATTGGCGGCTAAAAATTATCAGTCTGCGATGCAAATGTTGCGTCAAATTGAGTTTAGTTTATTTGATTTTCATATTCATGCTGATTACCAACGTGATGAATCATGCCAAATTCAGCAAGTGCTCAATACCGTAAGGGCTAAGGTAGCCGTGGTTAAAGCGCCTGAATTTAATCGTTTCCAGCATGGCTTTAGTCATATTTTCGCCGGTGGTTACAGTGCGGGTTACTACTCTTACAAGTGGGCAGAAGTGCTATCAGCGGATGCATTTTCTAAATTTGAAGAAGACGGCATATTTAACAAACAAACCGGTCAGGCCTTTATGGAAAATATATTAGAGAAAGGTGGTTCGGAGTCACCGATGACATTGTTTACCCGTTTTCGTGGCAGAGCACCGCAAGTAGATGCATTGCTACGTCATTGTGGAATAGAGGTTGTTGGCGCATAACCGAGCGCCAATTTAACATGCGTTATAAAATAAAAGCACCTACGGGTGCTTTTATTTTATCTGAAACTAGCTCGCAAATTTACCAACTCGGTCTATGCTTTTTAAAGATATGATTTGATAGGGAAAGCACAATGACCAAATTGGTGTTGGCCATAGATGATGACAAGTTAGTACACCATATTATAGAAGAGGCGATATCGCACTTTTGTAAGTTAATACATGCTAAAAATGGTGATGAAGGTTTACGGCTGGCATTGAAATACCATCCTGATATCATTTTACTAGATGTAGAAATGCCGGGTATGTCGGGCTTTGAAGTCTGTGAAAAAATCAAAAAGTCTAAAAAACTGGCTGATATTCCAGTGATGTTCTTGTCATCAAAAGCCGATGTGGCTGAGCGCATGCGCGGTTATAACTCTGGCGCCTCTGATTATATTGTTAAGCCATTCAACCGAGATGAATTAATTGCACGCATTAAAGTGCTTGATGCGTATCGTCAGCAGTCGCGTAAGTTAACTCAGGATATACGCCGGGCAGAAATGACCGCCGAGATAGCCATGACCGATTCTGGCGATATGGGCCGAATTATGCGCTATGTAGGTCAGTCGTATCATGCCCATGATTTGACGACTTTATCAGAATACTTTTTTGAATTTTTTGTGCCGCTTCAGTTAGATGTCGCGGTGGCGTTTTGGTATCACAATAGTGAAGTCTTTTTGTCAGGCAATGGGGCATTACAGCCCATTGAGCAAGAGTTATTAAGTAAGCACCGTGATGGCAGTCGGTTTGTTGATTTTGGCCGTCGTACTATCATCAATTACCCAAAGGTGTCGTTGCTAATCAAAAATATGCCTGTTGATGATAATGCTATGTATGGTCGCTATAAAGATTTACTCCCGCATATTTTAGAGGCGACAAACGCCAAAATTAAAGATATGGAAGTCAGTGAAGATGCATTGAGTAAAGTGGATCAAATCGGTAGGGTCTTTGAAGAGCTATCTGATCAGCTAGGTGGAATCGGAGGACATCACTCAAATAAAGTAGCGGAGCTTGGTGAGCTAGTAAAGCAGGCTCAAGCGTTAGACGCTCAAGCCTTAACGATTGAACAAGTGAGCGAATTAGAAAAGCTACATCAGCACTTTTCATTTGTTGATGATGAGTTATCTATTATTAAGTTTAAATTGTCTGAAATTACAGAAGTGCGGCATCAGCTTATTGAAAGTTTAAATAAAATAGCCAAACCCTGGGGCGAGGAAGAGGTTGCTGCGCAAACTGACATTGAACTGTTTTAGTCAATGTCAGGTAATGAAAGGAGTTTTTAGGTAGTGCGCTACAATTTAAAGTGAGTTTTCTATGTCGTGTAGATTACCGATTAGATATACTGTGTATGCTATGAACTTAGGAGCTTGCAGTTGGTTATTCACACCCCTTTTCCAGAGAATCGTCCGTATTTACAACAAATCGAACAACAGTTTGCATTGCCAGCATGGATGGAAAGTCATCAGCAGGGCAAAGAATTTAAACTGATTTATGATCAGCTCGGTTTACAGCTTTTTAAAAATGATGAGCCCAAGTTGGGTGCAATATATGTTGACTTTGTAACGGGTGCCAGTGCGCATCGAAGAAAGTTCGGTGGCGGAAAAGGTCAAGCGATTGCTAAAGCGGTTGGGTTAAACAAAGGAGCTACCCCACATGTATTAGACGCCACAGCAGGGTTAGGTCGAGATGCTTTCGTGTTGGCTTCCTTGGGCTGCCAAGTAACGTTACATGAGCGTCACCCTGTGGTTGCTGCTTTACTATACGATGGTTTACAGCGAGCTTATCAAGATAATGATATTGGCAGTTGGATGCAAAGTAATATGGCTATGGCTTTTGGTTCGAGTCATGACTTGTTAGCCTCAACAGCATGCCAACCTGATGTGGTTTATTTGGACCCGATGTTTCCCCATCGAGAAAAATCTGCGTTAGTTAAAAAAGAAATGCGAGTGTTTCAAACATTGGTTGGAGACGATCATGATGCCGATGGATTACTAGACTTTGCTTATGAGCTGGCAAGTAAGCGCGTGGTTGTAAAGCGTCCGGACTATGCGCCTTTTTTGAACGATAAAAAGCCAAGCATGCAGATCACCACCAAGAAAAATCGTTTTGATGTTTATGTAAAGTCGGCTATGAAATAGCTTGTACCAAAAAAACATCGAAAAAAGGTACGCCAAAAGTATGCTTTTATTCACGCAAGCTCATAAAACAAGCAAGTTACATTAAACTGTCATAAAAGGTTAATAGTCTACCCGCGCTTTTCATTATTAGGGTGTGACCATGCGTGTATCTTCATTTACTCGATTATTAGCAATACTATTGGCTTTAGCGAGTGTATTTTTAGCGGGCGTACTGTTTTGGGCATCGCATATTTTGAGTACCTTAGATGCCCAAAATACTGCATATACCCAATTGAAAAATACCATCTTAATTGACTTAGAAGGCAGCATTGAAGATTACCTAAAAGCGGGTGATAGCCAATATCTAGGTCGCTCTTCTGAAATTATTACCACGATAAAGTCAGGCAGTTTAACGGCGTTACCCAATAGCTTAAGTGAACTGATGACACAGCAGTTAAACCTATTAGACACTGATATAAATGGCAAGTATCGAGCGTTAGGTAAATTGTCGGGTAATGAAATGGCATTGTTAGATAATGCGCTAAGGCAAATGTCGGGTTCGGCTTCTTCCTTAATTAGTTATACTTTAAAAGCCGATGCCAATGATCTCAGTACGCAATACTATCAATTGGCGTCAGATTACTATGCGCAGGTGAGTAATTTAGGGATTTACACGTATCAGTTAGCAGCTCGGTTTGATAAAAGCACAGAAGCGAGTTTACAAAAAACCATAGCCAGTTTGAATGCTACTGCACGCAGGTTAGAAGGACTTGATAATTTAGGTGTGATGTCGGAAGTGGATGAGGATGAGTTGTTTTTTGGCGCAGAGGCCGAAGATTTAGCCGAAGAGATAAAAGCGGAGTTAGTCAGTTGGCCAAAACGCTATGACCGCGATTTACAAAGTACCCTGAGTCATGTGAAACAACGCCAACAAGGCATTGAAGCACTGCGTGATGATATTAAACGGGTTGCTGACATTATGCTTAGCGCAGAGCAACAATTAAAAGATGAACAAGAGCAACTCAAAGGGCAAGTACTGTTGATATTTGGCATTGCCATTGGTTTATTGGTGCTGCTGGCTGTGGGTGTTTATGTAATGCAGTTTAAACAAGTCCTCGCACCATTACGTCACTTGCGAGATGCATTTGCAGACTTAATTGAAAGTAACGAATTAAAGAACATTCACAGTAAAAATAACAATACTGAACTTGGTGAAATCGCCATGTATTTCAATCAATTGATTGACAGACAGCGTGATGAAGCACAAGCGCGTTCGCATATGCTGGAAGTTATTAATGACTTTATGCAGCAAATGAGCAATAACCTTGCACAGATTAGTACACAATCAGACACTACCTATGATCAGGTTGAGCAAACCGAAGCCATGCTAGAGACAATAAAAAAATTAGGTATTGAAGCGGATGAAATTAACACGCAAGTGTCTGATAACGCGAGTGACACGCATAAGGCAATGACCCAGAGTGTGCAATTTGCTGAAGCAATGTTAAGTGCCAGCTCTGATACTCAAGACCGTGTTGAGCAAGGCTTAGCCAGTTTAACCGAGTTACTGAACGGGGTGTCAGATGTGGGTAAAGTGATTGAAATGATCCGCACCATAGCTGAACAAACAAACTTGTTAGCACTCAATGCTGCCATTGAATCAGCTCGAGCTGGAGAGCATGGCCGTGGCTTTGCTGTGGTGGCTGATGAAGTGAGAAAGTTAGCACAGCAAACGCAAGATTCACTGTCGGATATTAATAAACAGCTTAGCGATTTGGGAGACAACTCTGAAAAGGTGTCGACGCAAATCTCAGCATTGGCAGAAGATGCACAGTTGCAAACTTCCCATGCTCAGGAGTTAAAACGTAACTCTGAAGGGGTTGCTGTGAGTGCTCAAAGTGCCAATCAAGTGGCTGATCACGCAATGGAGTTAGCACAACAACAAAATGGCTTATTAGAAAACTTCAGTGTTGCTATGTTACAAATGAAAAAACAAGTGAATGGCTCTGGCCAACAGGTGAGCGATATTCAAGCTCAGTTACAAGAGCAGATGCAGCGTATTAGAGCGAGTTTAGGGCTAGCATAATTCATTCTCACATCCGTAATGTGGCTAAAGAAAAAGGCCGAAGCATTACTGCGTCGGCCTGCCCCAGGGAATGGGAATTATTACTTAATGTGTTAGAAAACCGGAGTCTCTAGTTTAAATCACTTATACTCTGCATTCAGTGTTACACCTGAGAAAGTAGAGTAAGCATTGATGCTGATGTGATAAGTGCCAGCTGCTGGAGAACTGAAAGTACATGTTTCGCTGTTACCATTGTTCCATGAACGACAATCGTAGCTGCTACCTGTAGGACGAGCGCCTGCTTTAACATATAAATCAGCGTCACCAGTACCACCAGATGTTGTTACTTTAAAGCTGCTCATACCTGCTGGTACGTCAAGCGTATAATGTAACCATTGGTTTTTCGCTGCACCTAGGTTCGTTTCAGTACCGCCACCTGGCTGTGTAGTTCCGCCTGACGTTACATCACCTTTTAAGCTCACACCAGAGTATGCAGAGTAGGCACTTAACAATACATGATATGTACCTGCTGCAGGGTTAGCGATTTCACATACTTCACTAGTAGATGACTGCTCAGATTTACACGCGTTGTTAGTTTTTGTTGGGTTACTGCCCGCTTTTACATATAAATCAACATCACCAGAACCACCAGATGTTGTGAAGCTTACTTTAGTTGCGCCAGCTGGTACTTCAAGGGTATAAAAAGTTTGGTTGTCTTTCGCAGCGCCGAGGCCTGTTTTTGCAACACCGTCAGTTAGTACATTATCGTTATTACCATTACCAGCAGCTTCAGCAACAGCAGCTGCGGCATCTACAATACCAGTACCACAGTTGTTACATGTTGCAGGGAAGCTACGTGTCGTGTTTCTTAAAATTGTTTCAATTTCATCAGGCGTTGCGTTTGGTTTTACTTGCTTGATGAGAGCCGCTACACCAGCAACATGCGGCGCAGCCATTGAAGTACCTTGAGAGTAATGGTAGCTGTCTGATACTGGGCCTGTGCTGCCTGAGTTATGTGTTGATAAAACGCCTTCTGAATCGTTAGCAAAACTTTGTGCGCCACCTGGTGCGGCTACATCAATAGATGTACCAAAGTTTGAGTAATAAGCACGACCACCGTTACGACCTACAGATGCAACGTTTACAACGCCATTACAGTTACCAGGATTGTAGTTATTTGCATTGTCGTTGTCGTTACCTGCTGCAATAACAACCACAGTACCGTTATTACGCGCTTGGTTGATGGCGTTTTGTGTTGTTGCGCTACATGCGCCACCGCCACCTAAACTCATGTTGATAACATCTGCCGCATTGGCATTCGCTGGTACACCCGCAACTGAGCCACCAGATGCCCAAATGATGCCATCCGCAATATCAGACGTTAAACCACCACATTTACCAAGTACACGGACTGGAACAACATTAGCGTCATAAGCAACACCGGCAACACCTTCGCCGTTATTTGTCACTGCTGCAACAGTACCCGCTACGTGTGTACCGTGCCAGCTAGAGTTGCGGTCAGCTTTTGGAGATGGTTGACCTTGTGCGTCAGTACCACACTCACCGCGAGTTGTCGCATCACCTGGATCGCGTGCATCGTTGTCACGTAGACCGCCATCATTTGCGACGAGCAAGTTAGAGATCATGTCATAACCAGGTAAAATGTTTGCATTTAAGTCTGCATGCGGGCGGTAACCTGTATCAAGTACAGCAACAGTTACACCTTCACCGGTTGCACTATCCCATGCTGTTGGCAAGTTCAAACCACCATTTGCTTCAAAATAGTGCCACTGATCTGAATAACGTGGATCGTTCGGCGTTGCGAATGGTTTTAGCATTTGGTCAATTTCAATGTATTCAACATTGCCTGATGCTGCGATTTCTTGCATTAACGCATTTGCTTCAATGGCTGTAAGCTTTTTGTTAACACGCATAACATGGTGATTGGCCAATGCCATTGGTCTAACATACTGAGTAGCTACTGCTGATTTTGTACTTTTGAACGACTGTACAAAGCTTTCTGCGCGTTGTTGAACATTCGCGTCAGACATATCTTCCATAGACATTGTCATCATTTGGCTGTTGTTTTCTTTATACTTAATGATGAACTGTGTGCCTAGAGTCGCTTGATCTTGCATTTTTACTGCTGTTTGCGCAAAGTTAATATTGTTATTTATCTCTGTTGCTAAAGCTGTTTGAGCAGTAAAAGCCGCTGTCATAGCGATTGAAAGTGCACCTAATTTTAGATTTCTTGTTGTCATAAATTTCCCCTAACTTGTTTTTGTTTATGCTTCTTATTTGCAAGAAGGTTAATGAAGGTAAAATTAAAGTTATTTTTTTTAAAGTGTTGTTTTGTTATGTGCACTATTGTTTTTGTTATAAGCGGCCATCTAAAACGCTCAAAAAACACCCTAGTATTATGTTTTTATTGCATTTTATTGAAATTAATTATTCCGTAAATTTGCTGATACAGGTCTGTAAACGAATGTAAACAAAGTGAATAAAATTCACATTTTAGTGAGAATATGCTTTTTTGACTGGAGTTTAAGCAAGTATTTTTGCTCAGAGTTCAGTTTTGTTACAATGCGTGCATAAATTTATTTTGACGAGTAAAAGTGTGCTGCAATTTGATGTTGTTGTGATAGGTGCTGGGGCTGCTGGACTAATGTGCGCCGCGCAGGCAGGTTACCGTGGTAGAAAAGTCGCCGTGGTTGATATGGGTAAAAAACCAGGGCGTAAAATATTGATAAGTGGCGGTGGGCGTTGCAATTTTACCAATGAAGGGGCGTCGCCAAGTCAATATTTATGTGGCAACCCTCACTTTGTGAAATCGTGTTTAAGCCGGTATACACAGCATGACTTTATTGAATTGGTTGACCGTCATGGCTTGGCCTATCACCATAAAACCCTAGGCCAGTTATTTTGTGACAACAGTGCACAAGACATTGTTGATATTTTAATGACGGAATGCGAATGGGCTGGGGTAGAACATTTTTTACGCAGTGAAGTATTAAGTGTAAAGGTACAGCCAGAAGGTGGCTATGTGGTGATAACCTCAGAGCAACACTTCAAGTGTGATTCGCTCGTCGTCGCAGCGGGTGGGTTAACCATGCCGAAGCTTGGTGCAACACCTATAGGATATAAAATTGCTGAGCAGTTTGGGTTAAATGTGTTACCAACGATGGCCGCATTGGTGCCATTTACGTTGCATGATCATGATAAAGCGCGATTTGAAGGGCTGTCAGGCGTAAGTATTGCGTGTGATGTGAGCAGTGAAGATGGTACGGTATTTAAAGAGAATATCTTATTTACCCATCGAGGCTTATCAGGCCCCGCGATTTTACAGATCTCATCATTTTGGCGAGCTGGGCAAGCGGTCACGATTAACTTATTGCCAGACCTTAACTTGTCAGACACCATACACCAATGGCGCGCAGAGCAGGGGAGTAAGTCGCTTAAAAACACCTTAAGCACCCTATTGCCAAAGCGTTTTATTGAAATTTTAATTACCGAACAAGCCATTCCAGACAAAGCGCTTAATCAATTAAGTCATACTGAAATTGAGGCAGTGGCCAATTATATTCATAACTGGACAATCAAACCCAATGGCACTGAGGGCTACCGCACCGCAGAAGTAACCTTAGGCGGCGTTGACACCGATGAGTTATCGTCAAAAACCTTCGAAGCTAAAAAAGCCAAAGACTTATACTTTATTGGCGAAGTGACCGATGTCACCGGTTGGTTGGGTGGCTACAACTTCCAATACGCATGGAGCTGTGGTTTTGCCGCTGGGCAAGTGTGTTAGTGTTAGTTCTCAAGAACATAAACAAAGACAATTGGAATTAAACAAAGACAATTGGAATTAAACAAAGACAATTGGAATTAAACAAAGACAAACATATCGTTTAATAGAGACAAATTGCGGCAGATTGCTTATATGCTGCCGCATAGAAGTGTGTGAAGTCCACCATGCTTTTTGGTTCTGTGAATTATACACATTTGAATGAGTGTGAAGGTAGTTCGGCTACGAATGATTACCCTGAGGTTATCGCTATTCATACGGCTAGCTCAGACTCAAATATTTATTTAGGGTTCACCCTTGCTAATTATCCAGAAGACAGAAAGCCCGCTGTTTCACACTGTATATTAGAATCGATATAAACATGTTACCTAAAGAGTGTATAGCAAGCTTAGAAAACGCTTCAAATGATGATATCAGGTTAAAACCTATGCCATCCACCTCGGCAGAAAGGTCTCACTTAAATTTAGGCTCAGACGCTTGCCCTAATTCAGGAATTTTAACACCTACAACAGGGCTCTATACAGGAGAGTAGCGTGAACGGATAAATTTACCTACGGGATTACAGGACTGTTATGGTTAGTGTATCTCGTTTTATTTTAGAACTTGTATGCTTCATGACATTAGATAGCGTGTAATTTTTACTTCTTAAATGATATGAATCATTCTTTGTGCTGCTGTCTGAAATATACAAAGGTGTTTACTCCAACAAAACAACTTCCTGGTTAATGGCGATAAATTGGCTCAATAACAGTTTATTGTCTTTAAGATCTGTGACTTTCCATGCAGTATCTTTGAGCTGCATGACGGTTTTTAAGCGTTGTCCAGTGAGATTGTATTGATTGAGGGTTTTCGTTGTTGGGTTCACACTATAAAGCTGTTGATTGTGTAGAAACATGGCTTTGCCATTCAGTGCTGTTAAATGTTGGCTGGGTGCATTGATTTCATTGAATACACGTGAGAAAACTCGCCCGTTTAAGGTGCTATAAATTAACTGTTCTTGATTGACCCACGCATTTTCTACGTGGTGAATATTGAGTGCCGTTAGGGTGTTTGTGGAGAGATTAAGGTCATAAAGCCCGTTTTGCACTGGGTCATGTAATAACACCAGAATGTGATTGTCGGTGTACCAAGTTAACGCAGAATATAACAGTTTGTCAGTGTTTACTGTCGATATATTGCCTTTTAAGTCAGAGATCATGAGTTGATCGTTAGACACCCAAGCCATACGCTTCCCTTCGGGTGACCAGCTGTAATTGTGAATACGGTGCCGAGCAGTATGAGAACTGACTTGAGTGACCTGGCTATTTTGCCAAAGCCAAAGTTGATCATGACCATTTCTATCTGAAATAAACGCGATGTTGTCGCCATGAGGTTGATATGTGGCATTGCGTTCTTGCGCTGACGTGCGTGCCAAGCTAGTAAAAGGTAATGATTGGCTATTTAACTGAGATTCATACCGTTGAGTGTTTGTGGTGCTGCTGTTTAGTTGTGCGATGTCTATGTCTTTATTACCCACGACGGCTATCAGTGAGTGGCCATTAGGGTGTTGCTCTACAGAAACAAAGTTACTAAGAGGCGTTTTTTGTGCAGTTAAGTGTCCGTTTATTTCTAAGGTGTATAAGTGCCCATTTAGGATGGTGAGTAAGGCGTTTCCTTGTGCGTCAAAATTTGCCAATACGTTTGTATATTTACTGACGTTGTTGGGGAGTTTTATGGGATTTTTACTCAGTAGTTTGGCGTTTTTATCGAGCAAGGTTAGGTAGGTATTCAGCTGTGGACTACGGCTGATAATCGCATAACGCTGATGTCGTGTGTCATAGTCAAAATGATATATCACATCTTGTTTATGCTCATACATAACCTGTATAGATTTGTTCAAGTCATTATATCGCATCAGGCTATATTTGCCCGCGTGTGAGTGTAAAAAAACATAGTTATGATTTGACAGTGCCAGCGGTTTTTTAAGGTTATTTGCTTGACACAAAAAGCGCTGCTGTGGCGCAACAGGTGCAGATAGAGCCTGCGCAAAATCAAGAGTGGCAATGCTCCAGCATGCGTTGTTCGCATTATTGGTCTCTGTTTTTGATGGGGTATTATTACAGTCAGTTTTGGCTGAAAATACCAGCTCTCGACCATCAGGTGTGAAACTGGTTGCGCCATAATAACCGGCATGTTTGGTAAGCTGCGTTTCTTCCCCAGTGGTATGGTGTTTGGCCCATAAGTGGCTTTTACATGCACCGGCATATCGGTTAAATATCAGGTAATTGGCATCGGGATTAAATATGGCATGGCTTTCGTGAGCGTCTGTGTGTGTTAATACTGAGACGGTTTGAAATGCTGACGCCGTTTCTTTTGGCCAATAACTCATCGTTAATAGTGTGACAACCAAGATAAGCACGAGGCTAAACAAGGGATAAAGCACAGGTTTCTTCAATGAAGTAACCTGTGCGCTTTCATTGTTTTGAGCCGCAGGTTTATTAGGCGCGTGCCACGTTACATCCGCGATGAGTCGATAACCTATTTTCGGATGAGTCGCGATAATCTTTTGTTCTTTGGCATTGTCTCCAAGCTCTTTGCGCAATATTGCAATACAGCGCTGTAACGCATTAGGCACGACTTCAGTGCCAGCCCAAACGTGCGCCATGATCTCTTGATGGGTGACCACTTCGTTTTGTCTTTGTGCCAATAGTAACAACACTTTGAGTACTTTGGGTTCAATATGTGTTTGGCACTGATGATTTACGATTGTTGAACGCGTCAGGTTTATTTCAAATCCTGCAATATGAAAAGTGCTTACCTCAGACATAATGGCTACATTTAACGACCTTGAATAGTAAGAATATAATGGATTATTGAGCATTCTGTCGAGTAATTAATTTCAATAATTCATTGAATAATATACATATATTTAGCATCAGTAATTCCTAATGATTTCATCAGGTACATTTTATTGTGTGTACCTAGGAAAATAGCATTTAATTGGCTCAAATCATAATAATTCAATCTGAGGTGGTATGAATGAAAGGGAATAGCGTGTATAGAAAGACGATGGCGTGGTGTGCGATGGCAATGCTAATTTTGTTGTGTTCAGTCGGGACAATGGCGGGGGAAGTTGAGCGCAAGATTATTGATAAAGCAGTTTCTGCGTATGGGGGAGAGAAGTTATTGAATTTAAAACACATAACCTATCGAGATAACATAAAGCACTTTTTTCAAATGCAAAGTGGGTATTCGTCACAAGGCGCAATGACCCAGCATTTGAGCAACCAGCAGATTGACGTTTATATAGATTTTAAGAATGAACAAAAGGTATTGGATCAGCACACGACTCGGTTAATTGGCAATCATGATGCTGAGAATAAAACGCGCACTCATCGACTATTTATACAAGGAAAAGGGTATACAGCCGATCATTGTTTAAAAAACTATACTGAGCGTCATAGAGTGAATTTTAGCAATGCGGATTTAGGCTTTAGTCGACTGTTAGATCCGCTGATAGTGAGGCAATTAGTACGCCAAAGAATGTATGCGCGTTTAGTGGATAAAGCCTATATTCAAGGCCGCCCACAGCATGTGTTAGAAGTGAATGACAGTAAGCAAGCGGCATATACAGTGTTCATTGATCAGCAAACGGGGTATGTGAGTCGGTTATTAAAAAAACATGGCCAGCAGTTACGTAGCTATGACTTCTTTGAACATCAGCGTAAAGGCGGCATCGTTTGGGCAAAAAACATGTTTGTGAGCACAGCAAATCAGGTTGTTTACTATACGGACTCAAGGGGGCTGGATTTTGACCCACCTCAGGCACGTATGTTTGCTTTGCCAAAAGCTTATTCGCCTGCATCGACTGATACATTTTATGATGTATCTCAGATGACCATAAGAGAGCTCGCCAGCGGGGTGTATTTTGTCGGTAAAGGTTGGGGTTATACATTATTTACAGATGTTGGCGAGTATCTTATCTCCGCAGGTGCTTGGGGTGAGGCGAATAACTCACTCGCGTGGCAACAAAGTCTTGCGTTGTTCAGAGCAACTACTGGGAATAAGAAACCCGTAAAACAACACTTGGTGACCCATCACCATACTGACCATATGTCGAGTTTAAAAGATATCGTGGCTCAAGGTGCGGATTTGTTGGCACACCCAACGTCGATTGACGGGATTAAAAAACACTTCCCTGATTTACCCTCTGATCGTATTGTGAAGGTAGAAAACCAGACGATATTGGCCGGGGGAAAAGTAAGGTTGCTTGATGTGCCAAATAGTCATGCAGATCACAATTTAGTGATGTATTTACCAGCGCAGCAAATACTGTTTAGTGAAGATATGTTTGGCAGCAGTTACAATACCGCGTTTCATTCCCCTAATAATTGGCCAAGCTTAGATACTTACTCACGCTTAAAAACACTTGTTAGTAAAATAAGCAAATTAGGCTTGCCGGTTAAGCACTATGTTTCTTCACACCATGGCCGCATATTGGGGCAATCAGATATAGCCCAAGCATTAGCCATGCAATGTGGCTAGTGCACTTGGTAGATTGAACGAGTGCAGTGGCGACTTAGTGTTCATACTCACTATAATACGGTTACTGTATTTTTAGGGAAGGTCGTATTTAACGACCTTTTTATGCTAATTTTTGTTTTCAAACCACTGCTCTAAATAATTAATACAGGTGATGAGTTTAGCGGGTACGAAATGCCGAGCTGGGTAGAGTGCGTATAAGGTTAATTTGGGCTTAGTTGCGTCAGTTAATATTTCCACTACGTCACCTTTATCTATGGCGCTTTGGCAAACAAAGTCAGGAATAAAACCGATGCCCAACCCTTTTTGAATTGAGGCCATCATAAATTGCGTGTTGTTTACGCGTAATCGTCCTTTAACAGCAATTCCATCCTCTATGGGCCAAATATTTTTGTGCTGGAAGTAGCTATAAACAAAACAATTGTGATCTTTTAAGTCTTGAGGGGTTGAGATTGCAGCGTGTTGGGCTAAATAATGAGGGGCAGCACAGACTTTGTAGGTAAATTGAGTAAGTGCTTTGCCGACATAGTTTACATCAATGGGTGTACTGGATGCTCTAAAGCCTAAATCAAAACCTTGTTCAACTAAGTCGATATTTTCATCTCCTAAATGAATGTCTAGTTCGATATCAGGGTGAGCGTGCATAAAGTCAGCAAATAGCATCGATAAGTCAGTAAGGCCCAATGCCATCGGGGCATTAATTTTGAGTTTGCCACGGATATTTTGTTGAAGATCAGTGACAAAATTATCGGCATCATCGACTTTAGCTAAGATCTCACGCGCACGTTGCAAATACCCTTCTCCTGCGTGAGTTAGCTGTACATTTCGGGTTGAGCGATGAAGCAGGCGCGTACCTAGCTCAGATTCTAATCTCGAAATTTCTTTACTAATCATGGATTTTGATGCGTTTACTTGCTCAGCAACACGCGTAAAGCTGCCTAAATCTGCGAGCTTAACGAATAGCTGCATGGCGCGTAGTTTATCCATGGTACATCCTCCCTATTTTTTATGTGCTTCATAATACCCACTTCTTTGCCGTGGTTTATGTGTTTTGATATGTGCTAACTGTTCTTTATTTGAGAACAGTATATGCACATTGTTGTTATATATGGAAACAAATTGAATGGCTAATATGTTGATGTCCGGTGGCATGAGTGTGTGGTGCAGGATGGGTCGTCAGGAAAGATTAACTGGCGGTGATATTAACAAATTAAGCAGTGTTATTTTTAAGGAGAAGTAATGTATACCCTTTATTACGCACAAGGTGCATGTTCTGTTGCGACTCATGTTGTATTACGTGAACTAGGCCAAGCTGTAAAGCTTATCGAAGTAAGTCAGCTCGACAATTTCACCGATGTTAATCCGGTTGCGACGGTACCAGTCTTAATAGATGGGGATCGCTCGTTAACTGAAGGGGCAGCGATCATGTTACACATATTAAGCAAACATAAGAATATGTTGTTTCCACAGGGAAATAAGCAGCTGGCTATTCAAGATATCATGTTTGCCAACGCGACGATGCATCCAGCATATGGTCGATTATTTTTTTTGGCGCAGAATATCGATGATGAAAAAGTAAAGCAGCAAACATTAAATCGTGCTGCGAAGTGTATTAGCCAGTTATGGCAGATTGTAGAGCATCGTTTAGCGGAGCAGGATTTTTTAGGCGGCGAGCATCCCTCAGCTGCCGATATTATGCTCGCGGTATACGCACGATGGGGAGATTACTTTCCTATTGAAATTACCATAGGAGAAAAAACCGCAACAATGCTATCACGGGTACAAGCGATGCCGAGCTTTATACTTGCCGATGAAGCGGAAGCGGCCACGTTAAAAAACTAGTTTCGTACTGATGGAGAGGAAGTGATGCAAGTTGCTGATGATCAGAATAAGGACTTTGCTGCGGTGGAACATGTACTGCAATGCTATTTTGAAGGGTTGTATCAAGGTGATGCTGAAAAGCTTAAAGTGATATTTCATCCTGATGTGTGGCTAAAAGCACCAGGAGTAAGGCGCTCCTTGGTACAGTGGTTAAACGATGTTGATAAACGACCAGTACCAGCTCACATCAATCAATCCTATGCATTTCAAATATTGGCTGTAGATGTTGTGAAAGACCAAGCAATGGCTAAGGTTCATTGCCCGATATTTGAATTTGATTATATTGATTTCTTAGGATTACTTAAAGAAGACGGGAAATGGCAAGTAGTCAGCAAAATGTATACGGACCTTAAGGGGCAATGACTCCAAAGAAATACATAAACTCATGTACAAGGAACAAAAATATGCCGTATATCAATGTGAAAATAACAGATGAACACGTTAGTAATGACCAGAAAAAAACCATTATTAAAGGGTGCACACAGCTAATGGTCGATGTGTTAAATAAAGATCCCGCTACCACGTTTGTCGTGATTGAAGAAGTGAGTACTGATAACTGGGGAATCGGATTCGAGCAAGTGACTCAATTGAGAAAGTGAACCACACAGGTTGGTAGTTAAAACAAAAGGGTTATTTTAAAAGTAAAATTATTGTACTTTGATTTAATTAGATAAGTTCATGTTATGAGCTTATCTAATTTCTAGAGCTGTGCTAGTTATTTTAATTAGGCTTCCGTGGTTTACCTTTAAAACATTCAGGGAAAGAACAGGGACCTATCGGCGCTTGATTAAAATAGGTTATATCACCTGCTTTTTTACATGTTTACATGATGTCGCCTTGGGCTCTAATTGGAGACCGTTTTGAGTGTTTAACTTAAAATATTCATTATGTCATTGTGTACATCGCTGTATTCTTATGGAATAAATACAGTGCAAATCTATTACTTTTGCTGAGGAATTTATTCTTTTTTGTAATATATTAATTACATTGTAGTATCATTATATAAACCCAATTAAGCGCTCAATACTCCTAAAAAGTGAATTAAAAATGGAGATGTGGTGTAAATTTTAATTTGTTATTTATCAAAGGTTAAGGTGTTTTTTAGTCACGGTTGAGGAATTAATTATAAGATTTTTGGTTAAGTGGTGTGAGGTGTTGGGGGCTGTGTATTCTTATCTTGACTTTATCTTAATATGCTCCAAACTGTTTCTATAATTTATCGCAATTACAAGGGAGTAGTATCTAGCCATTTATGTTGCTATTTACTCAAGACAGTGAATTAGACGTTGGTATTTACTTAAAAGAACAGCGCGCGAAATTTAGAGAGCTAAGAAACCTACTGAATGTTGCCCAGTCCAGCTTACGTAAATTATTAGAAACGCCGACTTCTGCACAAGATCAAGACCTACAACGGCAAAACGCACAAGCGTGGTATCAGCTACAGCAAGTATGTGGTGAGACGTTAAAAAATGACGCTCGAGATATCGAAGTATTCGTTTGGTGGCTTGCTGCTTTACCTTATAAAAAGGCCGATCTATCCTTATTAGATGAAGGGTTAAGTGACTTTCTGTATGCGCTTAACACCTTAAAAGAAGCGATTCATCCACGATTGCCAGACAAAAAAGTCGCAGGCCTAGATGAGGCGCAAGCAAGACAGAAGCAGTGCGAAAATCAGACTCGACCATTAGAACAATTAACGGGAGATGGTCCAAATACGGGGCTATTAAATGCGCCGTTAATGAACTTTCCATTAATTGAGAATTATACATTCAGTGATTACTTATCTGATCATAAAGCCGGCAAATTAGAAAAACAAAAAGCAGAATTTGCAGGCGTAATTCAATCTCATAAAGCCCAATTGATGGCACAGTTTGCAATCATCACATCGATTGATAGTAAAATTGGTGAAATTGACTTATTTATTAATGGTTACCGCAATAAAAATGGCTTGGCATTACTGGGTTTTCGGTTTGTAAAAGACAATTTAAAACAAATCAAGATGATGTATCAGTACTTTTTTCCAGATGTGGATAAAAAGGAAGAAGTTGCACCGGCAATAGTTGAACCCGTTCAGACGAGTGACAGCAACGATATGATAAAACCTGATGTGATTAAAGAAAGCACACAGACTGAGCGTTCGGTCGTTCTTCCTCAAGCACAAAGTGATAAAAGCACTTATACTCGAGAAGATGCGTTAGCTGATTTAAATCAAATTGCGGTGTTTTTTAAACAAACCGAACCACATAGTCCAATTCCATACCTGTTAGCTCGAGCAATTCGTTGGGGCAACATGTCATTCTCGGAGTTGATGGGGGAGCTTATCACCAAAGACTCACCAGTGCTTGCTGAAATTAGCAAGTTAACCGGTGTTGAAAATGACTTGGGAGAGTTGCTCAATGAGCAAGTTGTGGTGGCACCTGTGCCGAAAAGTAAACCGGTAGAGCCAATTGTAACAGAAGAAATTAGTACACCTGCTGAGCCAGAAAAAGTTGAGCAGGTTTCAGAGCAACAGCCAAAGGCCAGTTCTTCCAGCTCTGGGCCGTTATGGTAGTTAATACATATTAATGCCTACCTCAGAGTAGGATAATTAAAATAGCAAAGGAGAAAGAGAGATGGCATCAATCTTCATGAGAATCGACGGTAATGACACTATTAAAGGTGCTGCAACGGTTGTTGACTTGAATAGTAAAAAAGGTTGGTTTGCAGTAGATAGCCTGTCTTGGGGCGCTATGCGTGGTGTGTCAGTAGATATCGGTAATGCAAATAACCAAGATAGCGGTATGGTAGCACTTGGTGAGATCAGTATCTCTAAAACATATGATGGTGCAACGCCTTACTTACTAACTTATTTATTTCAGCCAGGCGCTGATGGTAAGACCATTGAGTTAGTTATGACGAAACCATCACGTGATGGTAAAGGGATTATTCCTTACTATGTTATTTCGTTAGAAGAAGCCCGTATGGCAAACTTCAGTATTTCTGGTAGTGACGGTGGCCAACCTTCAGAGTCATTTTCTTTAACTTATACTAAAATTGAACAAATCTTCTTCGTTGAAGATGAAGGTGGTAAGTTAGAAAAAGCAGCATCCGTTAAATATGATGCAACAACTAACCAGTTAACGTCTGCGGCAGATCTTAAGTAAGGTATAGCACATGGCACTTAATTCACAGCACAAGCGCGTTAGTAAAAACCGCGTAAGTATTACTTACGATGTTGAAACTAATGGCGCTACCGAGAAAAAAGAACTTCCTTTTGTCTCAGCGGTTTTGGGTAATTTCTCTGGTGACAAAGAAGATCCAAAAGAAGTTGAAGATCGTGAGTTTGTTCAAGTTGATCAAGATAACTTTGATGAAGTACTAGGGCGCATCAAGCCAAGCGTATCGCTTAAGGTAGATAATGTTATTGAAAGCGATGACAGCCAATTTGAAGTGAATCTTGAGTTTGAATCAATGAAAGATTTTGAACCAGATGCACTTGTACAGCGTATCGAGCCACTTAAAAAATTGCTTGAAACACGCAATCAATTAAATGAACTACTCAGTAAAGCTGATCGTTCGCGTGACTTTGAAAAGCTACTTAAAGATATCTTGCAAAGCTCGGACTCAATCAATGCATTATCTGATGAGCTTGGCGTTAAAGGAGAAGAGTAATGTCTGAAGAGTTACAGCAAGGTGCTGGTGGCGAAGGTGAAAGCCTGTCGTTTTTAGACCAAGCAATTAATGCCACAAGCCAAACTGCACCAGATAGAACAAAAGAGCTTTTGACGTCATTAACCGAAGAAGCTATGTCGGGCACCGTCACGTGGGATAAAAACCTAACAGACACGATTGCAAATGCGGTTGCCGCAATTGATGCGAAAATGTCTGAGCAGTTATCTCAAATCATGCAACAAGATACTTTCCAAGAGCTTGAAGGTTCTTGGTTGGGATTACAGAAGCTGATCCGCAATAGTGCGCTTGGTACAGCCCAAAAAGTAAAACTGCTTAATATCTCAAAAGATGAGTTACTAGAGCAATTTGAAGACGCGCCTGCGGTTGACCGTAGCCCAATTTTTAACTCTATGTACCAGCATGAGTATGGTACCGCCGGTGGTGAACCATACGGGTTAATTTTAGGTGATTACGAGTTTTCGCAAAGCGATGAAGATGTGGCCCTACTGCGTTATATGGGTGAAGTGGCTGCTGCGAGTCATGCACCATTTATTGCAGCTGCCGCGCCTGAAATGTTTGAGTTAAATAGTTTCTCAACGTTCAGTGAAGGTAAACCGATTGCGCCTGCATTTGATTCACCAAGCTACGCATCATGGAACTCATTCAGAGAAAGCGATGATGCACGTTATGTTGCATTAACCTTGCCTCGTACTATGGCGCGCTTACCGTATGGTGGCAAAGGCAAAAAAATTAAGTCATTTAATTTTGAAGAGCTAGCCACAGACAATGCTGGAAATCCAAAGCCAGCAAGTAATGATGAGCTAGTTTGGTCTAATGCCGCATTCGACATGGCTTTGAATATGAACAACGCGTTTGAAGCATTCGGTTGGTGTACAGCCATTCGAGGTATGGAAAACGGTGGTAAAGTTGAAGCGTTGCCAAACTTAACGTACTTCACTGATTCTGGTGATATTACTCAGCAATGTCCGACGGAAGTAAACTTAACGGATGAGCGTGAAAAAGAGTTAAGTGATCTTGGTTTCTTACCATTGGTTCATTACAAAAATTCTGATTATGCGGTATTCCTCGGTGGCCAAACAACACAAAAGCCGAAAGAGTATACTGATCCAGATGCGACGGCAAATGCTGCTATCTCAGCACGTTTACCATACATCATGGCCAGCAGTCGTATAGCGCATTACTTAAAAGTGATGGGTCGTGACAATATAGGCTCAAATATGGAGTCTGCAGATATCCAGAAGCAAATGAGTGAGTGGATTGCAACATACACTAACTCTGGCGCAATGGGTAATGATGAGCGAGCTAAAACGCCACTTGCTGAAGCACAGATCTCTGTGATTGAGCAGCCGGGTCGTCCAGGCGCTTATTCAGCAATTGCACACTTAAGACCTTGGTTACAAATGGAAGAGTTAACCACTTCTGTGCGTATGGTAGCCAGTTTACCAGGCTAAAGGTGAGTTATATCAGCGTCAATTCAACGATTGAAACGCTGCAAAAACGGGGTACCTAGGTACCTCGTTTTGTTCATACAGAAAATTCAATGACTGAAATACGTTGCAAGGATTTATTACGTGAAGTTGCACACTGAACTAAGTCAGCCAAATATACCGCCTTTAGCGCAGGTAAAGCACCTTATTAGCGAGATTGATCGCGTGATTAGTGAGCAATTGTCACTCGTCATGGCCGAGCAAAAATTTGTCGATCTTGAAGCGCGCTGGCGTAATGTATATGAGTTAGTCAGTTTACCCGTCAACTACAAATTAATTAAAGTCAAAATCATGAATATCTCTTGGCGAGAGATTTCACATGACTTAAATATTGCGACATCACTTAGACATACACGACTTTATAATATAGTTGCTAATCAAGAATTTAATACAATGGGTGGGGAGCCGTATGGCTTGCTGGTGATTGATCATAATGTCAGTCTAGAGCTTGATTACGCCGATGAATTTGATGAATTGTATACCCTTGAGCTATTAGCTGAGTTGGGTGAGAAGAGTTTATGTCCCATTATTTTGGATGCGGATGACAGTTTTTTAGGTGCATCAGGTGAGATGTTTTTGTGTGATGTGCCAAAGTTAAACCGAGTGCTGGCAGATAATGATTTTGCGAGTTGGCACCGACTGCGAGAAAGTAGTAATAGCCATTTTTTAGGACTGACTTTTAATAAATCAGCGATTAGAAAGGCATATCGTTTTCACCCTTGTGGTTTCATCTTTGATGAAGACATTGCGGGAGACTTTGTATGGGGCAATGCCGCAACAACATTTTTAAAGAATGTGCTAATAGAGTTTAATCGTGTTCGTTGGTTTGGTTTTTTAAAATCTCGCAAACTAGATGCGTCAGGTGGTAGTGCAATTAATTGCTATGCAGATAAAGCGCAATTTGACACTCAATTTAAAACGCGAATTTCAGCGTCGACAGCCGCGTATTTATCTCAGCAAGGGTTGATCCCCATTTTTTATAACCCGCTAAACGGCAAATACTTTTTCCAATCGAATAGCTCCGTTAAAACTGAAATGCAGGGAGAAAATCGTTTTCTAATTCAAACTACATTGATGATCAGCCGTATTGCACATTATTTAAAAGTACAGCTTCGAGAAATGATAGGCTCAGCTTTAGAGCCCCATGATTGTGAAAACAGGTTGAGTCATTGGTTAGAGCAGTATTGTTCCAATTCGGTCGTTTCAGACGAAATGACACTGGCGGGTATGCCATTGAAGTCAGCCAAAGTACGCGTGACTGAAGAAAGCAGCGATACCACTCGATACACCTGCCATATTGATTTAGTTCCACAATATCAATATGACCGAGTGGCAAGCATGGTGAGTCTATCTACGGCGGTAGAAAAATGAGCTTTTTCAGTGCGTTTTACATGGACAAAGATTCAACATCGAACAATACAACCGATGAGTTGGTGCAATCAATTCATCATAATATTGGGCTTATTTTAAAAACGGAAGCTGCGTTTTTACCTGACGACAAAGATAACTTGACGAGTGAATCGAATATTTGTTTTGGATTGGAAGACATAGCCTTGTTTAGTCGACTTAACTCTGGTGAGCAAATAGCGATAAGAATAAAAAACAAAATTAGTCAGTTTGAACCTCGTTTACATGGGGTTAAAGCGATTTATATTGAGAATGAACAACAAGATTTATTATCGAATACCATGAAATTTGAGATCTCGGCGATGCTCACTGTCAATGGTAAAGAAGAGATATTGCAATTCGATACAGACATTAATTTAAGTCAAATGACCGTACTGATAGAGAACGAAAGCCAATATGATTAATCGTATGTTGAAACATTTTGAAGATGAACTTGCCAGCATACGCAATGGTTTGGAAGGCTTTCGTACACGCTTTCGTCGTGAAGCAGAGCATATTAATCTCAACGATAAAGGGCGGGAAGACCCAAATGTAACTCGGCTAATAGACAGCTTTGCGTGGGTTGCCGCAAAGAATGCGATGGAAATAGATTCTTTGCGGACTAAGCATATTGAAGAGTTTAGTGACATAGTGTCTCCAAACTTATTTAAAACATTGCCGACAGTCGTTAAAGCACAGTTTCAGCCCAGTGCAGATGACTTTAATAAGCCTGTTTTATTAGACAAACATGTTGAAGTTGAACTTGATGTGCTTAAAGCGGGGCAAGAAAGCGTTAATATTAAATTGTCTAACTCTTTGCCTATTACGTTTAGTCCATTACTAGTGAGCGGCTTTGCACTTGAGCAAACGCCATTTGAGCATGCGATGCCCGCACAGCTTGATACTAAACATGCGCTATATTGTCTGCGTGTAGCACTTGAACCTGTTAGCGATGAAGTTGATGTCAGCCAGGCGCTGATGCAGCCGATTCAATTGCATTTTAGTAATGAGTCTATTGGCCGAAATGTCGCTGATATTATTAATCAAGCAGTTATCAAAGTGGCACTGTGCGTTGAGCAAGGTGAACAAGCGCATGATGTCGGTGCGGGGAACTTTAAGTCACTTTTATCTGATGAAGACTCCCTTATTTCCCCGATTAAGAGCAATGAGATCCCTGTTTATTTTAAATTAAAAGAGTATTTTGCGATTCCAGATAAACGGCACTTTTTTATTTTACGTAATGACAAAGAAATCGCAGTATCATCAGGACAAACCGTGTTTTTGGATTTGTATTTGAATGAGCTCGGAGCGGCCTTACTTGATGAAAAAAACTTGTCTGTAAAAATAAACAAAACACTGTTCAGTAATTTGTTTCATCAAACATCAGAGCCGGTTCGGGTGAATTATCAAGAGCTGTCGTATCCCATTTTTGCAGATGCAAGCCAAAGTAATATTCATATCTACTCTATCGATCGCGTTTATCAGGTGTCTTCCAGTGGGCAAAATGAAATCCAACCGGTGATAGGGACACAAACGGTTGATTTTCAAGAGCAGTTATATTGGTCAAAAATAACCAAACTGGCTGCCGTTGGTGCAACCCAGTCGATAGATGCTATTGATGAAGTACAACATTTAGTGCTACCCATTAATAATGCGACCAAAGCTTACCCAAATGGATTTACTGCGTATGCGGAAATTACCTGTTTCGATGCAGAGCTTGCCAGTAAAGTTCATGTGGGTAATCGTATTGTTGTTAATACAGAAGAAGCTTTAGCTGGGGAGTTTAATGTAGGTGGGGTGACCATTCAGCCCATTGGTACGGTGACAGATGAACGTAACTATTGGAATATGTTGCGGCTGTTATCATTTAATTTGTCGCAGTTATTGGAAGCGGATGATGCGAAAGAAACATTGAAAGGTTTCTTGCGCTTATTTGTTAATTCAAATGCGACTCACCAAGAGCTCAATGCCATTTATCATGTGCAGGCTGATAAGATTAACGCGCCGTTTCAGGTGCAAGGCAGGATGATATTTGTGCCGGGGCTAAGTTTAACGATTAAACTGGATAACTCTGAATTGACAGCCGACTTTTCATTATTTAGCGAATTATTGAATGACTTTTTCATGGCGCAGACGCCATTTGATCGTTGTTGCCAATTGCATGTTGAATACACCAGCTTTAATTGGCCAACGAAAGTGTTTGATGCGCAGCTCGGAGTGCGAACATGCAGCTAAGTAAGCGAGTATTCACTAAGGTGAGTTCAGCTTTGCATTTTACGCGGCTGGCGAGGCTTTTTGGCGCCAAGAAAGTCAGTTTTAAACAAGAGCTATTTTCTGATCATTATACAGATAGACATATTAAATATGATGAATTAGCGGATCGCCACTATGTTGTTAGCGCGCATGAGGCGACCTTATTCGGCCCAAATGGTGGCTTGCCGAATTTCATTTTAGATTGGTTGAAAGAAGCCTACCTTAGATTAAATCGGGCGTATTTGCGTTTTCTTGCTATTTTTGACAATACCTTTGTGCATCAATCACTGCAGTTAAAGTCATATTCTTCAGTGGTATTGCGGGCTGAAAAAGCACAAACTGCCTATGAAGCATTAACCTTAAAAAGGTCTTATTTTTATTCACTTACGGCACAGTATGATGAGTTGGCTATGTTGCCGGCTACATTGGTGGTACGTAGTGAACATTACTGTTTAAATAATTTGGTGTTGTTACTTAAGCATTATTTTCCAAATGATGTATCGGTGTCATTAACTGCATTGGAAGAAAAACAGATCCCCGACCAAGCCCGTAGTCGAGTTGGGCGGTGTCAGTTAGGCCAAGGTGCGGTATTAGGGCGGAAGTTCCCGCAGTTAGGTCGAAAAATTATAGTGAGTGTGAAATTTGAATCAGCAATCTGTTTTGCCAAATTAGAGCGTCAAGACAGTGAACTAATGGGCAGGTTGCGCGCGATAAAAACGCTATGTAATTACTATGTTAATCATGAGGTTGCTGTTGATGTAGAAGCGGAATATACCGGTTCACAAGTCGAAAGCTTATATCTGACTAAACAGCAATCACAAGCCATTGTGTTGGGCGTAAATTCTAATTTGGCAACACGTGGTGGTATTTTTAAACGAATTGTAAGGGCTCGTTAGAGTAGAGGGAATCGTATGTCACAAGTATCTATTTCAAAGTTAATTTCATATTTAGATGGCAATTTAAAAAATGCGCTTGAATATGCGGCTGCAGATGCAATGAAGTCGCAAGTTGGCGCGATTGAAGTTGAGCATTGGTTGATGTCGCTTTTACAAGGGCGAGACCCTAAATTACAACAGTTTCTAGAATCACAAAAGGTCGATATTGCTGGGTTTTTACAAGAGCTAGAACAGAAAATTAATAAATTAGAGAAAGTACATTCAGGGCAACCAACAATTAGCCCAGAATTAATTGAAGCCGTTAAATCAGCATGGTTAGTTGCATCTGTAGAGTTTTCTCATAACAGCGTTGCGGGCTTACACTTATTATTAAGTATTTTACAGCCAGACCCGTTGGCATTTAATAATAAAGACTTCAAAGCGTTGAAAAATGTGTCACTGGAAAGTTTAAAAGAACATATAAAGACATTGGCCGTGACGACGAAGGGCAAAAGCGCTGGCAGTGCTCCAGCTGCGGTGGTCACTGGCGCGTTAGATAAATTTACGGTTAACTTGACCGATGCGGCGAAAAATGGTGAATTGGATATTATTTCTGGCCGCTCAGAGGAAGTGCGTCAAGCCATCGATATTTTATGTCGAAAACGTCAAAATAATCCGATTTTTGTGGGGGAGCCAGGCGTTGGTAAGACAGCTGTTGTGGAGGGACTTGCACAGAAAATAGCGAATAATGAAGTGCCAGCGGTACTGGCGGGTGTACAAATTCATACCCTTGATCTTGGTTTATTACAGGCTGGGGCAAGTGTTAAAGGAGAATTTGAAAATCGACTTAAGGATGTGATCAACGAAGTGAAAACCTCTGAAGTGCCTATTGTCGTGTTTATTGATGAAGCGCATACACTTATTGGAGCGGGTGGTGCTGAAGGACAGAATGATGCAGCAAATTTATTAAAGCCTGCCCTTGCTCGAGGTGAATTTCGAACTTTAGCGGCCACAACGTGGGAAGAATACAAAAAGTATTTTGAAAAAGATCCCGCATTAACCCGTCGTTTTCAAGTCGTGAAAATAGATGAACCTAATGAAGAAGATGCATTACAAATGCTGCGTGGTGTCGCCGAGTCTTTAAAATCACACCATAATGTATTTATTACAGAAGCGGCCCTAGAAGCAGCGGTCAATTTATCTATCCGTTATTTACCCAGTCGAAAGTTACCAGACAAAGCCATTAGTATTTTAGACACATCTTGTGCGCGTATTGCATTGACGCAAAGTGCTAAGCCGGCACAAATTGAATCTGTTGAACAGCGCATTCGTTATTTAGAAAATGAGATTGTTTCGTTGAACAAAGAAGATGATATGCTCTCGAATCAGCAACAAGCGATTGTTGAAAAAGAAGAATCTAAAATAGGGCTTGAGCAACAGTTAGTGGATTTAACAACGCAATGGGACAAAGAGAAAGTACTTGCGAAGCAATTAGCTGAAATTCAAAAGGGTGAGACGCAGGGAGATTTTGCGGAGCTACTGGCGCAGTTAAAGTCTTTGCAAGGTGAAGATCCGATGATCCATGCGATTGTTGATGAACAAACGATTGCCGAAGTAATAGGGGCCTGGACCGGGATCCCAGTTGGTAATTTGCTAAAAGATGAAGTCGCCAAGTTACTATCATTAGAAGATTCCTTGCATCAGCGGATCATAGGCCAATCACATGCCATGAATGAACTGGCAAAGAGTATTCGGGTGTCACGAGCAGGGTTAACTGATAAACGCAAACCAGTTGGCGTCTTTTTGATGTGCGGACCAAGCGGGGTTGGTAAATCAGAAACGGCTTTGACATTGGCCGATCAGCTATTTGGTGGTGAGCAGGACATGACCATCATTAATATGACGGAATTTAAAGAAGCCCATAAAGTATCTATGCTATTAGGTTCACCTGCGGGTTATGTTGGTTATGGAAAAGGCGGTGTGCTAACGGAAGCCATTCGTCGCAACCCATACTGCGTTTTGTTGCTTGATGAAATGGAAAAAGCGCACCCAAGCGTACATGATATTTTTTATCAAATTTTTGATAAAGGCTGTATTCAAGACAGTGAAGGGCGCAACATTGATTTTCGTAATACCCTGATCATCATGACGTCAAATGCCGCAGATAGTGCGATTGTTGATTACTGCAATGACCAAGCAGATCGCCCTGATATGATTTCATTGGTTGATAATGTTCGACCAGCATTACAAGAATTCTTTAAACCTGCATTTTTAGGACGTTGCAATATCATTCCTTATTACCCACTTAATGAACAAGAATTAGCGCAGATCACTGAAATATCGTTACAGCGGGTTGCGAATAAGCTTAAGGAAACATATGAGGCGACACTTCAGTATGATCAACAGTTTGTGGATTATGTTGTCACTAAAGGGAATGAACCTACGATAGGTGGTAGAGCGATTGAACAAATTATTAATCGTCATTTAATGCCTTTGTTGGCTGAGCGTTGTATTGAAAAAATAAGCCAAGGTGAAGTTATTTCGACGGTCGATATTTGTGGCCACGCTGATACCAGCGGTTTTGATTTATCGATAAGTTAACGTGTTCATGCTGAAATACATAGTACAATTAGCATTGATTGTAGGCATGGCAGCTATGAGCGAGCGCGCAGTGGCGAAAGATCTACTGCGTTTGGCAACGCATGATGCTTATCCATATCATTACATTGAGAATGGCAGCGTAAAAGGGACTGTGATCCGACAAATTAAATGTGCGTTTAACCGATTGGAAACACCATATAGAGCCGAATTTAGTGATTGGGTTGATGTTGAATTGCGTTTGAGAACCGGTAATCTGGATGGTATTTTTGCGGTAGCGCAAAGTGAAGCCCGTAGTGAGTTCGGTCAGGTATCAGTTGCTGTTGCAGCAAAGCATCTTTACTGGTACTTCGCGGGTAACAAAATTGATATTGAGACCACGAATCCATTATATCAGCGATATAAAGTTGCAGCGGAATTTGGTTCTGATGAATGGCTTGATTTGAAACGCAAAAGTTATAATGTGAGAATGAAGCCTCGTAATGCACGTGCGTTAGTGCAGTTACTATTAAGTCATGAGGTCGATGCTATTTTGTTAGATGAGCATGAGTTTGAACATGAAATAGCAAAATTACGTTTGCAAGATACGGTTTTTTCACGCACAGAACATGGAACAATTGATCTGGGGGTGCTTTTTTCAAAGGCATTTTTAAATGACAGGCCAACTTTTTTAGATGCATTTAATACCGCAGTATCGAATTGTATTGTGCCTAATAGTGGAAGTCAGTAAATGAATACGGCGATTTTACAAGTAACAGAGTGCCCTGACGATATCCGTCTTCTGTCACGTATGGCAACGATATCTGAGCAAGGAGTGGTATTGGGCAGCTCAATTGAATGCGATCTTATTTTGCCGGCTATCGATGCCAGTGAGGATGAGAGTGAGCAGTTGATTAAGGTCTTAGTGGACAAGGACTCAGCGCAGTACAAACTCATCGCTTTAATTGAAGGGGTGAAAATGAACGGCCGTGCTCAGCTTGCTAATTCATCGGCGCTATTATCTGATGGTGATGTGATTACATTCAATGGATATACATTGCTATTTTCGAATGACAATGAAATAACGCATGACCAAGGTGAAGTCACGCAAAATGATGCACAAGCACATTTATTTGAAAGCGTTGATGACATTGAGTTTGATGCGAGCAATATTTTTGCCGATTTAGAAAATGAATTAGACCAAGCTTTCACACGTGATAAAAGTGTCAACGACGATTTCTCGGAACTGCCACGCTCAGAAAGCATAGACTTGCCAGTAAGCAAAGACAGTAGTCAGCGTGTTATTGAACAGAAGTTAGATCAACTTATTGCCGTAACGCAAAACCCATGGCAACAGCAAAAACAATTGCTCATGATGATGGATGATGTGGTTGATGAGTTTGTGAAAGAGTTTGACCCACAATTAATTGACGAAATGGTTGGGCCGCCTTCAATGTTGAGTTCAAAACATTGGAATGCTTATAAAAGTTATTATCAAAGAAAAATCAAAGAAGGGCATTTTAAACGTCAGTTTAAAGCGTTATTAATTGAATGCATGCAAAAATAATATTAATACTCTCATGCTTGTTACTTGTAAGTTGTTCAAGTGGCGACGCACTGCAACGGTATTCATTGCCGATTAAGTTGCGCTTAGAAACCAATGAACAACTTAATTGGGCGAATAATACGGCAAATCCAGTTGCGGTACGTATTTACCAACTCGCCAAGAAAGAACGCTTTTTACAAAGTAATTTTATTACGTTGTTTAATGGCGACACACAAGTGTTGTCTGAACAATTGATTGAGAAGAAGCGTTTGTATCCCGTGATGCCAAACACCAGTGAAGATATTACGGTGAAGTTATTACCTGGGGTTAGATATTTGGCTGTGCTGGTTGAGTTTACCCAGTATCAAGCTGGGGCAACTAAGGCAGTGATTGAATTACCTGAAGATGTATCTGAAGAAACGGTAGTCTGGCTTGGGATCAATGGTACGGGTGTCAAGTTTAATGAAATCCCAGAGAAAAGCCTGTTAGACAACTTATTTAGTTGGGGAGCTTAATTTGAGCAACAAGATTGTATGGCGTGAAGGGGCATTTTTATACCCTCAGCATTTTCAACAAATGGAAGCCCACCTTGAAGGGATCACACAACGCTATAGTGCACTCACAACCAGTGAGTTTGCACCCCATTGTGGATTAACACAACTCAGTATTAATGAATCACTGTTACAGCTTGGGCAGTTTTCCATACGTGCATGTGAAGGTATATTACCTGATGGTCAATATTTCAAAATAGCCAAAGAAATCGCAATGAGTATCCCACCAGGGAGTGTTGATCAAATGGTATACCTTGTGGTCCCTGCGCTATTAGGTGGCAATAACAGCTTTGAAAATAATTCGACCACCTCACGTTATAAAACAGCTTTCACAAAAATCTATGATTTCACTTCTAATGAACAAGAAGAAATTGAAGTTGAAACGGCTTCGCTTAACGCAACGTTAAAGCTGGAACAAGATAACTTGGATGGCTTTGTAAAGTTAGCGGTTGGCAAAGTACTGGAAGTAGATGGTAATGGTGCGGTGATTATTGATCGCTCATTTATTCCTGATGGTTTGAGTATTGGTGCTGCTGATATTTTACTTGAACGGGTTAAAGAATTAGAAACGTTGGCGAACGCCAAAGCAAACCAATTGTTACTGCGCTTAAATACGGCTGTAGAAACGCAAAGCAATGCTGCTTTATTTAAGGAGCAGCAATTACTCAGCACTATTTATCATTGGCTGCCTTGGCTCGAAGCGACTCAAAAGACTCAGCATTATAAATTAGGACGTTTCTTCTTCGAGTTAAAGCAATTTGAGGCGGCACTATTGAGTGTGGAGTATGAGCAGCGCTTACCTTGGACGCCTTTAACATTTGAAAACCTTTTCAAACAGTTTCACGGTGTGTTGTCGTGCATAAAAGACAAACTGTCTATTACTCAGCAACAGAACGTGGTTGAGTACTTTTGGGATAAATCGTTATTTGATAGTCGTAGAATGTTACTGGCAAAAGTGAAACAGGCCGATGTATTGCAATCTCAGCGTATTGTTATTGCGGTGATTGCATCGCAAGGGTATATCTCTAAAGAGGTGTTTAAAACAGGATTTAAGCTGGCAGGGAATAAGAGCATTGTTAACTGTATAAAAAATGCAACTCAGGGCGTCATGGTTAAAGCGTTACCCTTCCCACCGGCAGAGTTGAAAGAACAAGCAGATGCCACGTATTTTGAGGTTGATGTGGAAGATGCACTATGGCTGCAAATTATCGAAAATAAAGAAATGTTAGCGTTACATATTGATGCGCGCATTCATGTTGATGACGTTAAACTATTTATGATCAATTAATATGAATACAGCCAGTTATACCGTCAATCAATTCTCTCTCGTTGATGAGAGAAATACCGCACTTAAAGACTTGTTGAGCGAATTTTCGTGGCAAGGTGAAGAGCTAATGCGCTTGAGCCTACCTTTGATGCCAATGATTGATGCGATCAAGTCACTTGATGATCCCGTGTCACTTGATAATTATCGAGCGCACTTAGTACTAGAGTTAAAAAATATAAAACAACGTGGACACGAGTTGGAGGTTTCGCCTGCATTACTTGATAAGCTGTGCTTTATTTGGGCGGCCTACTTTGATGAACGTGTCAGTTATGAAAGTACACTCGATACCACGCAATGGCAAAATAAAACGTTGGTAAGCCAGTTGTTTGGAGTTCGCAATAGCGGCGAGACATTCTTTAATCTTATTAAGCAATTGATGGGCTTTCCTAAAAAGCATTTAGCACTTCTGAAAGTGTGTTACGTTATTTTACAACTGGGGTTTAAAGGGAAGTATCACAACCACCATGGTGCTCAGTTAAAACAAATTATCGCAGAGATAAATTACGCATTATCTGAACTCGGTGCGTTTAAGATTTATGCTGACGAACAACCGCGTAAAGTCAGGGTGTTTCGTAGGCGGTTTGGTTTGTTTAAAGGGGTTAAGCCACTTTATTTTTGGCTAACCATGCTGCTGATATTGTTAACAAGTTTATTTAGTTACAATCATTATTTAGGTGAAATGTACCAACAGCAAAATTTAGAGTATCAAGTAATGGCTGATGATACTTATCAACATCTGAAAAAGTTACAGCCACCGAAGATGTTTATGGAGAATACCCAGTTTTTTGAACAGGCGAAATATGAGCAATCAGCAATAGGCGCTGTGGCAACAGTAAATAACGAAGTCACCACTTCAGCTCTTGGGCCATCAAAAGCACTTAAAAGTGACTCTCTTGAGCTTGCAACAGCGGAATTCAATGAAGCGTCCATAGACACAGCATCCGCTGCACAAGCAGTTAGATATTTAGTGCAGATTGGGGCGTTTAAGAATCGCCAGCGTGCAGAGAATTTACAAAAAACATGCGCAAACTCACAGTATCCTTTACAGATCATTGAGCAGCAGGAACGCCAACTTGTCGGTGTTATTACACGCGGTTTCGCACAGGCAAAAACAGTAAGTGATTACTTTACTGAGTTTTGCAAAATCATTCCTTATATTAAGAAATATCAATGAGTCGAGTCATGTTACGAATAGTTCTCGCAGGTGTGTTAGTTGTTATTGGTATTGTGCTAGCGGGGCTCAATGGTTGGTTTAACTATGGCAGTATGATGTATTGGGTGAGTACACTTATTATATTGTTAGGTATAACAAGTTATTTTTTTCCTGCTTTACGTGCGTTTGTGGGGAGACGATATACACGTAGTAGTCGATTCAAACAATATTCACAGCTATATAGGCGTATCGAAAAGAAAATAAAACTCAGTCCTAATATTTATGATACCGCATGGTACCTTGCAGCATCAGAGGAGAGCATTACAGATACATTCGCGCAGTTTAATCGTGTAACGCTCGCTAACATGCCGTCGAATATTGCGGTTTATCATGTGCAGGGGGCATTAATTTGGCATGTTAAATCGAGCCATAAAGCGGAGCGCGCACATTTTTTATCTTGGTTGACGCATATACGGGCGAAGCAGCCACTGAATGGCATGCTCTTACTGAATGACGCATTTAGCTTAATTCAGCGTGCTCAAAAAGCAAAGCAGGCACATATCGCAGATGTGAAAGCACAGTTAGAGTCACTTTATTTATTAACCGGGTATAAAATTCCTTTACACTTGTTTTTGTGTGGTGTGAATAAGTTAGATGGTATTGCCGAATCTTTACATGAACAACGTGATTTAAGTGAGTTATCATTTTTCTTAAAGGGTAATAACCAAAACCTAAGCGGCGAATTATCACAGGCGTACGATGAGCTGTTTAAACGGTTATTTACCAGTAATGTGCACCAAGTTTCACTGCAATTAGATGAAGACTTTAAACGCAAGCAGCTGCTTGGACCTATGCAACTCCAATACTTAAAATTAGCTGTCTCAGGCTTTGTTGACGAGTTATTAGACTTTAATGGTTTAGCGGTGCCGTTTCAGCTTGAAAGTTTTCATTTGGTTGAATCAGAGACTGCGACTCAACGTGTCAATTTGGCGACGGCTCATGCGCTTATTGAGATTAATCAGATATTACTGCCAGTCGTGCAAGAGTCAAATTTAAAGCCTAAGGCGCAATTAACAAAAACATTTGCAGCCTACGTATTGCCTTCATCTCATGGAGCGCCCGCAAATCATTGGCAAATGTGGAAACATGGTATTAAACAAGCTGCGATGATTTTTTTGGGCACAGCCATACTAATTTTGGCCAGCTGGGTTGGCTGGCAAGCTTATTTATATAACGAGGTACTGCACAGTGAATTTAGACAAGTACATCGTGATTATAAAGATAATCTTGATAAATCCGCATTTAATATAGATGAGCCCTCTAGCATTATTGAGCCTCTCACTTTGTTGAGAACGGCGTATGTAAAATTCAATCAGGCACAAAGCTCCCAACCGTGGTATGTCTTAGGTATTTTTACTTCGATAGAGCGTGCCGAACATTATCAAGCCTTGTATAAAAGTCAGCTGTTATTAGCGATTGAACCGAGTTTGAAAAAATACTTGGAAGAGGAGTTATTTGTTTATCTTGAACTTGAAGATTACCTCAAAGTGATTAATGTAAAAGATGTTTATTTATCTTTTTCGAAACGAGAAAATAAACAAATTGTACTGAATTACGTTGCTATGTCACTGCTAGAAAGTGGCGTAATGGATGAAGTACAAACAGGTGACTTTATAGCGTTACTCAATGATTTTTATGACTTAGGTTATCAAGGTGTCGATACGAATGATGAGTTATTGGCGATTGTGGATAGCCAATTGGCACTGCAAGATACCAATCAATTGATGTACAAGTATGTTAAACAACTTCCTGAGTTTACTCGGCTTATCGATATACGTAAGGCCCTGTTAGGAGATGAGTTAAAAAATACCATTTTATTTGAGATTCAGGGTGAGCAATCGAGCTTTTTGGTACCTGCGTTATATACGCCGGAGGCTATGCAGAAATTGTCATTTGTGCCTGAATCCGTGTTTATGCAGCAGTTAGTAGAAAAAAATCATGGATTATTTCAAGTGCCACCGAGTGAAAGGGAGCTGACACGCATCGGGAATTATTTGAAGTATAGTTATATTAATGATTACACGCGCTTTTGGCGGCAGTATTATCAACGTATTGAATTGAGAAAGTCACTCACATTGGAAGATGTGATGACGGCATTAACTGCAAACGAAAAGTCACCTTTAATGCTGCTATATAGCACGTTACGAAATTATTTACTGATCCCAAAAGTGGACGTGCCTAAGGAAAACTCAGTCGTTGATGTGACACAGCAAGCACCTGCAAGAGTGGCTGTGAAGGTGGCGAAAGCGGGCAAGTTAGCACAGATAGCAAGCGCAAAACTAGACAAGCAGAAGCAATTAGAAATTGCACAGTCGCGAGAGCATAATGAGATAAGCGAAAAAATTCAGCAGTCATTTTCTCAATACCAGCTTTTAATTGGCGAACAAGCGACCATGCGAGATGAATACCAAGTGTTTTTACAGCAATTGATTGCGTTGAAAAAATGGATGAGTCAAGCGGATGATGATGTCATTCCTGGGCTAACATACTTTAATCAAATTCAACAAAACAGCAACTTCGATGCATTTTCTGGGCTGTGGTTAAAGCCTTATTCAGAGCGTTTGATGCAAGGTTTAGCTGACTTAACTGTGGCGCAAACAACCCAGCATGTTAGAACGAAAGTGCAAACGTATTTGCAAAGCCGCTGGCAAAACTCGGTGTTACAACCTTATGATGACTCGATAGCCCCATACTATCCTTTTGCAGCAAATGGGGAAGATTTAAGCTTAAATGCATTAGCACTGTTTTTTGCATCTGACAGCAGTGTCAGTAAGTTTGAGTCTGAGGTTTTATCGCGTTTTTTGGCTGTGGATGAACAATATCAGATGGCTATTTTTAACCGTAAGGCAGTGATTTCGCTGAATGATAACGTTGTGACCTTTTTTAAATTATTTAAACGGATGCAGCGCCAGCTATATGGTCAAGGTGAACAATTGCAAGCGAAAGTGACTTTACAACCACTCTCACTTTCTCCAAAGTTGAATTCGTTTACGTTTAATTCTGGCGATACAAACATGCTATATACCCATGGTCCATTGGTTGCAACTTCTAGCATGTGGCCAAAAGATTTTTCAACAGAGCGTATTCAGGTAACTTTGCTTGATTTAAATAACCAGCCGCAAATAAAAGAGTATCGCGGTGTTTGGGGGTTATTACGTTTAGTGAGTGAAAATCAAGTCGCATCAAATAAAGACACGTTGATGTTTGCATATCAAAAAGAAGCTGGGGCCACCGTCACTATCCGTGATGTCGACAGCATACAAAGCTTACTTAATCCACTATTTTATTCACAATTGACGGTGCCGCTGCATTTTTCGCAGCCACTGAAATAAGACGCTGGAGCACACTTATGGAAACCTATATTGCGGGTGAAACCAGCTACTTGATTGCGACGACTGCACAAGGTAAAGAATATCGACTCAACCGTTGCAACGTATCTGACACCTTATGCAAAGGCGTATCAATTGATATCGATTTGGTAAGTGATGGTGATGATGTCTCGAGTGCTTTGGGCGAAACAATGTCGGTGAGTTGGTATCAAGATGTTGCTGGAAGGCCAAATAAACTCCTAGATTACCACGCATATGTTGTTGAGGTTGAGGAGCAAGAAGCAAATGCTGAGAATATTCGTGCATTTAATCTCAAACTAGAGTCATGGCTATGGTTATTAAGATTTAGTCGTACCTACCGTATTTATCAAGCGCAATCTCTTAAAGATATTTTGTCTGATATTTTCGACAATGCAGGCTTCAAAGGTTTATATAAATTTGGCTCGATGCCGACGGGGAAAAAAGAATATTGCACTCAATATGATGAAACAGATCTCGAATTCGTGACGCGATTGATGGCGGAAGCAGGGGTGATTTTTTTCTTTTCGCAAAGCGATGCAAAGCACACCTTAGAGGTGCAACTGGCGTCTTCGCCTTTAGATGACAATAAATTGGCAAAATTTGATCATGCATTAGTTAAATCAGCTAAAAACTTATTAATACAAAGTTTTGAACCTCAGCAGCGTTTAGCGAAAAAATCACTGTCGTTATCTGGTTATAACTATGACAAAGCAAAATCAGAAAGTGCGGAGGCTCAGCAATCCAATAGTGGTATTACCACGGTAACGAATAAAAGCTTTGAACACTACGCGCTCAATAGTGACGCCGGAGATTTTACCGATGTGAGTGCTTTAGCCACTTTACTTAATAATGCCCAAGAAGCACAAGCCAGTAATATAAAAATAATCACAGATGCCAATGTCGTGATGGTTGGGAACACGCTGTCGGTTGAGAATCATATAAATACTAAGCAGCAAGGGCAATATAATACTTTGGCAGTGGAGCACCATATTGATGTCACTCAAACACAGGTTGATACCAGCTATGTATGCCATGTTATATGTAGAAACAGTAAGTTGGCGCTGACTCCTGAATTCCCTATTAAACCTGTCGTACGCGGAATAACCAGTGCGTTGGTGGTAACTGATGCAGGTTCCTTTGACAGTAAAGGGGAAATTAATCAGGATAAAGATGGCCGTATTAAAGTGCACTTTATGTGGGATGTGAGTGATAGCAAATCGACAAGTTGTTATCTCAGAGTGATGCAGCAAACAGCAGGCGCTAAAGCGGGTATGCAGTTTATCCCTCGGATAGGTGACGAAGTCTTAGTTGATTTTATCAATGGCGATATAGATCAGCCCATTGTAGTAGGGAGCGTGTATAACGGCGGCACGCAACCACCTTACCCACAAAAAGATGCAACGCAATCCTGTATTAAAACAGGGTTAGCAGAAGATACGGGCCATGAAATTTGCTTCGATGATAAAAAAGGTGAGGAAAAGCTCTCTATTAGCTCAGGGAAAGATTTTGATCTAACGGTGACAAATAATGCTACGACGTTAATTAATGCCGAAGATGCACTAACAGTGAAAAAGTCACAAACTACTACGATAGAAGAATCACAAACAGTGACAGTGACAAAAAACTATGGGTTAAAGGCGGATAAAATTTCCTTGGAAGGGGACTCACAAATTGAGCTTAAAGTGGGCAGTAATAAAATAACCATTGGCAGCTCAGGTATTAAAATCGAAGGAAGTAACATTGAGCTTAAGTCGAGCCAAGATACTAAAATATCAGCCTTGAACTTAACGACTTCAAGTAGCGCATCGACCAAAATGAGTGCAAATGCAAATATTGATATCAAAGCTACGGCACAAGCTAACTTGGAAGGTACGGCGGGCGCGAATGTTAAGTCAACCGCAATCGCAAAACTTGAAGGTACCGCTGGAGCGCAAGTAACTTCAACGGCAATGGCCAAATTGAGTGGTGCAGCAATGACTGAAATCACAGGTGCATTGGTTAAGATTAATTAAAGGTGGGGTGATTTTGGAGATTATCGACGTACATATAGTCAATGAGTTAAAGCAACGTTCTATCGCTCAGATTTTATCAAAGTATCAAGCATCTAAAGAAGCACTCGGGGTATTAGATCCGGATTGGTCCCCAGAGCATGCTGTTGCCGTATTGTGTGAAAAAGATCTAGAGAGAGATGCAATTCAGTTGATTGCACATGGTTTACCCGTGATGGTGGCAATTCGTTGGGGCGTACGGGTACTCAAACAAAAGGGGGAATTAACGCGCGATCATGAGAAATTACTCACGTGTGTCGAAAGTTGGCTACAATCTCCAAATGAAACTTTGCGTATAAGATCGCAGCAATTAGCAGAGCGAATAGGGTTAGATGTTGATATAGGCTGGCTTGGCTATGCGGTATTTTGGTCTGGTACTGGCTCAATTGTGGCACCAGAGCTGCCAGTTGTTATGCCTCCAGATAATATGGTAGGTCATGCTATTAACGCTGCCATTTTATTGTCTATGATTGATAGAGCGTAATTTTTTTAGAGGTACTTATGCCATTTGCAACGACACACATTTTAAATACATGGAAGTCTGATACGAATATACGGTTAGCGGCCCGTGGAAAATTACTTAGAAAAGTAGATTCGAAAGTGGCAGCCTATTCGAGTACGCCGACACCTGAGTTTTTTAAAGAGCTTAAAAGTGCTTACTTTTTATGGCAAATCAGTAAAGAAGAGAAGTATTTAAATTTAGATGGCTGGCGCTCAAGCCAACGAAATCAATCAGATAAGAACTTTCCAGTAGAACGATTACATAACTTTTTATTCCCTGTCGAAGAAGATCAGCAAGTTGATGATTTTTCTTTACTATTGGCGAAAGAAGCAAAGCGTGACTGCGTACGTATATTATATGGCAGTAAAGCCAAATTTCTTTACAAAGATGATTTAAAGGAAATGGTCAAACAGGCCAAAAAAGATATTACAGAATCACGACGTGAAAAAACAGAAAATGACCGGCAAACACGTGCTAATTATAATGAAGAGCAACAAAGTGAGTCATCGGAAGTTAATCAAATAGCCAACTCTATTGCTGCGCAAATGAGAACGGGTAATGTGATGGCAACAAAGGTAAAGCTAGGGTATGAATGGATCAAAGACATTGCTCAAACTATCTTTGAATTTTTAAAAGGTATTGCTGAAGACTTTGTGAGATTTTTGAGTGATTGTTGGGCGAGTATTCGCAGTTTATTGATTAGTTTGGTTGCGGAAATTTGTATTGCTTTAGTACCCGGTATTAACTCGATTGTGTCGGCTGGCAAGTCAGTAAAAGAATACACAGATGCAGTGAAGTTAGCGGCAAAAGGGTGCTATCAAAGATACAAAGACAGTAAAACCATGACGCTTGCTAGTAAAACGTATCAGCTTAGAACGGCATTGATGACGTTCGCAAATAATCAGTTCTTGCTAGCAATGAGAGACGCAGCTGTACAATTAGTGAAAGCATTGGAAAATAGTTTTTCAGTTATGTCAGGGATCATGGTGCCTGGTAATGTAAGCAAGGTTTTAACGTTAACTGCATTTTATATTCAGAAAATAGCCGTGTTAGCAAAAGAGTATTATTTTACGCGCAAGCTCAATCGGCATTTATCAAAAATAAATAAATATAACCCTTATGTATCCGATGAGCTATTAAAGGACCCACTCATTGCAGCATATCTCATTGTTAACGCGACTGATTCCACTTTATTTGCCACCGTTCGTGACAATGATGATATGGCCGTGTGGTTAGATTATTGTTCTGAACACGTCTCTGAGTTTGAGTCATTGAAAAAGCGGGCTCAAGAGTATATAGAGTCTCGAAAAATTCGTTTAAAAGGACTGAAGACTAAATCGGATGAAGTTGGACCCGCGCCATTTTTGCTCACAGTGCAAAACTTTGATAAATCAACCTTAAGCAAAGTTGAGTTGAGTAAGCCCAATTCATTACTGGATGACATTCGACAATTTGATAAGTCTTCGTTAAAAAAAGTGGATACGGAAGTTAAACGGGGTAAAGGGTTATTGGATGAAATTGAGCTTCATAACAATAGTGGGTTAAGAAAAACCAAAACGATTGAAAAACAGGGTATTGGGGTCCTAGATCAAATTACTCGGTTTAATAAAAAAGAGCTAGAGCAGGTTGAGACAGAGGTTAAGTCTGGCACCAGTGTACTTGATCAAGTTGAATTGTTTAACCGTAAGAAGCTTGGGAAAACCACAACGGTTATGAAGCGTGGTATGAGTACGCTAGATCAAATAGAGTTATTTAATAAAAAGACTTTGGCGCAGCAAAATACAGCGCAATTTGATTACTTGGCGCAAATTAAAAAATTAGAAATGGCATTGCAGGGGGTCGATTTTAAAATGATCAATCGCACTCTGATTGGCAATAAGTCATTACGAGAATCATTGAATGCCTTGGAAAATCAGCCGGTTTCAGTTGCTCAGTGGAAAAAGCTTACATGGGTTAAATTTGGCCGCCGTCATGAGATAACAAAATCAATAGATGCAGGTGTTGGTATTTATTTCAAATTCTTCACGCAGCGAGCACAAGGTATGATAAGGCCTAAAAACTGCCAGGCAATCGATGGGTGTTTAAAGCAAATTTCGCAAAGGTTAGAAATTCTACAGCGTGATGTACTGTACCCAGTGCAAGCATGGCTAATGCAGTTGGATGCAACTCACCGAACCAGCCCGAGGAGGCCGGCAATGACTCGACTCAATGCCGCGGCTCAGTCTGAGCGCAATGCTTTACAAACATTGGCCATGGAACTTGAAAAATTGAACAGCAGTTATACTGTGATTGCAGGACAAAAGCATTAAGCATGTATAAATGCGATGTAATATTAAGGTCATGGTGTTTTTTTATAGGGATTACTATAGTTAGTTTTCGAAAAACGTTGATGACCTTTGAGTGTGTTAAATTAAATGAAAGTAAAAACGAACAATGACGATTAGCCCTCAAGAAAGTATCAAAGCGGCGAAAAGTATTGGTAATCAGTTAGCAACGCCAGTTTTAGCTGTTTGCCTTATATTTAGTGTGCTGAGCGCGCTGTACTGTACTTTTATTATTTATCAAAAACATAGTCGGTTTCAGAATGAGATCCGGGCACAAGTGCAGCAACAGACTTTTTCCGCAGCCCAACAAGTGGGGGATAAGTTAGCTGCGACTATGAGCGCAGTAGATAATTTCGCACAAAGTATAACAGCTTTGGAAGATAAGCAGCTGGTGCCACAAATGGTCGAGCAAGAGTTCAATGACAATTTGGATTTATTCTCTCTCAATGTTACGTTTCACCCCTATAAGTTTGAACGCTACACTCGCTATTTTAGCCCTTATTTTGAGCGCTTAACGGGCGTCGACCGTCAATTTAATTTGGTGGATTATGATAAACCTGACATTGAGTTTAGTTGGTACCATCGTCCATTAAAAGAAGGTCCTATTTGGACGGAGCCTTATTACGAGTCGCAGAATAGCGTGTTAATGAGTACTTACTCAGTTCCTTTCTTTGCATCTGTCGAGGCGCAGCGCAATGGTGATGCACCCATTGGGGTGGTGCCCTCCGACGTGTCTTTAGATTATTTAACAACGTCATTAAAGAAGTTAAAGTTTGGCTTAGGTGGCTACGGCACTATTTTTTCGACTCAGCAAAATTTGATTTCTCATCCGGTATTTTCGTTTGTACGTGAAGGGGAAAATGCTGCGAGTTTATCTGAACATTCAGAGTTTAAATTTTTAAAAAAAGTACAAGGTTGTTTTGCCGAAGATTTGACGTATTTATTTTTTAATGGCGAAACCATGGATAATGATGAACATTACGCCGCGTGTACCAAGATCCCCCATACTGATTGGGTTTTGATCACACGTATGTCGGCGGATATGTTCGAAATGGATAAAGATGCTAGGCGGCAAATGAATATTGTTGCGGTCAGTTGTTATGCCGCGGCATTGATGTTTGCTATCTTTCTATTGACTCGCCAGCGTAAAATTAATTGGACGCAGAATAATATTTCAGTGTCACTCATATTGGTTTTTAGCACCGTGACTGTGCTGGAATTTGCACGGAGTTTTAACTCGATAGAAGAAGACAGTACGGTGGTGATTACATCAACCGCACAACGAGAAGCACTTGAGACCAGTTATCGTAATCGCATGTTGCAAATGCGCATTGCTGAGCCTAACTATGTGGCGACAGGTATTTATGTCGAATCTATTGAGTTTGTAAATGCCAATAATGTTCACTTGACGGGGTTAGTATGGCAAAAATTGACGGCGAAGCAACGCGATGTGATCCCGGCCAGCGTGAACTTCAATGAAGCAATAGAATCAACGATAACAGAGCAATACCGAAAAGAGTTAAATGATGGTGGTTTGGTTGTTGGTTGGTACTTTTCAGTGATTACGCGTCAGCAATTTGATTACTCTAAATACCCATTTGACCATAAAAATATCGTATTGAGGCTTAAAGGAGCGGATTTGGGCAGCAGTATTGTATTGGTACCAGACTTAGAAGCTTATGAAAAGTTAGGAAAAAGAGATAATCCTGCCATGGCTAAAGATATTGTGATGGAAGAATGGCGCCTCAAGCAAAGTTACTTTAAGTATACGTTTCAAAACTACAATACGAACTTTGGAATGGATAGCTTTGTCAATCAAGATATTAGCCCTGAACTTAATTACAGTATTAACATTGAACGCGAATTCTTAGGCCCATTTGTTACGACGCTATTACCAGTCATGGTGATGGTGTGCTTATTGTACGCATGTATTGTGAGTATGGCATATACCCCATATGGCGACTTGAGGAACAATATTACCGCGGTTGTATTTACCATATTGCTAGCGCATTACAGCATCCGTGAGCACTTACAAATAGATGAAGTGGTGTACTTTGAAATATTCTATTTTCTGCTGTATTTCTTAGCGTCAATCTTCATGTTTATCGCGCACAAATACTATAAAGCGCAAGCGACACGCGGTAATGCCAAACTTTACAAAAAAATTGCTGGTATATGGTTTTGGCCAGTGCTGACAACACTGATTTTTATGACAACAATTTCGACATATTATTAAGGAGAACCTGTGAAGAGTGGCAGTGAAAATGCAGAGTTATTGGCGGGTGTACCTGAGGCACACTCTGCAGTGTTTGCAAAGGTTGCAGAAGAAACAAACTGTGTTGTTTCAACCCGTGCAGTGGGGATCTATGCCACACAGTTGATTAATGAAGGTTATGCGACCAAGGGCTATCATGTAAAAGCGAAATCATGTGATTGGGGTCCGATGTCAGGTTTTGTACTAGCCGATCCTGCACTTGGGAAGAAAGGCACAGGAGGCAGCGCAATTGGGTGGCAAGAAAATAAAGTTGCAGAGGCGATAAATAAGTATGGTGCGATGGCGATTCCATTGTATATATCTGAAGTGCGTCGCAGTGGGTTGCCAGCATTGATGATCCGAGCGAAAAAACACTACAAAGAAGAGAAAGTCAGTGATGATATGTATAACATTACGGCTGCGGCAAAAGACGGGCAGCATCATAAATTTGTTTTGATTAAGGTCGCCACATTACAACAAGGCTCAAAAGCGTATAGCCCAGGGAACGGGGATTGGGCGGTATGTTATGCACCAGATAACGCCTTAGCTCAAGCGTGCACGGGTGCCAGAAAGCAGGTTATTACGCTCGAGTCAGGGCAAACTTACACTCAGTTGTGTGGGCTAACAAACCCTTTGGGATATGGTGCTAAAGCGCCTTCTAATTTTAAAGGTGTTCAGACTGGAGATTATGACTTATGGGGGGTTTTCCCTAAAGAGCGCTTTTTCTCTGAAGAAGAGCAGCAAGTTGTAAGGGCTGCAACCAACGGTAAAAAAGATAACTTCTTACAACGCGATGTAGATGGCAGTGATAGATTTATTCGTACTTATGATGAATACGGCCGCCAGGAAGGTGCACACACGGGCAATTTGTCCTTGCTATTGGAAGAAATTGCAGTACGGGTAAATGCTGGATGTATGAAAGCCGGCAGTGGTGGTTGGGTGGTGCATCACAGCGACGAGGCTGGTCGGCCTATGGTAGATGAAATTGATTATGAAGCGGTTGTGTATTTTCCTGATGGGCGCATTTGGATCATGGAAAGTGAGCAAGATGTGAGGACGCTACGTGCTCAGTTGGTGCAAATGCAATATGTTCCGTTATTTAACCCTATCTGGAACTTCAAGTTAGGTTACCAATGGATGAAAATTTTGGTCGAGTGGCTTGATAGGCACGGTTCAATGAAGGGTTTTCCATTGAAAGAGTATCAAAATCTGACTTTGGGGTTGTAAATAGAAGAAATGGCTGTTTTAACAGCCATTGCTACGCACAAAAATCAGCCAATCAGTACGTTAGGCATCCCTAATATGATATTGCCTCCATGGCTTGTCATGTCGCCCATTCTTACAGCTGGTCGGCCACTGATCAGAACGGTGACACTGCCTTTTACGATACTATCGGGAGGTCCAACACAGACCGCTAAGTCACCGACTACAGCAGCAGGCATGCTACCAATTAATACATTTGGTACACTTGGTCCAGAAATCGGGCCTCCAACGTGAGGCACTATACCGGTGACCATAGGGCAAACATGCATATCCGTGATTCTCGCAGCGGGTAATCCTGGCATATTTATTCGCTTGTATTGTTTATGTTATACAGAATGAGTGTACGTAATTTAGCGTGAACTGCAATCTATTGGTCTATATTTTGTCACACACCAGACGGAGCTGAATGTCATTTTTTACAGATGCCGTAGTGCCATACTAGCGTATATCACTGCGTCCATTAAGTTTGCGGGGGAAATACCGAAGTCTGTCGATATAAATATCTTTTTAGTATTCGCTACCATCAATAAATTACAGTAAAATAGTTAGACTAACTTCCATCACTCGGCAGACTGTAAAAACAACTGTCCTGACATTGAGATCATCATGAAAAAAACTTTTGCTTTGACACACCCTAAGTTGAAACCTGCGCGTTTAGTTGACGCAATCAAATATGAAGTGAAGAAATACCTTCGTCGAGAGCGCAATAAGACATTGCCAGCAGGGGTTGATTATTGGGACTTCGATTGTCGATTTGGTCACACTGAGTCGCAAGCAGATGTTATCAAAGTACATGAAATTAATAAGTGTATCGATGAAGCAGCACGTTTAGAACAGCCGTCATTTTATTTAGAAGTGCTCGTAAAGGAAGGTTTTAAAACATCTTCTGATGATATTGATTATGATGATGCTGAATAATTACTAACATATTATTTGATGATAAAAAACCAGTGCTTTGTCACTGGTTTTTTTATGTGTACAACAGAGCCATATATCGCTTTATAGGGACATACTGGCGCGTTGCAATAAAAACGTCATACAACCTTGGTAGCTTGTTCGATTATCACTCAATAACTTGGTCTGAATTCAGTGGACAATGCGCCAAATAGAACGTTGCTTGATTTACAAGCGTTAGAAGATATATTGCAGCAGGGCGCTGTGCGTACTTTATTTCAGCCAATATATGATATTTCTAAGCAGAATATTCTTGGCTTTGAAGCTTTGAGTCGTGGGATTTCTGGAACGAGTTTAGAGTTTCCAGAGCGTCTATTCTGTATAGCCAGTGAACAAGGAAAGCTGTCGGAATTAGAACTGTTGTGTCGTGAAAAGGCTATCGCACGGTTTGTTGAGCAGGATTTACCAGGCAAGCTGTTTATCAATGTTAGCCCTAATACGTTATTAGATCCAAGTCACCCCAAAGGTGAAACGTTACACTTAGTTGAAAAATATGGCTTGTCTGCAAATCGAGTCGTCATTGAAGTAACAGAGCAAGACAAAGTAGACGATGGATTTTTGCTACTCAAAACCATCGAGCATTATCGTCAATTAGGCTTTAGTATTGCCATTGATGATTTAGGGGCGGGTTACTCGGGATTAAAGCAGTGGTCAGAATTACGTCCAGATTTTGTTAAAGTTGATAGATACTTTATCGATTATTGTGATCAAAGTATTGTTAAAAAAGAGTTTTTAAAATCAATTATTGAGCTGGCAAAAGTCACTAAAACATCAGTGATTGCAGAGGGTATTGAGCGGTTAGAAGAGCTCACTCTACTCGAAAAACTGGGCATAGTGCATGCACAAGGTTTTCTGTTGGCAAAACCCGCTCGCCAACCCCCACGTGCACTAGAAGCCAGTCAAGTCACTCAATTGAACTTACGTTCTCAAAGTAATCACAACGAAATGTCGATGTCGGTTGGGTGTTTAGCGCAAATTGAAGATGCAATAGGGCAAAGTACGCGCTGTAAAGATGCCCATAAACGGTTTGAACAGAATAAATCACTGATGAGCCTAGCAGTTATCAATGCGAAACAACAGCCTGTTGGGTTGTTGCATCGGGATCAGCTGACAGAAGTTTTTGCTGCGCCTTATGGTCACGCATTGTATGCTAAAAAGTCGGTTGTTGAACTGATGGATAAACAGCCCCTTGTTGTCGATGAAAACGCCAAGCTTGATGTCGTAAGTCAGCAGATCACAGAACAAGAATTTGATATTCGACGCCATATTATTGTTACGAGAGATCTTAAGTACCTAGGACTTGCACCGCTGCGAGATATTTTAAAGCACATAACCGAAGAAAAAATACGTCATGCTCAACATGCAAACCCTCTGACTATGCTACCAGGCAACGTAGCCATTAATGAAGCAATTGAACAACGTTTACGCAGACAAAATACCTTTTCATTGGCCTATGTGGATTTAAATCATTTTAAGCAATTCAATGATTTATATGGTTATGCAAGCGGTGATAGTGTGATCAAGTTATTGGCCGATGTGACGGTTCAAGTGTGCGATCAAAGCAGCTGTTTTGTGGGGCATATAGGGGGAGACGACTTTATGGTGGTATTTGATGGTGATGATGCTGAGCGCTTATGTCATCAGATAATTAATCAGTTTGAGTTGCAGTCGAAAGCATTTTTTACATCTGAGCATGTTGAAGCGGGGGGGTATTGGGCGACAAATAGGGAAGGTCAAAAGCAGTTTGTGCCTTTATTAACACTGTCAATCGGGTTAGTCAGACCTGATTTAGAAAGTTGTAATAACAGTCATCAGGTAGCTGCATTGGCGACGGATGCCAAAAAAGAAGCGAAACGCTACCGCAATAGTTATTTGTTTGTTTGCAATCGTCGTAAACCAGCGGCCCCGATAGTGAGAATAAAAACGACAGTACACGAGTGTTCCGTTTAAATAGCTGTGTCGTCCTTAGAATGCATGATGACAGTTGATATATACTTTAGTAGGTAAATTCGATTTTTTATTCAATGCAGTCGATAAGCCTTGAGTAAATGTGACCTAACGTGTAGCTTAAATGAAAACAATTTTGGAGCGAGCATATGGGGAGATTCATATGGCTTTGCCTATTGTGTAGTTGGGCTAATACATCTTATGCGGTGTCGACTTTATATGTAGCGAAAGAGCAGCGCGTGCTTTATGACCGCGATTTATATTTGTATGAGTTACTTGATAGAGCATTAATTGCAGCGCAATTTGACGCGAAAGTAGAGCATATTCAAGTTCACCCACATCAACAGCGAACTTTACTTGCTTTAAGCAGAGGAGAGGTGGATTTACATTGGAGTATGACCAGTCCTGAAAGAGAGCAACTGGCGATTGCTATACAGGTCCCGTTATTTAAAGGTTTTATTGGTAAACGAGCGCTATTGGTGAACCGTGCGCATTTGTCACGCTTTGAAAAAATACAAACAAAGGCTCAGTTAGCAAAATTGACCGCTGTTCAAGGGCATGACTGGCCTGATACGAAAATACTGGCATTTAATGATTTACCAGTACGGCCTATGTCTAAATACCAAGCTATGTTTGCTATGGTAGCGCGTGGTAAAGTTGATTATTTTCCACGCTCTTTTATTGAAGTCGGATCTGAGCTTGCTGAGCGACAGAATGATGACCTCGTTATATTGCCCAATTTATATTTGTACTACCCGAGTGCATTTTATTTTTTTGTAAGTAAAAAGAAACCTGAGGTTGCTAACGCCTTGAAAAAAGGATTGGCGTTGATGCAACAAAATGGTGAATTTGACATGCTATTTGAGCAGTATTTTGCCGCTAAATTTAACGCATTACCAATGCAAGATGCACGAGTAATAACGTTGAGAAACCCGTACTTTGAAAATAATTAAACGTGGCATATTAAAGACAATAAAAAAGGAGGCAATTGCCTCCTTTTTTGAATATTTATTTCATTAGCACAGTAATGATTCTGTCAGTACTGGACGAATTTCTTTAACCACTAGTTGGCAAAGCTTAGGTGAGCCACAAATAACGTTACCACTTTGGTTATAACCTGCACCACCAGCGAAGTCCATTACCATACCTCCCGCTTCTTTAACGAGTAGTTCACCTGCTGCGGTGTTCCACGGCTTTAAGCCTAGTTCAAAGAAACCGTCAACACGACCTGCTGCAACATAAGCCATATCTAATGCAGGTGAACCTGCACGACGAATGTCAGCTGTATGAATAAACAATGTTTTGAACGCTTCTGTGTATGCGTCTAGGTGATGCTTTTGCCTGAATGGGAAGCCAGTGGCTAATACAGAACCTGCAATTTCGTTACTTTTAGTAACGCGGATGCGGGTATTGTTTAATTGAGCGCCTTGTCCACGTGATGCTGTGAATAATTCACTACGAATAGGATCGTAGATAACAGCTTGGTCTACGCGACCTTTTACTTTTAATGCAATTGAGACTGCAAAGTGAGGAATACCCTTGATGAAGTTAGTTGTGCCATCAAGTGGATCGATAACCCATTGGTAATCTGCATCAGAGCCTGTAATTACACCTAATTCTTCACCCACTAAAGAGTGATCAGGGAAGGCTTTTAAAATCGTATCGCGGATGATCGCTTCAGCGTCTTTGTCTATGTTAGTTACAAAGTCATTGCTGCCTTTTTGTTGGGCTTCGACTTTTGATAAATCTTCACATGCACGTAAGATCACTTTACCTGCATTACGCGCAGCGCGTACCGCAATGTTTAACATTGGATGCATAGCATTACCTTTGGGTTGTAAAAGAACAGTATTATTTCAAGCCGGCGTATTTTAGCGACTTTTGATACAAAGTAAACAATAATTGTGAAATTAAATTGATGGTTTTTTGTACGCCCATGATCTTGTGGAACTAATTTTTTTACTGCGGGTTTTACTATGGAGCTGTTCACAAGCTGTGATAAACTCCCGCATTATTTTTCTCAGGGCTTATTAACATGGCATTAGAAGACATTCGCATTGTATTAGTAAATACATCTCACTCAGGCAATATTGGCTCAGTCGCACGGGCGATGAAAACAATGGGATTATCCAAACTCTATTTGGTAGACCCGGCCTGTGAAGTTGATAGTCATGCGAGTGCTTTAGCTGCGGGGGCAACTGATGTGCTTGGTGCTGCGAAAACCGTCAGTACGTTATCAGAAGCCATTGATGGTTGTGCATTAACGATTGGTACCAGTGCACGTTCGCGGACACTGTCATGGCCAATGGTTAACCCTCGTGAATGCGCTGAGAAATTAGTTCAAGAGTCAAATACAGGCCCTGTAGCCTTGGTTTTTGGTCGAGAGAATAGTGGCTTAACAAATGAAGAGCTACAGCTATGTAACTTCCATGTGTGTATTCCAGCAAACCCAGAGTACAGCTCTTTAAACTTAGCTATGGCAGTGCAAACGTTAACATATGAAACACGTATGGCATTTCTTGCCACACAAGATGCGGTAGTTGAAGAGGACGACGTAGTTTATCCGAGCGCAAAGCAAATGGAACTATTTTATGAGCATTTAGAAAGTACGCTCAATGAAACTAATTTTATTGTAAAGCAGCACCCAGGTATGGTTATGACTAAATTGAAGCGTTTGTTTAATCGTGCACGTCCTGAAGATCAAGAGCTTAATATTTTGCGTGGTATTTTAACCTCGATAAATAAATCGACACAAAAATAATCATTGTGAGTAGGCTGTTCAGTCGAACACGATTTGCTCAAGATAATACTTGACTAAATTACTCGGGTAATTACAATGTGATAATACTTGAGTAGTTTAGTCGGGTATTTGGGCAATATCTGTGATTAGACTGGTATTACAAGTGAGTAATACTTGACTATCTTAGTCAGGTAATTAAAATTTGCGCTTTGGTAATCAAGCTCGGGGGCTTTATGAAATTAACATCGAAAGGCAGATATGCGGTAACAGCAATGTTAGACGTTGCGTTGCATACTAAAGCTGGTCCAGTCCCTCTTGCTGATATTTCTGGTCGTCAGGAAATATCTTTATCTTACCTAGAACAATTATTTGCTCGATTACGTAAACATGGGTTAGTGAGCTCAGTACGAGGTCCGGGCGGCGGCTATTTACTTGGTCGTGATGCGCAAGCAATCTCTGTAGGGGATGTGATAAATGCGGTCGATGAATCAGTCGACGCGACACGTTGTCACGGAGAAGGGGGCGGTTGCCAAAGTGGGATGCGATGTTTAACGCACACACTGTGGTCTGATTTAAGCCAGCGTATCGAAGATTTTTTAAAAAACATTTCCCTTGCCGAATTAGTCGCGAATTCTGAGGTGCAATCTGTTGCATTACGTCAGGATAACAGCGTCAATAGTGCGATGAAGCAATTAGACAATATTCAAGTGAGCTGTCAACTTTAAGGTTGGCGTCAAGCGGAGAAACAAATGAAGTTACCGATTTATTTAGATTATGCAGCAACCACTCCGGTTGATCAGCGTGTTGCCGATGAAATGATGCAATGCCTGACAATGGAAGGGAATTTTGGCAACCCAGCATCTCGCTCGCACCGTTTTGGGTGGCAGGCAGAAGAACTTGTTGACCAAGCGCGTAATGATATCGCTGATTTAATTAACGCAGATCCGCGTGAAATTGTATTCACTTCTGGCGCTACAGAGTCAAACAACCTTGCAATTAAAGGTGCGGCTAACTTTTATCAGAAAAAAGGTAAGCATGTCATCACGGTAAAAACCGAGCATAAAGCGGTTATTGATACATGTCGCGAGCTTGAGCGACAAGGGTTTGAAGTAACCTATATGGAAGTTGAAGAAAATGGCTTGCTTGACCTTAAAAAGTTAGAAGCGACAATGCGTGAAGACACTATTTTAGTGAGCGTAATGCATGTAAATAACGAGCTAGGTGTTATTCAAGACATTGCTACTATTGGTGATATGTGCCGTGAACGCAAGATTATGTTCCATGTTGATGGTGCACAAAGTGCAGGCAAAGTTAAAATTGACCTGAAAGAGTTGAAAGTTGATTTTATGTCTTTCTCTGGTCACAAAGCATACGGGCCTAAAGGTGTTGGTGCACTGTATGTTCGCCGTAAACCACGTGCTCGTCTTGAAGCGCAAATGCATGGTGGTGGTCATGAACGCGGTATGCGCTCTGGTACTTTGGCAACACACCAGTTAGTTGGAATGGGCACAGCATTTCGTATTGCAAAACAAGATTTCGAAAAAGATCACGCACACATCAGTGCGCTTCGTCAGCGTTTGATTGATGGTGTGATGGGTGAAGATGGCATGGATGAAGTTTACTTCAATGGCTGTATTGAACAGTCGGTACCAGGTATCGTAAACATCAGTTTTAACTTTGTTGAAGGTGAGTCTTTGTTAATGGCCGTGAAAGATATTGCGGTATCATCAGGATCAGCCTGTACTTCAGCGAGCCTTGAGCCTTCATATGTATTACGAGCATTAGGTCGTAACGATGAACTTGCACATAGTTCAATTCGTTTCAGTATTGGCCGCTTCACAACAGAAGAAGAAATCGACTATACCGTCAAGCTAATGAAAGAGTCGATTGGCCGCTTACGTGAAATGTCACCGCTTTGGGAAATGCATCAAGAGGGCATAGACCTAGACAGCGTTGAATGGGCACACCATTAAGCATTAAGCAATTTTTGTTTGTAGCTTAGTGCTATGAGCATATAGTGAGGAAAGTATTATGGCGTATAGTGATAAAGTAATTGACCACGTAGAGAACCCACGTAACGTAGGTTCTTTAGACAAAAATGATCCAAATGTTGCAACTGGTATGGTTGGTGCACCAGCATGTGGTGACGTAATGAAATTGCAAATCAAAGTATCTGATGGCGGTATTATTGAAGATGCTAAGTTCAAAACGTATGGCTGTGGTAGCGCCATTGCGTCTTCATCATTGGTGACTGAATGGGTTAAAGGCAAATCGCTAGATGAAGCTGCTGAAATTAAAAATACCGATATCACCGCAGAATTAGAATTACCACCAGTGAAAATACACTGTTCAATCCTAGCAGAAGATGCAATTCAAGCAGCAATTGCTGATTACAAAAGTAAACAAGCAAAGTAAGAGTAAATAGTTATGGCAGTGACATTAACAGACGCGGCAGCAGATCGAGTTAGAACCTTTTTAGACAATCGCGGCAAAGGGCTAGGTTTGCGTGTTGGCATAAAAACCACGGGCTGTTCAGGTCTTGCTTATGTACTCGAATTTGTTGATGAGTTAAGTGAAGGTGATGAAGTTTTTGAACACCAAGATGTGAAAGTCATCATTGATGCTAAGAGCTTAGTGTATATTGATGGTACAGAACTAGACTACACAAAAGAAGGTTTGAACGAAGGGTTTAAATTTATTAACCCAAACCAGAAAGATGAGTGTGGTTGTGGAGAAAGCTTTACTGTTTAACTTATTCGTTTTACGGATGTAACATACCTAAAAATACTTTTGGGTATAGGGCCCTGCTTTGGTGGGGCTTTATTGTATTTTAGCAAAGCCTTTTATAAGTGAATAAGTGATATGCGTTACTTTGAGTTGTTCGGTATTCCAGTAGCCTACGATGTTGATTTAGTTAAAATTAATAAACAGTATTTAGATTTACAGCGTGTTATACATCCTGACAAATTTGCCGGAAAGAGCGAACGTGAAAAGCTACTTGCAGTGCAAAAAACAGCTGAAATTAACGATGCATTGGCTGTGTTAAAACACCCTCTGAAGCGTGCTGAATATATGCTTAGCGAGCGTGGCGTTGATATTCGAGCGGAACAACAAACATTGCAAGACCCGCTCTTTTTAATGCAACAAATGGAATTACGTGAAACGCTCTCAGAGTTACCTGATAGCAGTGATGTTGAACAAGCCATTGAAGACTTCGAAGCTGAAATTGACGCATTAGATAAACAATATAGTGCGCAGCTATTTACGCAATTAGCCGATGATGCTAATGAAAGTGCATTACAGGAAGCTGCTGACAACATTCGTAAACTTAAGTTTGTATTTAAATTACGTGACGAACTCGCACGTATTGAAGACAGTTTATTTGATTAATTTTACAGGCTGACCTTTTCGAAGGTGAGCTGCAAAGTGAAGAGCATAATGGCCTTATTGCAAATTGCTGAGCCGGGGCAGAGCGCGGCACCACATGAACATAAACTCGCGATTGGTATAGATTTAGGGACTACTAACTCATTAGTTGCTACGGTACAAAGCGGTGAAGCTAAAACGCTGACTGATGTATCTGGTGCAGCTATGTTACCTTCTGTGGTTAGGTATCACCAGCAGCAGATCGTTGTTGGTCAGCAAGCTCAGCAGGCATCTGTTGAAGACCCAACTAATACCTTAATTTCAGTGAAGCGTTTTTTAGGTAAAACGTTAGCAGAAATCGAGCAAAGTTATGGTCAGTTGCCTTATGAGTTTATTGAGCAAAGCGGTAACGTTGCGATTAATACTGTCGCCGGTGCAGTTAATCCAGTTCAAGCATCAGCGGAAATACTCAAAACATTGAATCAACGTGCAGTTGAAAGTTTTGCTGGTCAAGATATTCTGGGCGCAGTGATCACGGTGCCTGCCTATTTTGATGATGCACAACGTCAAAGTACCAAAGATGCAGCTGAACTTGCTGGGCTCAATGTGTTAAGGCTACTAAATGAACCTACGGCAGCTGCAGTAGCTTATGGCTTAGATTCAGGCCAAGAAGGCGTTATTGCGGTTTATGATTTAGGCGGCGGAACGTTTGATATTTCTATTTTGCGCTTAAACCAAGGCGTCTTTGAAGTCTTGGCAACGGGCGGTGATTCTAGTTTAGGTGGCGATGATTTTGACTCTATGCTGGTGTCATTGTTTAAATCAAAAGTGGGTATTGATGATTTAGACGCGCACGAATTACGCTTATTTATGAACAAAGCCAAAGCATGTAAAGAAGCGCTGAGTGGCTATAAAACGGTTAACGTTAAATTAGACATTAGGCAGCAAACGCATACAGTGTCGGTGACACAAGGTGATTTTGCTGACCTTGTGATGCCTTTGGTGAAGAAAACTCTACGTGCTTGTCGCCGTGCTGTTAAAGATGCCGGTGTGACTAACGAAGAAGTACTGCAGGTTGTTATGGTGGGTGGCTCGACACGGATGCCGGTTATTCGTGAAAACGTGGAAAGCTTCTTTGCAAAACAGCCATTGACCTCTATCGATCCAGATAGGGTGGTTGCATTAGGCGCGGCTATTCAAGCTGATATTTTAGTCGGTAACAAGCCTGACTCAGATATGTTGCTATTGGATGTATTACCCTTGTCGCTTGGTCTTGAAACGATGGGTGGCTTAGTTGAGAAAATCATTCCGCGCAATACCACAATTCCAGTCGCGAGAGCGCAAGAGTTCACCACCTTCAAAGATGGTCAAACGGCGATGTCGTTGCATGTACTCCAAGGTGAACGAGAGCTGGTTGACGATTGTCGTTCTCTGGCCAAATTTAGCTTAAAAGGCATACCGCCAATGGCTGCGGGTGCTGCCCATATTCGTGTGACGTTTAAGGTGGATGCGGATGGGTTATTGAGTGTATCTGCCACAGAAAAATCAACTGGTGTCCAAGCTGACATCCAAGTTAAACCTTCGTTTGGTTTATCTGATGATCAAGTTGCTCAAATGCTTAAAGACTCAATGAGTAACGCCAAAGAAGATATGCAAGCGCGTATGCTAAAAGAGCAGCAAGTAGAGGCGCTCAGAGTACTTGAAGCTTTGGAAGCCTCTTTGCTAACAGACAATAATTTATTAAATGAGCAAGAACTTGCTGATTTACGTGAAGCGATGACGAAGTTGACAAGCATGCGTGAGCAAGCAACGTCACCGGATCAAATTAAGAGTGCCATTGAACATGTTGATGCCGCAAGTAGCGAATTTGCATCACGTCGTATGGATGTATCAATTAAACAAGCACTGCAAGGGCAGTCTGTAGACGAGGTGTAATATGCCACAAATCATCTTTTTACCCCATGAAGAATTATGTCCTGAAGGCGCGGCTATTGAAGCACCTAAAGGGGAAACAGTATTAAACGTGGCATTGAAAAATGGCATTAGCATTCCCCATGCATGTGAGAAATCGTGTGCATGTACCACTTGCCACATTGTGGTACGTGAAGGGTTTGACTCATTAGATGAAAGTGACGAATTAGAAGATGACATGCTGGATAAAGCATGGGGATTAGAGCCCGAATCTCGCTTAGGGTGTCAGGCTATTATCACGGATGAAGATCTGGTGGTTGAAATTCCCAAGTATAATTTGAACATCGTAAATGAAGATCATTAATAGTTAGGGGCTGTTGATCTTTCAGGTTCATTTTTGCAGCAGTTTGATTGGATTTTATACAAGGCAGAGGCTGCGTAGCATGGTTATTCCATGTGAGTCAGCCGATAACATAGTAGAAAAGCCAATCAAGCGCTGCCTACCGTTCTTTTGAGCATCCCTTTCTCTTTGTTGCTTAATATTCGCTTAGATTACTAGGCCACATATTAAGCGCCGTGATAAAAGCACGCTCAAAGAGAACAAAAATAGAACAACAAAGATCAACAGCCCCTAGTCTCTGTCATTTATTGTGATGAAAACCGTAGCCATGTGCTGCGGTTTTTTGTTTGCAGCACTATAACTATGGCATATTGACGGTCATAGGTAGATTGAAGGAATACCCAGATGCAATTGCTTCTTGAACATGAACATTCTTTTATCAATGGTACATCTTATCAAACGACTAATACATTTACCGTATTAAATCCGGCGAATCAAAATGTCGTGAAAGTGGTCTCGTCAGTGGATGAGAAAGGCAGTCAATTAGCTTTGCACGGTGCACAGAAAGCACTGAGGCAATTACGCTGTACGTCAGCTATACGGCGCGCTGAGGTTTTGAAGAAATGGCATGCTTTAATTTTGTCTCATGAACAAGCTTTGGCTGAGTTAATGGTATCTGAGCAAGGCAAACCTTTGCATGAAGCCATAGGTGAAGTACGTTATGCGGCGAGTTTTGTGGATTGGTTTGCACAAGAAGCAACGCGCAGTTACGGTGAAGTTATCCCAGCACAGGATGGTAAGCACCAATTGATGACGATAAAGGAAGCGGTGGGCGTGGTACTGGGCGTAACACCTTGGAACTTTCCGTTAGCAATGATCACCCGTAAAGTCGCGCCAGCGTATGCTGCAGGGTGTAGTTTTATATTAAAGCCTTCGGAAGAAACGCCATTGAGTGCGATAGCGTTAGCTAAGCTCGCAAATCAGGCCGGTATGGAAGCTGGTGCTTTGCAGGTTTTATTAACGCAAGAACCTGCAGCGCTTATCGCTAAATACTGCCAGCACACAGCGGTTCGTAAGTTAACCTTTACTGGCTCAACCACAGTCGGGCGAATTTTATTGGCACAATCTGCTGCAACGGTAAAACGGACATCCATGGAGTTAGGTGGTAATGCGCCTTTTATTGTATATAAAACAGCAAATATTAAAAGTGCTGTGTCTGGCTTAATGACTGCGAAGTTTCGCAATAACGGACAGGCATGTGTGGCAGCCAATCGGGTGTTAGTTGAACAAAGTTGTATGGTGCCCTTTATAGAGGAGTTAACTGAGGCGACTAAGAGGCTACGGGTAGGTGAGGGGATGGACCCAGCTACAGATTTAGGCCCTTTAATTACTTTAAAAGCGAAAAATAAAGTCATGGCACTGGTTGAGGCAGCTCTTGGCCAAGGAGCGAAATTACATTATAAAGGAGATGAACTAGGCGGCTTATTTATGTCACCTATTATTTTGACTGATGTATTGCCAGAAATGGATATTGCGCGACAGGAAATTTTTGGACCCGTTGTAACTGTGATGTCATTCGTAGATGAACAGCAAAGTGTGGCATTGGCGAACAATGTAGAGGAGGGGCTCGCGGCCTATTTTTACTCACAAGATGTTGCGCAGATCCACCGAGTGTCACGAAGGCTTGAGTATGGCATGATAGGTATTAATGAAGGGATGATCTCTAATTCAGCCACACCGTTTGGTGGTATAAAGCAGTCTGGATTAGGGCGTGAAGGTGCAAAACAAGGACTAGATGAATACTTAGAAGTTAAATATCTTAGCCAAAAGTTTGATTAACGCAAATTTTGCAATGACTTTCTATTATTTTAAAAGCGCTGTAAACTTGTTCGCCTGTTTATATTTTGTGGTCACATATGGTTGTTGGGAATACAAGAAAAAAAGGGCACTTACCGCTACTCGTTGTACTTGCAGGTGGTTTAGGCAGTCGTTTTGGTGGTAACAAGCAGATTGCAGAAATTCCTGGTTTAGGGCGATCTATCATGGAACTCAGCATTATCGATGCGCATAATGCTGGGATCTCTGAAATTGTATTAGTGATCAATGCTGCAATTAAACCTATTGTACAGGCGCATATTGTCCCGCGCTTGCCGCAATCATTAACAATCCATTTAGTGGAACAGTGCATTACCGATGTACCTACTCAGTACTTGGAATTAGTCGATAAACGAAAAAAGCCTTGGGGCACCGGCCATGCTTTGTTAGCAGCCAGAGCCTATATTACCAAGCCTGCCATTGTAATAACTGCGGATGATTATTATGGGCCACAAGCATACCATCAATTAGTCGCGCATTTTGCTAGCACATGTGGTGATGAGCAGCATATGGCTATGGTGGGATATCCGATTGGACTCACGCTGTCGAATCAGGGCGGAGTTAATCGTGGTTTATGTAAGCTGGATCGAGGCTCACTTTCATCCGTGGTTGAATGTCTTAACATCAGTAAACAAGGTAGTAAGCTTATTGGTGAGTGTGCGGGTCAGGTTACCGAGATTAGCAAAAGTACACTTGCCTCCATGACATTTTGGGGGATCACACCTATACTCATGATGCATTTGGCGGACGGGTTTTCACGGTTTTTAGATATTCATGACAACGTTGTCAAAAAAGAGTATTATCTGCCAGATTGTATTCAAGCCTGTATATCCTCGAATCAAGCTCACGTAACGGTTTATTCAGCCATGGATCATTGGTATGGCATTACATTTAAAGAAGAATTAGACACAGTGGCAGGAAAATTAAATGAATTACGTCAAGGATGAGGGGATCTCAGCCGCTTCAGAAACGCAGTTAATTAATGAGGTACGCATGAATAATACTGCGATAGCGCAATATTTATCGCAACAGTTTGGTTTAAACAGTGAGCTAGCTGTCATGAATCCGATTGGCAACGGTCATATCAATACCACAATGTTATTAAAAGATGGTCGGCGAGCGATAGTCGTGCAAAAGCTCAATACCGAGGTTTTTCCAAAACCAGAGCAGCTTGTTGAAAATGCTCGAGCAATAGAACAGCACTTATCGATTAAATCTGAGAAGGGTGAGTACCAATTAAATATAATTAAACATTTACCAACTATCGATGAAGGTTATTTGGTTGTACATAATGGTGATGTATGGCGTGCGTTAGAGTTTATTGGCGGCAGTTATAGCGAAGATGTGGTCAATAGTGCTTCTAAAGCACAAACAGCAGCGAATGCATTTGGTCAATTTGCGCAAGCTTTAGAGGACTTTAATGCGAGTGAACTGCATCATGTGATCCCTGATTTTCATAATTTAGCAAAGCGTATCGAGATGTTTGAAGAAGTGCTTGCACAAGACAAGCATAATCGAGCGCATAGCTGCTTAGCTGATATAGTATTTTGCCAAAGCCAATTTGACCTCGCCGATGAACTAAAAGCACTTTCTGGCGCCATTCCGCTGCGACCTTGTCATAACGATACTAAAATTAACAATATGCTGTTTTGTAATCAAAATGATTCAGGTAAAGCGGTTATTGATTTAGATACTTGTATGCCAGGTTACTGGTTGTTTGATTTTGGTGATATGGTGCGCACCTTTTGCTCTCCAGAAGCTGAAGATTCGACAAATTTAAATCGTGTTAAGGTAAGAGAAGATATTTTTGAAGCGATTGTAAAGGGTTATGTAACACCTTTGTCTAGCTTGATAACTGAACAGGAAAAACACAGTTTTTTATTAGGTGCTAAAGTGATGCCATTTATGATAGGCCTTCGTTTTTTAACCGATTATCTAGACGGCGACAATTATTTTGCAACGAAGCATGAAAACCATAATTTAGAGCGGGCTCAAAATCAGTTTACGCTTTATCAAGATGTGGTCGCGAAAGAGTTGACATTACAGAGTATAATTACTCAAAATTAAAAAAAGCGCTTCGGCGCTTTTTTTAATGTTTACCTGATTTGCTGGTCGCATCAGCTTACCCGTAATATATGGTCAAATGTAGTGGTAATATCAAAGGATAATAATAATGAAAAAATTTAACCGCCGTGATTTTTTAAAAGCAGCGAGCGCAACCGCCGCTGCAAGTGTGGTGGCTGGGTGTGCGCAAAAAAATCATACCTTACCAGAATTACCACCAGCACATGGTCAGTCAGTGATGGGGCTCGTTGTACCAAAAATGCCAATTGTTCGAGTTGGCTTTATTGGTGTTGGGCAGCGGGGTTATGGCCATGTGAAGCGTATGAGCCATATTGAAGGCACAAAAATTGTTGCGATCTGTGACACACATGATGCGGTTTTGGAACGTTCTTCTTATTATTTAGAGGAGAAAGGGTTGGAAAAGCCGTCGTTATACACAGGAACTGAGCACGCCTATCAGCAGATGCTAGCACGTGATGATATAGATATAGTGATCATTTCTACACCTTGGGCATGGCATGCACCGATGGCCATAGATACTATGAATAGCGGAAAACACGCATTTGTTGAAGTTCCTCTGGCATTGACTGTCGAAGAGATGTGGCAAATAGTCGACACAGCTGAGAGAACGCAGAAAAACTGTATGATGATGGAAAATGTCAACTACGGTCGCGATGAACTCATGGTTTTGAATATGGTTAGGCAAGGCCTATTTGGCGAACTTTTGCATGCAGAAGCGGCCTATATTCACGAGTTGCGCTGGCAAATGAAAGAGATTGATCATAAAACAGGATCATGGCGTACGGCATGGCATGCGAAACGAGATGGGAATTTGTACCCAACGCATGGGTTAGGTCCTGTGTCACAGTATATGAATATTAACCGTGGTGATCGTTTTGATTATCTAACTTCAATGAGCTCACCAGCATTGGGGCGCCGCGCATATGCACAACGTGAATTTTCTGCTGATCATCGGCGCAATCAGTTGGATTATATTGCGGGAGATATGAATACAACGATGATCAAGACAGTTAAAGGGCGCAGCATTATGGTGCAACATGATACAACAACACCGCGACCTTATTCCCGCCATAATTTGATTCAGGGAACGAATGGGGTGTTTGCTGGTTTTCCTAATCGCATTGCTTTGGAAAAAAATGGCACTAAGAGTTATCATGAATGGGATCACGAGATGGGACCATGGTATGAGCAATATGATCATCCTTTGTGGCTGAAAATGGGTGAGGAAGCACAGCGTAATGGGGGTCATGGCGGTATGGATTTCCTGATGTTTTGGCGCATGATTTACTGTTTGCGTAATGGCGAGCCACTAGATCAGGATGTTTATGACGGTGCTGCATGGTCAGTGATATCGCCATTATCAGCAAAATCGGTAGCCGATCGAAGTAATGCAGTGGATGTACCTGATTTTACTCGAGGAGCGTGGAAAACGGCGAAACCATTAGGTATCGTGAACATTTAAACAGTGTAGGGTGAAAATACCAATGACATATCATTTCAGAGCATATTTCGGTCTTGTCATGATGTGTTTATTGAGTGCTTGTGCGTCACGACCAAACACCTCGGCGCTTTCCGTCATTGTTGAGGATTATATTCAAGTGTACGGAGAGCGTACTGATTTTGTACGCTTTATCGATTTTTATGCAACGGATGCCATATTTGAGGATATGGTGTATGGTCATACTGCATCCAATAGAAAAGCAATAGCAAATTTCTTTGATTGGACAGCAAATAAAGTAGCAGTACTTGATAATAAAGCCGTTTTGGTGGTAACTGACAAACTTATAGATGTGCATTCAAAGCACGTGATTTTGAGTGGGTATTTTAATCGTTTTCGTTACCAAGGCAATGAATTGGGGCCATGGCGATTTTTGATCAAATTACAATTTGGATCTGACGGTAAAATTTTATATCAACAAGATTGGATAAACTACACGCCAAAGTCGCAATTTATGACGGGTGTTAATTTAAACCACCCACAGTAGTGGTCGCTAAAGAAGGTTACGGCAGCTACAATAACTTTGTTTATGCCCCCAGAGAGAATACCAATGAAATTGTCAGTTGAGATCAGTAAGTACCCGCTTCACAACGATTACATTCCTTTTATTAAAGACTTTATTGAGCGCTTGAATCAACATTCAGGACTAAAGGTGATAACAAATAATATGTCAACGCAGGTCTTCGGAGATTACGATGACGTGATGCAAGTCCTGCAACGAGAAATGAAACGTTCATATATAGAATACGGAAAAATAGTCTTTGTATGTAAATTTATTTCGGGTGATTTGTCAGCCAATGATTGAATTTATAAGTAAAGCATTTTCAGGTTTTGTTGCGATGTCGTACTGGGAATATATTGCGGTCTTTTTGTCTTTGGCTTATTTGCAATTAGCCATCAAAGAGAGTAGCTGGTGTTGGCCTGCCGCGTTTATTAGTACGTTTATCTATACAGTAATGTATTGGAATGGCGCATTATTGATGGAGTCTGCACTGAACTTTTATTATATGATCATGGCTGTAGTCGGTTGGCGAATGTGGCAGAAAACCGCAGAACAATCAGTGGTGCCAATTGTGTCTTGGTCGCTTCAGCGGCACGTGAAAATTATTATTGTAACGGCAAGTGTAGCAATATTACTAGGGTATTTAACAGACACGTATACCCATGCAGAGCTCGCATATTTAGATAGCTTTACAACGTGTTTCGCCGTTGTGACAACATATTTGGTGGCTAAAAAGGTGCTTGAGAATTTCCTTTATTGGATTGTGATCGATGCAGCGTCGATTTACCTTTATTTTGCGAAAGGTTATTACCCAACGTTAGTGTTATTTGTGTTTTATACCATAATGGTTTGCTGGGGTTATAAGCGCTGGTATGACGAGCATGAGCAACGTGAAGGGAAGTCACTACATCAATTAGAATATGACTGATAAGTATCTCAGAGCCCAACTGGAGGCGTTATTACCTGGTATAATAATTGATAACATTGTTCGCCTGCATAAAGGCTTCAACAATGATAACTTTTTGCTCACTTCTGACCGAGGGGCATTGCTGATGAAGTGTTATAGAGGTGGCTTATCACAGCCCTTGTTAGACGCACAACATGCGCTAGCTGCACAAGGAATTACGCAAGCTGTGATAGCTTATAGCACAGAGGCGCATACTGCGATATTTGAATTCTTTACTCAAAAAAAACCATTTGTAAATCTAGATGAAAGAATAGTGAGGAGTTTAGTTAAACTTCATGAGTACCAAGGCTTTTTGGATCACGAGAAACTGGATATAGTGCAACAAGTTATGCAACTAGATATGTGTCAGCTTATGTATGCAAAGGAGCAATGTGATAGGGCTGTATCGGTCATTAATTTGCTTCCAGAAGATTTGGCATTTTGTCACAATGATTTGGTATATGACAACTTAATTAATGCAGACACCGGCGCGAAGATAATTGATTTTGAATATGCACAATACAATGACCTTTATTTTGACTTAGCGGCATTGAGTTGTAGTTTTGATTTAGGTGAGATTGAGTGTGCGGCATTGCTACAACAATACTACATGTTGCGTAATATCCATATGCCTGACTATGCGGGTACGAAATTAAAAGCTTACCAAATTGCGTATTTACTACTAAGCATCAATTGGTATCAAAACAAGGGAGCTCACACTCATGCAAGCCCCTTAGAGAATAAACTAATGAGTCTACTAGATTAGATCCCGCCTAACCTTTGCGCCAGTTCTTTGTATTTTTCAACATCTGTTTTATCAAAGATAGGCTGACCATCAGCATCGTTATCTTTTGCGACAAGTAAATTCTCTCTAGCAAGTCTTTTTACACGCTCAACTTTTACGCCTAGAAATTCAGCAACTTGTTCAGTGGTCATCGGGGTCATAATAATAATCCTCTTGATATTTTTTAAGCACAATGCGGTTGTTGTTATCGAGTTACGACTCTATTGCACATTGCTCGATGAACATAAAAGGCATGTTACATCGACGAAGGTATAACTAAGCATAGTTAAATATCGTGTTTTTTGTGCAATGTATAGTGTTTTTTTGATTTTTAGATTAAAAATTAAGCATGTAGCTCACAAATGCTAGTATTTAGCTATCGATAGCATTATTATAAACGCGATCAAAGAATACTGTGTTGCTCTCGTGGTGAAATGGATATCACGTGGCCCTCCGGAGGCTAAGTTGAAGGTTCGATCCCTTCCGAGAGCGCCATTGTATTTTGTCTTTTTCGTATCATCCCCATTGCAATGTTGAAATCGGTGTTTCAAGTCTCGATAGCTGAATCCAGCCCTTTAATCTATACCGATGAAAATACGTTAATTTATCTAAGCAAGACTGCTTTCTGCGTTTTTATTTACGCTTCTGTCACCATGTGAATATCTTTACGCTTGATATGATTGTATTTTACCCAGCTCAAAATGTATGCTTTAGTTAAAGTGGTGGCAATTCTTAAGCGTTTACATTTTTTGAGCGAGTAACATGCAGTATTTAAAAACAGTTATTTATGTGGATAATGTGGAAGAGGTACTTGATTTCTATTATCAGGCGTTTGGCTTAAATGCGACGGAGTTAACTGAGTCGGCTGATTATGGTGAATTGAATACCGGAGAAGTTAAGCTCGGGTTTGCAAGTCATCCTTTTGCGCAAGCGCAATTTAAGCAAAGTTATATTCGAGCTCAGCCAAAGCAGCCTGCATTGGGGTTTGAATTAGCCATGCGATGTAAAAATGTGAGTGAGAGTTATGATAAAGCAGTGAATGCGGGCGCGGAGCCTTTAATGCCACCTTGCAATAAGAATGAGCACACACAAGCTTATGTGCGTGCTATTGACGGAACACTTATTGCGCTAGTCAGTGAGTGCACGCGCTAAGCCGGTAGGCTCAATCTCAAGACACACATTCTCATCGTTCCAATTTAGGCCTAGTAGTGCTTGGTCTTCATTTAAGTCTTCTACCCACTCATCTAGAAATTCATCAAGTGCGATAGGGGTTGGAGTATAACCTTGCCATTCATCTTTACATTGGTTTTGTGCTTTCTCTGCGCTATCCCAAACCAATAACACATCAGTTGTTTCAAATTGGTTTGATTCACACACAACCACACCACCATCGTCAGCCCCAAGTGCCCATACTTGAGCGCCGAGGCGAACTTTTTCAACGAAGGTGACAAGTTCTGATTCAATTTCAATGTCGCTCATGGTGTATACCTTATTAAATATGTTTATTTATGTGCGAGGATCGCTTTCTTGTACGCCAACACGCTCATTTTGATTCTTATGAAAGTGTAATAGGGCGGCAAAAGGATTTAGATCGGTTAGATCTCTAAATATTATCCAGTCTAGCAGGCAGTATAAACTGATCTGCAAGTACTGGCAGTCTAAAAATTCATTTTTAACACATTGTTCATTTAAGTCAGTTAATACTTCGCGAATACGCTCTCGCTGTAAGTTAAAGAACAGTATATTACTGTTGGTATCAAGCCCAGAGCGCTGAGAAATAAGAATTTCCACGAGAGAATCATTACATGCATTGATATTAGTCAATTGATTCTCTTGCCACCAGGTAAGCGTGGGCAGCGCATATTGTGTCGTTAAATAACGAAAAATGACGTTAGAATCGCTCACCTGGATATCACCATTCACTAAAAATGGGATTTTTCTAGCTGGGTTATGTTCGATAAGTTTAGCTCTACCTTGTACAGAAAAAATATCGAGATGGATATATTCAATATCGAGCTTATGTAAGGCAATAAAAAGTCGAATACGTCGGGCATAGGGAGATGAGTCTGAGCCAAAAAGTTGCATAATAATGTTCCTTTAAAATATTCACAAAAAAAGCCGCATTTAGCGGCTTACTCTAATGTGCAACAGCTTTATTCAGTGCGACTGGTTACTTCTAGCAAGTGGTAACCAAATTGAGTCTGTACCGGACCTTGCACATCGTTCAGTGGTGCCGAGAATACCACAGTATCAAATTCAGGTACCATCATGCCAGGGCCAAATTCACCAAGAGCCCCACCATCTTGTCCCGACGGGCAACTAGAGTATTGTTTTGCTAGTTCAGCAAAGTCTTCACCGGCAGCGATTCGTGACTTTAGGTCTAAACATTCCGCTTCACTATCTACTAAGATGTGCCTTGCGCTTGCAACTGTCATAACTTCTCCATATTTCGCTTGTGATTAGTTTTTATTCAGAATTTATTCTAATACAGATGTATTAAAAACTCACGATATCATTGTAATGCTTTTTCAACTACACTCACCATTTCGTCTGATAAAGGCTTAGTGCGACTGTTAAAGCGAGTAATTGATTTTCTATCGGCGGAGACAAGGTACTTGTAGAAGTTCCACTTTGGTGAACTTGTTTGGTTTCCAAGATGTTTAAAAATAGGGTTAGCACTATCCCCTCGTACATCAGATGTTGCAAACATATTGAACGTCACGCCGTAGTTTACAAAGCAGACTTTTGCAGTATCTTGTTCATCGTCTTCTTCTTGAAAAAAATCGTCCGAAGGAAAGCCAAGCACAACCAAACCTTGGTCTTTATACTTTTTATGGAGCTTTTCTAAATCCTCAAATTGGCCCGTAAAACCACAATTGCTGGCTGTATTTACGATAAGCAATGGTTTGTCTTTAAACTGGCATAAATTGAGGGTTTCTTTAGAACGCAATTTTCTTAATTCAACGTTAGTAAAGTCATCGCAAGTAGAAGACAGCGTATAGGTGCTCATTAAGAGGCTGGATGCAAGTAGGCTCAGTTGCAGTAGTTTGTTAAGCATTGGCTTTCCTTTGTTAGTTGAACTTGCTTATGATACGTCAATAGACCTTAAATTGATCAATTTTATTACACTATGAATATACGAGTTGCTCGCGAGATAGATTTACCCGCTATTGTGTCAATTTATAATGAGACAATAGCCAGTCGAATGGTCACTGCTGAGACCGAGCCTACGACGGTTGAAGCGCGTAAAACCTGGTTTTTTAGCCATAATGTTGAACGTCCACTTTTTGTGTATGAAGAGGCGGGAGAGGTGCTAGCTTGGCTAAGCTTTAAATCATTCTATGGTCGACCTGCTTATATTGGAACGTGTGAACTGAGTATTTATATTACCGCGCACACTCAAGGCAATGGACTTGGTACAACATTACTGCAATTTGCTGAACAGCATGCAAGGAATATTGCAGTAGATACATTACTTGGGTTTATTTTTTCTCATAATGAGCCCAGTATAAAATTGTTCGAGCGACAAGGTTATAGCCGTTGGGGAGAATTACCCGATATAGCTAAAATGGACCAAAAACGCTATAGCTTAGCTATATTTGGTAAACAATTATCTTTACCTTAAATCGCAAGTATTAAAATTCGACTACACTTTTGTGTGTTAGAACACGGAAATAGAAATAGACTATGTCGAATAAAGTACTAATTATAGACAGTAACAGCGTGCTTGCGATGCGCTTAAAAGTACTCTTTGAGCTGTTAGGTGGGGAAGTAGAACATATTCATTACAATATGCTCGATGAAGGTGTTCAATTCTCTAGTTATGATGTCATCGCGATTGCTCATGGGATCCCCAGTGACTATTTAACGGTTTTATTACCCTTAAAAGAACACTGTAAGTTAATTCTTTTAGCCCCAAAGCCTGATAACACTGAACATTTAGAGGTTTTTAGTCAGTTTAATAAAGCTTTGCCTAATGGTATTGTGATTTATCCGTTCTTTGCAAATAAGGAAATCACACATTTGCTAGAGCGGGTCTTAGAAGTGGGGGCCAATCAGCGTTTAGTCTTGCCAACTGTGCTGCTGGTGGATCACGCAGATGACCGCTTAGATGAGTTAGCGACTAGCTTAAGAGGGGCGCAACTGGTGGTATTTACAGCATGCTCTTTAGAAGAAGCTGTTACTGTCGCAGAAAAACAACATATTGATTTATTGATCAGTGACTTCAATCTTCAAGTGGGAACGGGTGTTGAGATATTTGTACAATTGAAAACACTGAACCCAAATTGTCGATGCCTACTGTTTACATCCCGAGCAAGCCAAGTTGATATGATGGAAGCAATTCGTCAAGGGGCTGAAGATGTCTTAACTAAGCCCTTTGATGAAAGTGAATTATTACAATCATTGCATAAGCTTTGGCAAACTGAGTTGCTACGGCGGCATAATCAAGAGCTTGTTGAACGATTGCAAGAAACCGTTGATGCATTAATTGAGCGCGACAGCTTATTGCGGGTGATTTATAAACATACACCGGATCCCATTGTATTATTTAAACGAAATGGCGCCATTATTGAAGCAAATGATGCTTCGATGCGGTTACTTAAATTGTCACAAAGCGAGATACAAGCGCGTTCTATCTATGATCTGTTTGCAACAGACTGTACTGACACATTAAAAGTAGCAATTAAGGAAGTTGGCATCCAGCGACATTTTAATTGCGAGTTAGTTTTGCCGCAAACATCGGGGGATATCCCCTTGATGGGCACGTTTAATGAAATTGACCATCATGGAGAGATTGCCTTTGCTGTTATTTTTAAAAATGTTGCGCATTTAAAGAAAAAACAACAAGTGCTTGAAGAAGCTAAAGAAGTTTTAGAAGCTGAAGTCCAGGCACGCACAGCACAACTGCAAAGTGCAAAAGAGGCCGCCGAAGCTGCGAACTTAAGTAAATCCGAATTTTTAGCGAATATGTCTCATGAATTACGCACGCCTATGCATTCAATTTTGAGTTTCGCTCGATTTGGTTTAGACAAGTTAAATTCTGGAGAGGCACCACTTGAAAAGCTACAGAAATACTTGTCGAGGATAGAGACCAGCGGTGAGCGACTGCTGCTTTTGTTGAACAATTTATTGGATTTATCTCGTTTAGATGCTGGGCGCTTTCCATTTAATCCCAGTAATCATAATTTCACAGGCATTTTGAAAACAGGCATTGATGATGTTGCAGGGAGCGCCTTAGCAAAGAAAATACAGGTCGAATTAAATGTGCCTGAAGCACCTATTTTATTGTATTGCGATCAAGAGCAAATAAATCAAATAGTCCGTAATGTGCTAGGAAATGCGTTGAAATTTAGCCCTGAGAACAGTCAAGTGGTTGTTGATGTTACGCTTTCAGACAATAAGGTAAACGTTGCAATTAGTGATCAAGGAATGGGAATTCCTGACGATGAATTAGAGCAGGTTTTTTCTAAGTTTGTGCAAAGTAGTAAAACGAATAGTGGTGCTGGTGGTACAGGTTTAGGCCTGGCGATATGCAAAGAGTTTGTGTTGCTTCATAAAGGCTGTATTTATGTCAATAACAACGCATGTGGCGGTGCAACTGTGTTTATTGAATTGCCATTAAGCCAACATTAAACAGTTGAAGTAGTTAGCAATCACGAAAATCACGACTATAACTAAAGTTAGTGACAAACATACAAAAGGAATAGACATATGGCCCTTCAGCGTATTTTAGCCGTCGATGATGAACCGTTTAATTTAGAAATACTGGAAGAAATTCTAGAAGACCTGAATTTTGATTTGCTGACAGCCAGTAGCGGACCTGAGTGTTTAGAGATCATTGAAACATTTGACCCTCAGGTAATATTGCTCGATGTGAGCATGCCCCAAATGAATGGATATGATGTTTGTCGGGCGATCAAAGCGAATCCGGAGACTCACCATATTGTGGTTATGTTTGTTTCTGCAAGAGGTTCTGTCGAAGAGCGTATGGAAGGGTATGCTGTTGGTGCTGAAGATTATATCGTTAAGCCATTTGGCCAAGGCGAGCTCAAAAGTAAGCTGATGAACTTAAGTCAAATGTTATTAGATAAAGACATATTGGAACAGCAAGTAGAAGATGCGACATCAACCGCATTTGATGCAATGGCTACCAGTAGTGAAATGGGGCAAATCGTTAATTATATCGAACAAATTTCACAGGTTGATGATGTTTCCACATTAATTAATGCGATGATAAAGTGCTTATCTAGTTTTGGCTTGAACTGCAATGCTGAGGTGCGAGTTGATACACAACGTCACCACTTTGCCACCAGTGGCTTATGTTCACCAATTGTGGTGGAGTTATTTGATATATTAAAGTCAAAAGGACGCCTTCATGAATTCACCAGTCGTATACTGGTAAACTACGATTTGGTGAGTGTTTTGATTCTAAATATGCCTAGCGATGAAAATAAGCATGGTCGTATTCGTGACCATATTTGTTTTTTGGTCAGTGTGACAGAGCAGCAGCTACTTGCAATTATGACGCGCAAAGAACTTAACACACAAAAAGACAATTTAGATAATGCCCTCACAATGATCAATGGTAAATTTAAAAGTCTTATGGGTATGCTTAACACAAACCGGCGACAAAATGAGTCTGTGTTTAGATCACTACAAGAGCGTTTTGAATCTAAGATCCCGACAATGGGTTTAGATGAGGACCAAGAAATTTTCATTTTTAGTAATGTAGATGAGGCAATTCAAAATTCAGTGGCGCGTGAGGAGGCGATTGACATGGTGCAAAGCGCTTTTAAAGAGATTGAAGGGGACTTATCATTATTAACTGATAAGTCTTAGCGTTATGCGTCTCGAGGCAGGCCTTTTTCAATAATCCTTATCAGGCGTGCTTGTTTTCGCTCGGTATTAATTTGTTTTTCATTCTGCTGGGAAATAGCCCACTCAATATGTTCTTGTACGAGCGGCGATGAGTGCTGATGCCGCTCAGTTAGTAGCTGAATGATAGCGGGGTTGTAGTCTGCATTACCCAACCCTACTGCAATATTACGGAGCCAGCGTTCATGCCCAATACGTCTGATCGGGCTGCCTTCAGTATTTTTTAAGAATGTTGCTTCGTCCCAAGAGAATAAGGTTATTAGATCTTGGTCTTTGATATTTTGACGAGGGTGAAAGTCTTGTTCATCAGTGAGTTGGCCAAAGCGGTTCCACGGACAAACTAATTGGCAGTCATCACAGCCATAAATTCGATTACCTAATAGTGCCCTATACTGTTCTGGGATTGCGCCTTGTAGCTCAATTGTAAGGTAAGAAATACATTTTCGAGCGTCAACCACATAAGGTTCAACGATTGCGCCTGTTGGGCATAAAGTGATGCAGGCATTACATTTTCCACAGCCTTCAGATTCATTGGGATTATCAATGGGTAATGGGATACTGACAAACAGCTCACCTAAGAAAAACCATGACCCAGCTTTTTTATTGATCAGTAAACTATTTTTTCCGCGCCAGCCAAGCCCCGCTTTTTCAGCAAGTTGGCGTTCAAGGACTGGTGCAGAGTCGACAAAAGGCCGGTATCCCAGTTGTTCAACTTCACGTTCAATTTTTTGGCCTAGTTTTTTTAACCTGTTGCGCATTACTTTATGATAATCGCGACCGAGCGCATAGCGGCTGATGTAAGCTGTTTGTTTATTATTGAGCGCCTTGGCAAAACTGGCATCAGGAGGTAGATAATTCATTTTGACTGAGATGACGCGTTGGGTACCTGGCACAAGTTCCGCAGGGCGTGCTCGTTTCATACCGTGTGCGGCCATATACGCCATTTCTCCGTGGTACCCATTGTCTAACCAACGCTGCAACTGCGCTTCATGTTGGCTGAGATCAATGTCAGTGATACCAACTTCAGCGAAGCCAAGCTCTACGCCCCATTGCTTAATTTTTTTTGCGAGTTCAATATAGTCAATATGAGTGATAGTCACAGGAAATCGATCTTGGAAGCTAAATACCATGGTAATTTACCACAGTTTGCGTATACGGCCCAGCAAGTAAAGGACAATGAAGGTCAGGCTGCCAGCGAGATAGGCATTAGCTTATCGCACCTGATGGAGCGAGCCGCAGATGCGGTATTTTCCTTATTTGATCATGAGCTGCTGAATGCTGAACGCATTCTTATTCTTGCGGGTAAAGGAAATAATGCCGGAGATGCCTATTTACTGGCGCGTTTACTTCATATGACGGGCAGAGTCGTTTCGGTGATGAGTCTGTTTTCTCCGCAGTTATTAACTGGAGATGCACAGAGTGCTTATGAGAAAGCTGTATCCGCTAAAGTGCCTTTTATAGCAAACTTTGCTGAAAGAGGCAGCTATGATGTGATAGTTGATGGTGTTTTTGGCACGGGGTATTCTGGTGAATTGAGTGCATCAATCAAGACGATATTTGATTATTGCAATTGTAGCTCGGCAATGCGTTTAAGTATTGATGTGCCTAGTGGCATTGATGCGTCTTCTGGAGTGGTCGCTGAGGGTGCTTTTGAAGCCACAATTACGATGACTTTCATCGCGTTAAAACAAGGTATGTTGACAGGGAGAGCAAAACATTTTTGTGGAAAACTGCTATTTGCACCCCTTGGCATTGCAGAAATTTTTTCAGCACGTGTAAAAGCTGCCGTTCATTACAGTGCTCAGCAAACCTTTATGGCGCAGAGGCTAAATCGGGACCCAGATTGTTATAAAAACCAATGCGGTCATGTTTTACTCATTGGTGGGAATAAAGGGATGGGTGGCGCGATTCGATTGGCCAGTGAGGCATGTTTAAGAGCGGGCGCAGGTTTAGTGAGTGTATTAACACACGCTGATAATGTCGCATTGGTACAACAAGGACGTTACGAACTTATGGTTCATGGAGTGAGATCATTGAACAGCGAGCAAGAAGCAATTGATAATTTATTTATCAAAGCTGATGTGTTGGTGATAGGCCCTGGTTTAGGACAAGATGCATGGGCGCAAACGCTGTTTAAGAGGTGTTTCGAATTTGAGCGGACGATCGTATGCGATGCAGATGGACTTAACTTATTAGCAAATACCCAGCAGCGTTTTAGCGATAGCGTGATCACACCGCATATTGGTGAAGCCAAGCGACTGATAGGAAATGATTCAGACATAGAATTGTCGGATAGATTCATGACAACGTCATTTTTAGCGCATGCATATCACAGTACGGTTGTACTCAAAGGTCCAGGCAGCATAGTTTATCACTGTGACCGTATGAATATTAACCGTTCGGGAAGTTCAGCAATGGCCAGTGCTGGGATGGGGGATGTGTTATCTGGTATAATTGCGGGCTTACTTGCACAAGGTATGGAGAAATTTGCCGCAACGAGTTTGGCTGTGTATATTCATGGATTAGCGGCAGAAAAAGCGGCAACCGATGGTGAAAAAGGACTACTTGCCAGTGATTTATTTGAGCATATTAGACGTTTACTGGGGTGAACATGAATGATGTTTTTTGCCTGCATTTAGTTGATGAAGCGGCAACGGTTAAAATGGGACAATGCTTGTCTCAAGTAATAAATAAAGGGGCTGTATTGTTCCTCCATGGTGACTTAGGTGCAGGGAAAACCACATTAAGTCGAGGTATCGTTCAGGGCTTAGGTCACACAGGTAAAGTGAAAAGCCCAACATATACGTTGGTTGAACCCTATGAGCTCAAAGATGTCTCAGTATATCATTTTGATCTATATCGACTGGGTGATCCAGAAGAGTTGGAATATATGGGGATTCGAGATTATTTTGCTGAAAGTGCAATTTGTATTATTGAATGGCCTGAAAAAGGGGTCGGCTTTATTCCAACCCCAGATTTAAATATAGAGATGAAATATCAAGATCAACAGCGCTGCGTGACAATTACAGCACAGAGTGAGCGCGGTAAAAATATTATCAGTAATTTGGAATAAAATGAGACGCTTTGTACATCATATTGTAGTGCTATGTGCTTTATTACTGTGTTTTATCAACAGTGCGGTAGTGTTAGCTAAAAATAAAATGGAAGGCGTTCGTGTATGGCCCTCTCCAGATAGTACCCGAGTGGTTTTCGACATGTCGTCTAAGCCTGACTTTAGTTATTTTATGCTGAAAAACCCGTTGCGCTTAGTCGTTGATTTGCAAAGTACGCAGCAGGCAAAGTATTTACCGGCTGTACCAAAAAAACATAAACTAATTAGTAAATTACGCTACAGTAAGCCAAAGAAAAAGAACAGTACGCGAGTGGTGTTTGAACTAAGTGGTGCGGTTAAGCCTGTGATTTTTGCGTTGGCACCGACAGGACCTTATAAAAATAGATTAGTTGTCGATTTATATTCAACAAATACAACTTCACGCAGTGCTGATAAAATCAACGCAAAGAAACGTACCCGCGTTGCTGACAGAGATATTGTCATTGCGATTGATGCAGGACATGGTGGGGAAGATCCTGGTTCGATAGGGCCCTCGGGCACGTATGAAAAAAATGTAACATTACAAATTGCCAAAAGGATTGCCCGATTAGTTGATAAAGAGCCAGGAATGAAAGCGCGTTTAATTCGTACCGGGGATTACTATTTAAAGTTAAATACCCGAACGGCACGAGCAAGAGAAAAACGCGCTGACTTCTTTGTCTCGGTACATGCAGACGCATTTTCGAGTCCTGGCCCTAACGGTACTTCTGTATGGGTTTTGTCATTACGACGCGCGAATTCTGAAATTGGTAAGTGGTTAGAAGATAAAGAAAAGCATTCCCAATTATTGGGAGGTGCTGCTGGGCTAATTAAAGACACTGCTAATGAGAAATATTTGGCAAAAGCTTTGTTAGATATGTCGATGGATCATTCTATGAAAACAGCATTTCAAGTGGCTGATGAAGTTGTAAAAGAGTTAAGAAGCGTTTCTAAATTACATAAAAAGAAGCCACAAGCTGCTAACTTTGGTGTACTAAAATCACCAGATATACCTTCTATTTTGGTCGAGACTGGTTTTATTTCTAATCCGCGAGAAGAGCGGAAGTTGAATACGGCAGAGCATCAACAAAAGCTTGCTAGCGCTATATTTGTTTCTATTCGTAATTACTACAAACGAAACCCGCCAGATAATTCCTTATTTGCAAGTTTAAAAAATAATACACCGGTTAAGCATAAAGTGAAAAGAGGAGAATCTTTGAGTGTGTTGGCGAGTCGTTATGGCACCACCGTGACGGCCTTGAAAAAACACAACCGTTTGAAGAAAAATACCTTATACATTGGCCAAATTCTGACTATCCCAAAAGCGTAGAGTATGAGTATAGAAATCCTTCCAGCCCGTTTAGCGAACCAAATAGCCGCCGGTGAGGTTGTTGAGCGTCCAGCGTCAGTGGTTAAAGAGCTGGTTGAAAATAGTATAGATGCTGGCGCGACCAAAATTCATATTGATATTGAACGAGGTGGTCATAAGCTCATTCGAATTCGAGATAATGGTCAAGGGATCTATAAGGATGAGCTAACATTAGCGTTATCGCGACACGCAACCAGTAAGCTAAAAAGCCTTGATGACTTAGAGTGTATATCATCGCTGGGTTTTCGCGGAGAAGCGCTTGCATCGATTAGTTCGGTTTCACGGCTGACATTAAGCTCTAAACCACAGGAACAAGAAACGGCGTGGCAAGCATTTGCTGAAGGCCGAGATATGGCGGTTAAAATCCAACCCACGGCTCACCCCGCAGGGACGACCATTGAAGTGAAAGACCTTTTCTTTAATACGCCAGCTCGTCGTAAATTTTTACGAACAGAAAAAACAGAGTTTAGCCACATTGATGAGTTACTCAAGCGGATAGCTCTGAGTCGATTTGATATTTCATTGACGTTGACCCATAACCAAAAGGTTGTGCGGCAATACCGTGCTAGAGAGATCGCACAAGGTGTTAAACGGGTGGCGCAAGTTGCAGGGAAAGAGTTTGAACAGTGTGCATCATTTATTGAGTCAGGTTCAGATGGCTTAAAACTTCATGGTTGGGTTATGCCTGTCGGCAGTAGTAATACCACGCAATACAGCTATGTAAATGGGCGTATGATGCGCGACAAACTGATACTGCATGCTATTCGACAAGCTTTTGAAGAGGTGGTTGGTGAGCTGGCTTTGCCGGGGTTTGTTATTTATGTTGATATTGATCCACGACAGGTGGATGTCAACGTACATCCGGCCAAACATGAAGTACGTTTTCATCAGGCGAGATTAGTGCATGACTTTATTGTGCAAGCGATTAAGCAAGTTGTATTGCCCGCTGACCAAGTTGGATCTTTGGAAGGCGAACAGGTTGGATTGGCTGATGAATCTTACGCTATGCAAACGCAGCATCAAGAGGATGAACAGCACCAAGCATATCGTAGTTCACTACAAAGCGTTAATGAAACAAATGGCGATTACGCTGATCTAGTGGGGAATCACAATTCTACAGACATGAGTATGCGCCAAAAGGGCTCAGAAGGTAGTTGTCGTTCTGGTCGTGAACGAGGAGCAAGCGGAAAAAGTGATGAGGCGGGTTATGTCGCTCATTCTACGCAACCACAGCATAACGCTCGGAAATATAATGCAAATCAGCTTTATCAGGGGTTATCTCATCAACAGGCCAGCTATTTTGATAATGTCGTTGAGGTAGCGGAGCCAACGGTAAGTTCCGTTAAGTCAATTTCTTGGTTGAGTATGCCCAATGGTGCGGTGTTAATTAAGCAAGGTAGCGATATCTGTATTTCGCACTTTGAACATGCTTTGACGATTTACTGGCAAAAAGTCATTGAGCAGGATGCTGCATTGTTGGGGAAAGCGTTGTTATTACCCGTTAGAGTTAACTTGGAAAAAGCGGACCTTGCAAAGTTGCATAACCAAAGTTCATGGTTAACCTTATTGGGGTTTGAAATTTCATTGTTTGAGCAATATGCAATGATAAAAAAAATGCCAATGAGCTTATACAGTATTGATGTCGCAACATTTATGACGGAGCTATTGATTGGCTGTACAGCAGGCTCTGAGTCATTAGAGCAGTGGCTTGAATGGCTCAATAGCCATACTCCCACACGCTATTTTGAATCGGAGCATTTTGCAAAGATTCAACCCGCAGTAGAAAAAAATACCGAATGTTTGGCGCGTATTCAGGAAAAAACAGTTAAAATAGATCCCAGTATATTTTTGACGTTATTACAGCAAAGGTCTGAGAGTGAGTAATTTACCGGTTGTAACACTAATGGGCCCGACCGCCGCTGGAAAAACGGCGTTGGCCATAGCACTATGCCAACATTTAGATACACAAGTGATAAGTGTTGATTCAGCTTTGGTTTATAAGGGTATGAATATTGGCACCGCTAAACCTAACGCTGACGAATTATCTCTTGCGCCACATCACCTGATTGATATGTTAGATCCACTCGAAAGTTATTCTGTGGCCGATTTTCGTCGTGATGCGATTGAAAAAATCGATATGTTGCATAAGCAAGGAAAAGTACCTATCTTAGTTGGTGGTACTATGATGTATTTTAAGGGATTAATTGAAGGCTTATCACCATTGCCAGAGGCTGATACCGCAGTACGTAGACAGCTAGAAGCGCAAGCAAAAACGCATGGATGGGCTGCTTTACATCAAGAATTAACCAATATTGATCCTGATGCAGCAGCAAAAATCAGTGAAAATGATTCTCAGCGTATTAATCGTGCATTAGAAGTGTATAGGTTAACTGGGCAAACGATGACCGTTTTACAGAAGCAAAAACAGCCTACATTGCCGTATCAATTTCACCAATTTGCGATTGCACCACATGATCGTAAAGTATTGCACGAGCGAATAGAAAAAAGATTTAATATAATGTTAGATCAGGGGTTTAAAAATGAAGTTTTGACCTTATATCAGCGTGGAGACTTACACCCAGATTTACCATCGATACGCTGTGTTGGCTATCGACAGATGTGGGAGCATTTAGCGGGAAACTGCGATCATGACGAAATGGTATTCAAAGGGATTGCGGCAACCAGACAACTTGCGAAGCGCCAACTAACTTGGTTAAGAAGTTGGCCAAATGTGAATTGGTTAGAGACTGATGATCAAGAAAACTTGCAACGCGTACTAACTTCGCTAAGCTAATAGTAGTTGTTAAATCAATCTGTTCCGATTTGATGACAGCGAAATTATAATAACACCTAGAACGAAGGAAAAGAAAATGGCAAAAGGCCAATCGTTACAAGACCCATTTTTGAATGTCTTACGTCGTGAGCGCATTCCTGTTTCAATTTTTTTAGTTAACGGCATTAAATTACAGGGTAAAATTCAATCGTTTGACCAGTTTGTAATTTTGCTTGAAAATACAGTAAACCAAATGGTTTATAAGCACGCTATTTCTACCGTTGTGCCAGCGCGCGCGGTTAATTTTCAAAGTGCGCAAGGCAATGAAATTGCTGAGCAAGGCGATGAAGGTAGCTATCAATAAAAACTAGGAGCGTAATGCTTGTTTGACCGTTATGAAGCCGGCGAACAGGCAGTTTTAGTACATATCGAATTTCCTAATGAAGGAGATCGTGAAGATCTTCATGAATTGGAAATGTTGGTATCTTCTGCTGGTGTTAGTAGTTTGACGGTTGTGCAAGGCAGCCGTCAATCACCACATGCCAAACTATTCGTCGGTACGGGTAAAGCAGAAGAAATAGCTGAAACTGTCAAAATCCACAATGCAGACGTCATCATATTTAATCACCAACTCAGCCCTTCGCAAGAACGAAATTTAGAACGTATCTGCCAGTGTCGAGTGTTAGATAGAACGACGCTGATTTTAGATATTTTCGCCCAGCGTGCCAGAACGCACGAAGGTAAATTGCAAGTTGAGTTAGCTCAACTACGTCATGTATCAACGCGATTAATTCGAGGGTGGACTCACTTAGAGCGCCAAAAAGGTGGTATTGGTTTACGAGGGCCAGGAGAAACTCAGCTGGAAACGGACCGTAGATTATTACGCGAACGGATTAAAAGTATCCGTAAACGCTTAGATAAAGTTGCGACTGTTCGAGAGCAGGGGCGCAGAGCGCGTACGAGAAATGAAGTGCCGACAGTCTCTTTGGTAGGCTATACCAATGCAGGTAAATCGACTTTGTTTAATCATATCACTGATGCTGATGTTTACGCGGCGGATCAATTGTTTGCAACACTTGATCCGACACTCAGAAAGCTACATATAGACGACATAGGGTCGGTGATATTAGCTGATACCGTTGGCTTTATTCGACATTTACCACATGACTTAGTTGCAGCGTTTAAGGCAACACTAACTGAGACGAGAGAAGCTGATTTACAAATTCATGTGATTGATGCGGCGGATAGTAGAAGAAAAGAGAATATAGAAGAGGTACAATCTGTTTTAACAGAGATTGAAGCAGATGAAATCCCGCAGTTATTAATATATAACAAGATAGATTTGTTGGATGATGTAAGGCCTCGAATCGATCGAAATGATGAAGGCATGCCGATTCGGGTATGGTTATCAGCACACAGCGGTGCTGGTGTTGAGCTACTTTCGCAAGCAATTTCAGAATTACTTGCAAAGAAGATCTTCTCAGAAAGTTTATGTATTCCAGCGAGTTTTGGGCGTCTACGTGGCGCACTGTTTAATCTCAGTGCGGTACAAAAAGAGAGCTTCGATGAGCATGGAAATTGGTTAATCGATGTGAGAGTACCCCATGTCGACTGGGAAAAGCTCAAGAAAGAGCAAGGCTCAGAGATAGAAAATTTTATCATAAAATAAAATTTTCACATTAAATTACAGTTTTGCACGCATTTTTGTATGAGATGCGTTCTATATTTGTTAGATTTATCTTAATTCATTTTAATTACAATGGAGTATAGCTATGGCCTGGAATGAACCGGGTAATAATGGCAATGATAACGACCCATGGAAAAACCGTGGTGGACGAGATCAGGGCCCACCTGACCTAGATGAAGTATTCCGTAAGTTCAGCAATAAATTTGGTGGTCTATTCGGTGGCAAATCCGGTGGCGGCGGCAATGGTGGCATTGGTGGTGCAGGGATTATTTTTGTTTTATTTATTGCAGCGCTTGTTTGGGCGTTGAGTGGAATGTACACCGTTAAAGAAGCTGAACGTGGCATAGTGTTACAATTTGGCAAATTTGATCGTATTGCTGAACCTGGTTTACGTTGGAAAATGACATTTATTGAACGTGTTATACCGATTAATATTGAAGCGGTACGTTCATTATCAGCATCCGGCTTTATGCTTACAGAAGATGAAAATGTTGTGAGCGTTGAGTTTGAAGTGCAATATCGAGTGATGGATCCAACATTATATAAATTTAGTGTAACGGACGCGGACCACAGTTTACAGCAATCATTAGACAGTGCGCTTCGTTATGTTGTTGGTCATTCACGGATGGATCAAGTATTAACAACGGGTCGTGAATTGGTTCGTCAACGCACCTGGGATGAGCTAAACAAAATCATTGAGCCCTATAACTTGGGTATCTTAGTCACAGATGTGAACTTTAAAGACTCGCGTCCACCATCAGAAGTGAAAGATGCTTTTGATGATGCAATCGCAGCACAAGAAGATGAAGAACGTTTTATTCGCGAAGCGGAGGCGTACGCACGTGAGATCGAACCAAGTGCACGTGGTCGTGTTACACGTATGACGCAAGAAGCTGAAGGTTATAGAGAACGTATTACTCTAGAAGCTCAGGGTGAGGTTGCTCGCTTTGAAAAGCTGTTACCTGAATATATTGCAGCGAAAGACGTAACACGCCAGCGTTTGTATATTGATGCAATGGAAGAAGTTTTAGGAAATAGCACTAAGGTGTTGGTTGACGTTGATGGGGGTAACAACATGATGTATTTACCACTAGATAAAATTATGAATCAATCAACGGGCACTAATCCAATGACCTTACCAAGTCAGAATGATATTAATCAACTTCGCAAGACCTTGGGTCAATCTCGTAACAGCACCGTGAATAGCAGTAATGATCGCTATACACAAGACAGATTCAACAATGGGAGGTAATCGCAATGAAGAACTTTAGTGTTGTGCTATTACTATTAGCGGTGATCATGTCTTTTTCATCTGTATTTGTGGTGACTGAGGGACAGCGAGCCATTGTTTTGTTGTTTAGTAAAGTACAAAAAGACAGTGATGATACAGCGGTAGTTTATGGGCCAGGGTTACATTTGAAAGTCCCATTCTTTAGCCAAGTTCGTCGTTTAGATGCGCGTATACAGACACTTGATGGTGCGCCAGATCGGTTTGTAACCAGTGAGAAAAAAGATTTGATCGTTGACTCGTTCGTTAAGTGGCGTGTTAATGACTTTAGCTCATTTTACTTGCGTGCTAGAGGGGATAAGCAGTATGCAGAAACCCTCCTTAAGCAAAAAGTAAATAATGGCTTAAGAACCAATTTTGGTTCTCGTACAATTCGTGAAATTGTTTCAGGTGAGCGAAGTGAGCTAATGGCTGAAGCATTGGTGCAAGCGTCTGAAAGTGCGCAAGAGCTGGGTATCGAAGTGTTAGATGTACGCGTTAAGCAAATTAACTTACCTAATGAAGTGAGCAACTCTATTTATCAACGTATGCGCGCAGAGCGTACTGCGGTGGCAAAAGAGCACCGCTCTGAAGGTCAAGAGAAAGCGGAGACGATTCGTGCTGAGGTTGATCGCCGAGTGACGGTTATGCTGGCTGACGCAGAGCGAAATGCACGAGGTGTACGTGGTGAAGGTGATGCCACAGCCGCTAAAATTTATGCGGATGCGTACAACAAAGATCCTGAATTTTTTGGTTTTGTCCGTTCTTTAGAGGCGTATAAAAATACCTTTAGAAATAAAAATGATGTGATGGTGTTATCACCAAAAAGTGATTTCTTTAATTACTTAAAAGGGCCAAATGTGCAGTAGTACAAACTGACCTGAATAAAAAGCTCTGATTTTTTCAGAGCTTTTTTTGTTTTTAATTCAATGAGTTTTGCATATATAAAATTGAAAGAAGAAAAAATAATCTAAACAAGGTGATCTTGACCATGGTTTTCTGGTAAAATCTGCGCCTAATTTTTTCTAAGTGATTTTGCAATGGGTAAAAACGTCGTTGTATTAGGCACCCAATGGGGTGACGAAGGTAAAGGTAAGGTTGTTGACTTACTTACAGATAAGGCTTCTCTTGTTGTACGCTATCAAGGTGGCCACAATGCAGGCCATACATTGGTCATAAACGGTGAAAAAACCGTTTTACACCTGATCCCGTCAGGTGTGTTACGTGACAATGTACAGTGCGTTATCGGTAACGGTGTAGTTTTAGCGCCAGATGCGTTAATGAGAGAAATTGGCATGCTAGAAGAGCGTGGCGTACCAGTACGTGAGCGTTTGTTGATCAGTGAAGCTTGCCCTCTTATTTTGCCTTACCATGTAGCTTTAGACCAAGCACGTGAATTAGCGCGTGGTGAGAAAGCCATTGGTACAACTGGTCGTGGTATCGGTCCAGCATACGAAGATAAAGTTGCCCGTCGTGGATTACGTGTTGGTGACTTATTCAACCCAGAGCTATTCGCTTCGAAATTGAAAGAAGTTCTTGAGTACCATAACTTTGCCCTTGTTAATTACTATAAAGTTGACGCAGTAGACTTCCAAAAGACATATGATGATGCAATGGCTGTTGCTGAAATCCTAAAAGCAATGGTTGTTGATGTAACAGAATTACTTGATCAAAAGCGTGCTGCGGGCGAACACATCTTATTCGAGGGTGCACAAGGTACATTACTAGATATCGATCATGGTACGTACCCATATGTAACGTCTTCAAATACCACCGCTGGTGGCGTTGCTACAGGCGCTGGTTTTGGTCCGTTAAACTTAAATTACGTACTTGGTATTGTAAAAGCATATACCACGCGTGTCGGTTCTGGTCCTTTCCCAACTGAACTATATGATGGTTTAGATAAGCAAGACCCTGTAGGCAAGCATTTAGGTGATAAAGGTCATGAATTTGGTGCAACGACGGGTCGTTTACGTCGCACTGGTTGGTTTGATGCTGTTGCGATGCGTCGTGCAATTCAAATCAATAGCATTACCGGTTTTTGTTTAACCAAGCTTGATGTATTAGATGGCTTAGAAACAATTAAGATTTGTACTGGTTATCAGCTAGAAGATGGTACGGTAACAAATATCACACCATTGGCTGCTGAAGGTTATGACAAAGTAACGCCAGTTTATGAAGAAATGCCAGGTTGGACTGAGAATACATTCGGTGCAACGTCAGTTGAACAGCTTCCAGAAGCCGCTGTTAACTATGTTAAGCGTTTAGAAGAAATTACTGGTGTGCCAATTGATATTATTTCAACTGGCCCAGATCGCGTAGAAACCATGGTTTTACGCAACCCATTTGGCGAATAAGCTTCACCAAATAAAAAAAAGCTGCTTTTGCAGCTTTTTTTATACCTAAAATTTGATTGTTGGTATAGTCTTTGTATAAATATTTGAGTATGTGGTTATTGACGTCAAGGTACTTATGTTGAAAAAGTGGTGTAGTCTGAGCTTTTTACTCTGTTGGCAAGTGTATGCCGCGCAAGAACCGATTGAAGCGGTGCCCTTATATACACAAGCCGAGTTAATCGAACTCATAAAGAACAATCAGCATTTACAGCGGGTAAAAAGCGATGAATGCCAATTAGTGCAAGATATCGAAGCAAGGGCTGAGACAATGGCGTTGCCTTCATATCAGTTCTTGTATGGCGATATGCTGGCATATGCAGTGTGTGTTGATAGAGACGTGGAGCTTGGCTTATATTACATGCGTAGCGCAGCTGAGCAAGGTTTAGCATCTGCGTTAGAGCAACTGGGTCGGTACTATGATGTGGGTCAGTTAGTTCAAGCAGACAAGGCAATGGCGATTACCTATTTACGAGAAGCCGCTGCACAGGGTAATTTAAAAGCGCAATTGCGTTTAGTCGGGCTATTTAATCAAGGGCATGGTAGCCCAAGAGACTATGAAGATGCTTACCGTTGGTTGTTTCATTCTGCTGTAGCAGATAAAGCCCAGCACAAGAAAATTGAGCGGGCGTTGAGTCAGCTTGCACAGAAAATGCCACAGAGTGTCGTACGCCGAGCTCGATTACCAATGTGATTAAGCTCAGAAACATCTAACTATTATGAGATGTCTTCTGTCATATTTTAGCTTTCGATACTGGCTTGTTCATTCGTCTCCTTATTGATGCTTGGCTCTTTTAATATGGTCATTTTTGGAGGTTGCATCGCCACAATCTTCTCTCCTTCTTCGGGGGCTTTTTTCATATCCATAATAAAAGGTCTGATCATCAGAGGATCATCTTCTTTATTTCGCTCTGAAATTATAAATAGAGGGATTGCTTCTTTATTAACCTCGAGGTATTGATCCCAAGTGAACTCTTCAGACAATCGGGTGGCACTTACTTTACCTCCTTTCGCAATGAGGCTACTTAGTCGCGCATAATTTCCTTGTTCACCAAATAATATTTGCCGAGATAAAAAAGTCGCACTGTCTTTATTTGCTTTAGCGTGGTTAGTTGATGAGCGCAATGAAAATACGCTTTGCTCATTTAATAGATGTGAAAAGTATTGCACTCCTAGCGCATTGTGGTGTCTGTTAGGTGAAAGTGCGATTACAGATTTTAGTTTAGTGAGAGGTAAGTATCTTTCAGCATGTTCTGACTGTGGGTTGCCGTAATAACACGGTAGTCCATCCATTCTTGCCATTTTACAGTTTTCCCAAGCAGGGTCTGATAGGTGCACTTCAATGTTTTGATCCTTAAGACCACATGCTATGGCTCTTGCAACGTGATTAGCCCCAATGATGAGTAAAGTATTAGGGCTAGGCTGTCGCACGCCAAGTAATTTAGCCAAAGGGGTCGCGGTGAGGCTTTGTAAAACAACCGTGACAATAATCACCGTAAAGATCAATGGTACGATTTTATTCGCATCAGCGATACCGGATTCGTGCATGCTTAGGGCAAAAACAGATCCGACCGCAGCAGCAACAATGCCTCTGGGGGCAATCCACGAAAGCAGCAGGCGAGATTTGAATGGTAAGTCACTATTAAATGTTGAAATTGCAATACAGATTGGACGTGCGATAAATAGCACAATGGCTAAAAATATAAAAATATTGATATCTAACAGCATAAGGTCGCTGATCTGAAGTCGTGCGGCAAGCAAAATAAATAAACTAGAGATTAAGATCATCGATAGATCTTCTTTAAATTCTAATACAGAGTCGATTTCTAAGTCATCTTGATTAGCAAGCCAGATCCCAAATACGGTGACTGCGAGTAATCCAGATTCATGGCTAAGAAAATTTGATAGCGAGAAGCTAAAAAGTACGAGGGCCAAGATCCCAAATTTGTGTAACTCATAAGGCAGCCACTCCCGCCTAATAAGTAAACTTGTTAGCCAGCCGCTCACTATTCCAACGCTTAAACCAACGCCTAATGTGGTAAATAGTGCAATCAATGTATGACTTAACACTTCTCCTTTACCCACAAAGCTAACCGCTTCAAATACTAATACGGCAAATAGCGCGCCAATAGGGTCGATCACAATGCCTTCCCAACGAAGGACTCGGTCAATATCTTGAGTTGGGCGCATTGCATTGAGCATTGGCGCTATAACCGTGGGCCCGGTCACTACGAGTACTGCACCTAACACACCTGCTACACGCCAGTCTAAATTTAGTATAAAGTAACCACTGAGTGCGATTATTATAAACGTAGCAAGCATGCCGATAGAGCAAAGGTTCCGCACTATTTTCCCTATGCCTTTTAGCTCTCTAAAATGTAAAGTTAATGCGCCTTCGAAGAGAATAACGGCAACGGATAAAGAGACAATTGGAAACAGTAAATCGCCAAGCAAGTCGTCGGGGCTCAGTTGGCCAGAAATTGGACCAAGTAATAAGCCGACAAGTAACAGAAAAAGTATGGCTGGGACTTTAAATACCCATGCAAGCCACTGCGCAAAAACAGAACATAATGCGATTCCAGCAATATAAATAGCTGACATATCTTCTCCAGCTGACTTTAACTTCAGCAAAATTAATCATCAAACTTACTAGCGGTTATAGCATAGTTAAGTGAATAGGAAACAATTTGATATTGTTTTTTTGAATAGATTCCTCCCTTTAACAATAGACCTTTTACTCACACTTAGTAATGAAAATTCAAATGAAAATGGTGTTGAATGTATATTCAACTCAGATGCAAGATAAAGAAACGAAGGTTTAACTATAAATAGCGACTAAGCCGTAGAGGGACAGCTGATTTTAAGATGAGTTTTTATCAGTTTGATATAGTTTCTCGTGATTTTAGCCGTTAACCAAGTTATAACTATAGGTCATTTGGTCGCCAGGCCTATGCTTTAGGGGAGATAGTCCGTAATTTTGGTGCAAAGCCATTATTAATTTGGGCGTTATTTTTGTGCATAAGGTCTTCATTACAAATAATAAACCGCTACAGTTAATTGATAAGTATCGGATGTAGCGTATTCAAAATTAGAGAAAGTATAATCATGAGCTTAATTACGGAGTTATCAGCAGGGGCTGCGTCGGCAGCAAAGCAATTGGCATTATTAAGTACAGAGAAAAAGAACACAGTCTTGTTAGATATGGCAGTAAGTCTACGACAGGAGCAAGCTGCTATTTTACTTGCTAATGAAGCTGATTTATCACGAGCAAGAGATAATCAATTACCGAATGCCATGATAGATAGACTGACCCTGACTCCTGAGCGGATAGAAAGCATGGCGCAAGGTATAGAAACGATCGCCGAATTAGAAGATCCGGTTGGGCGCTTAAGAGAATTTGGCACCAGACCAAATGGTATTCAAATTAATAAAATGCGCGTTCCGCTGGGTGTAATATGTATGATTTATGAAGCTCGGCCTAATGTGACAGCTGACGCGGGTGCGCTGTGCTTTAAATCTGGAAATGGCGTTATTTTACGTGGTGGTAGAGAGGCTTTAAGCAGCTCTCAAGCAATTGCGTCGGTAATGCATAATGTGTTAGTACGACACGCACTACCTGCTGCCCTTATTTCGATTGTCCCAGATCCAGACCGAGCTTTGCTTATGGAGCTTATGCAACAAAAAGGACTGATAGACTTGATCATCCCAAGAGGTGGAGAGGGGTTGATAAATTTTGTGACGGAAAATAGTACAGTACCTGTTATTCAACACTTCAAAGGGGTGTGTCACTTATACATTGATAAAGCTGCTGATTTAGAAATAGCATTGAGCTTGGCTATAAATGGTAAGACGCAAAGAACAGGTGTATGTAACGCATTAGAAGCGATTATTGTTCATGAAGCCATCGCCACTCAGTTTATGCCAATGCTTGCCAGTGCTTTTGAGAAAAAAAAGGTGAAAGTGAATGCTGGTGCGTCAGCAGCAAAGTACTTTAAACAGGCGGTAGTGATTAATGATGATGAATTTGGACAAGAGTATTTAAGTTTAGAAGTTGCCATTCGTATTGTCCCAGACTTTGCTGGTGCAATTGCACATATAGCACAGTTTGGCAGCAATCACACAGAAGTAATTTGTACTGAAGATAATACCGCGGCAGTATTGTTCCAAAGAAGTGTCGATGCGTCGGTTGTGATGGTTAATGCGTCATCTCGTTTTTCCGATGGGGCAGAGCTTGGACTAGGTGCTGAAATTGGCATTGCCACAACAAAATTGCATGCGTACGGGCCAATGGGTTTAGAATCATTAACAACTGAAAAGTTTTTAGTTACAGGAACAGGGCAAATAAGAGAGTAATTCTGAATAGCAGCTAAAAGGAGTTAGCTGATAGTGAAATTTAAACGGAAAGTGGTGGAGCTAAGCAGGATCGAACTGCTGACCTCCTGCGTGCAAGGCAGGCGCTCTCCCAGCTGAGCTATAGCCCCACATTCCGTCAAAAGACGAAGCGAAATTTATAGCGTTTCTCTATAATAGTCAAGCGATTTCAATATTAAAAAATTGATATTTTTTACCTGAGCTTTGTTAGACTGCCATAAGCAGTTAATGGAGTAGATAATTTTGACCAAAAATCTTTTTGTTATTTTCAGTTGCATTGTATTAATGTTGGGTTGTAGTAGTGCACCAAAAGAAAGTTACAGTATCGAAAAACAAGTTTTGCATACTAAGAAATCTAAACAAGGTGATGAACTCTTTGCTTTCATAGTCACTGTTGCCGCAACTCCCATGATGAAAGTGAATAGCCAAAAACCAATGACGCGTAGAGAGTTAAAACGTTTCGCAGAGCATGAGCGAGTAGAGGACTCACCAGCATTAAAGTTAGCGCTTGAAGAAGAAGCCGTGACGTTGCTAGAAGCTGAACTTGAAATGCAGCAATATTGCCAGAAAGGGTACGAAGTGCATCAGGTATTTTGGCGAAATAGAAGTGTACAATTACGTGGTGCGTGTTCATGAATAAAGAACAGGTCAAGTTAAAAGCCTTATTGAGTACACTGAGTATTGAATTCAAAAGTTATGAGCATGAACCGCTACCTACTTGTACTGACGCACAGAGGTTAGGGCTTAAGCGTTCAGGAGTGCAGATAAAAAACTTATTTTTACGTGATAATCGAGGTAAGCAACATATTCTCTGTTTGACTCGAGCACAATTGAAAGTCAATCTTAAAGCGTTATCTAGCCAACAGAAGTTATCTCGCTTAGGGTTAGCATCACCAGAAAGGTTAGACAAATATCTAGGTGTTAAACCGGGTTGTGTCTCGGCTCTGTCGTTGGTAAATGATACTAACAATTCAGTAGAATTGTGGTTAGACAGTGGTTTATTGAATGAATTAGAATGGCAATGTCACCCGTTAGAAAATGATAAAACATGGGTGATACAGCAATATGATTTGTATACATTTTGGCGTCATACAGGCCATTACCCCAAAGTGGTTGATATTCCTTGTTTATAGTTTTTATGAATCAAAAGAAGACCACATAGGCACAAAACAAATAAATTGATTATAAAGGCGTGATACCCCAAATGTTCTATGACTAACCCAGGGAAATAAGAACCAAGCGCTCCTCCTGTATAATAAAACGACACATACGCACCGTTGGTTACCGAAACGGGCGCTGTACTCAATACATTTGCTAATGGCGCCGCTGTGGCATGGATCATAAACATACACGCGCAGAAAAGTGTAAAAGCGCTGACAAAAATGCTGAGGCTAGTCGTGTCTAATACGATAATTGAGCAACTATATACTGAAAAAATAACAGTTAGAAATAGCCAGTTATTGTACAGGTGGCGTTTTAGTAATGGAGTAGTAAGTGACAATATAGCACCTACAAAATAGCCGCTATAAATCCAACCAATAAGCCGACTATCTATAATATTGAACTGTGTTGAAAGTATAAATGGGAGGTAATTTAGTAATGCAGAGAAACAGAAAAACATACAAAAGACAGCTAAGTACAACCTCAATAGAGTCGGTTCTTTGAGTGGTTTTAAGTACTCTTTAGGAGATGAAATAGGGGGGGGGGTGTTTTTCAAAAAGATGTACATTGATTGTTATCGCGAGCATGGTTAAAGCAGCGGCAATAACATAATAAAAACTTTCCCAACTGTAAAAACTAGCAAAGTTTGCTGCGAGCATCCGACCGAAATACCCTCCTATAATCGTACTGGCAATATAACGAGTCATATTTTTATGCAGCGCTTTACCTTGATACTGCTGACCAATATAGCTTGTCAGTGCTGTTAAAATAGCAGGTAAAATTAGGCCCTGAAGAAATCGTGTCAGTAGCAGTAACTTAAAATTTGGGACGTAAACGAATATGATGCATGTGGCTGCCAGCATCAACATTGCATATTTCAGTATGTATAAAGCATTGTGATGGACAAATAATAGCCCATAAAAGATAGGGGCAATTGCCAAAGGGAGCATAGTAATAGACATTAAACTGCCACTGCTGGCAATACTCACCCCAAACTGTGTGGCAAACACCATGAGTAATGGTTGGGGAGCGTATAGTACAAAAAATGTAAAGATTGAGCAGCAAAGTAGCAATAATATGGGCATACATAAACCTAACAATTAAGTCGGTGGGGAAGTGCTCTCTAAAAGCATTGAGTGGCTATGATAACTTTAAATTAAATAGTAACCAATTAGTTGCGCTAAATCATAGTGTCAGGCATTGAACTTGTTAAATTATTGGCTGTGCCCAATATTGCAAATAAGCCGCAGAAAATTATATTTTGCGTCTGGTGAAAAAAATCAACTAGGTTAAAATATAGCGCATTATATTTTCATGGAGCATAGGATTATGGGGTCATTACAAGATCAGCTTTTGAAAGCAGGTTTAACATCAGAGCATAAAGCGAAAGTGGCTAAGTCTGAAAAGCGCAAAGCGCAAAAGAAAAAGAAGAAAGGGGCAACCAGCGACCCGAGTGATTTACAAAAACACATCGCGCAAACAAAATTAGAACAACAGCAAAAAGCTGAAGAGCAAAATGAGGCGAGAAAAGCTGAAATTAAAGAGCGTGAGCAAGTTGCACGGGTAAAACAAATCTTAGAGCATCATAATCAAGATAAAATCCGTGGTGAACTCACATTTAACTTCACTTACAACAAGAAAGTAAAAGAACTCGATGTTGATGAGCCAACTAAAAATGCTTTATCAAAAGGGCGTTTGGCTATTTGTGTTTTAGAAGGGCAGTTTTTTGTTTTACAAGATGAACCTGCTAGAAAAGTTGCAGAGGTTGATGAGAAATACATCGTGTTTCATGTTGAAGATGATAGTCAAGGGCCAGATGAAAACGACCCATATGCAGATTATGAAATTCCAGATGATTTAGTCTGGTAATGCTTTAAGTCCCTTTATCTATGTTTCAAAGCGACATATTTTAATGCTGAGCTGTTAGGCCTTAACCTTTCTTGATAGACACAAAAGGCTGTAATTGAATGCTGCTGTGATGACCTTTTAACTTGATGTGTGCGTATGTGTAGTGAAAGTTATTGGTCTACACTATAAAAGATTTATCCGTTTATTAATAAAAAGAGTAAAGTTATGAGTAAGATGAAGCAAGTGATTATAGGGGCTGGTATCGCGATATTGACAATGGGGTCAGCGGGAGTAAATGCAGCTGACGGTGCAGCTTTGTATACAGCGAAAATGTGCCAAACATGTCACGGTGCAGAAGGGAAAGCACCTATTATGGGGATGTATCCAAAGTTGAATGGTCAAAATAAAGACTACTTAGTTGCGCAAATGAAAGACATCAAGTCGGGCAAACGTAATAACGGGATGTCAATGGCTATGAAAGCCATGGTAGCCAATGTGTCTGATGCAGAAATTGACGCGATTGCAGAGTATTTATCAAAAGTTAAGTAGCACTTAATTAGTAAAAAATAAAAACCACCGCACGTCGGTGGTTTTTATTTTTAATTGAACAAAAGGCGCTAGTCATTTAGACTTCTAAACATCTATATATATGGGTGTATTATTAAACGAAAAGGAACGTACATGTTTGAGCTACCAAAACTTGATCTTAAAGGTAAGGTAACTGAACAAGAGTGGCGGTTGAGAATTGACTTAGCTGCATGTTATCGACTGGTTGAGCACATGCGGTGGGGAGACCTAATCTACACGCATATGTCAGCAAGATTACCCGGTACAGATCACTATCTTGTTAATGCCTTTGGTTTAAGCTTTGATGAGGTCACTGCGTCTAACCTAGTGAAAGTTGATTTATCGGGTAATATTATTGATGACTCGCCATTTGAAATAAACCCCGCTGGATTTACCATTCACAGTGCGATACATGAAGTTCGTGAAGATGCACATTGCGTGATTCATTTGCATACTAAAGAAACGATAGCTGTTGCAAGCTGTGAAGAAGGACTGTTGCCCTTAAGTCAGCACTCAATGTTTTCTCTTCCCTCATTGTCTTATCATGGCTATGAAGGGTTAGCAGTGAATGATGATGAAAGGCAACGCTTACAAGATGATTTAGGGTTAACAAACCACATGTTACTCGTCAATCATGGTGGTTTAACGGTTGGCCCCACTGTTGGAGACGCGTTTATGCGTTTTTATGATTTACAGCGAGCGTGTGAAATCCAAGTGGCTATCCAAGCGACTGGACAGCAATCAGTACAAGTACCACAGCCCATTATTGACAATATTTATAAACAAGCAAGCGTAGTACATAGCGGCAGTACTGGAGGGCAATTAGCCTGGCCTGCTATGTTAAGAAAGGCATATCGTCTTGACTCAGGCTTTGCTAAATAGGAGTTTACATGAAAGTTAATCGCGTCGAAGTATTTGATATTTATTGTCCAGAACGACCTGCTTGGACCCCTGTCTTTATTCGTATTCATACAGACGAAGGTATCTCAGGAGTAGGGGAGGCAGGGCTCGCGTATGATTTAGGGCATAGTGCTGCCGCTAGTATGATTAAAGAGATGGCTGAAGCTTTTCTGATCGGTCATGACCCATTTCAAACTGAATTACTCTGGTCGCGTATGCTTCGAGAGAGTTTTTGGGGATTAGGTGGAGGGCCTGTCGTTTATGCAGCGATGAGCGCAATTGATATCGCCCTATGGGACATTAAAGGTAAGGCATTGAAATTACCTGTATACCAACTATTGGGCGGTAAGGTAAACCCAGAGCTACGTACCTATGCATCACAACTACAGTTTGATTGGGATGATGAATTCAAGGCGCTTGTGCAACCTCAAGAGTATGCTGAAGCTGCTTTAAAAGCAGTCGCACAAGGGTATGACGCGGTTAAAGTTGATCCAATTATGTATGACAAGGCGGGTAACACGTATTATGACCGTACTAAGCTTATTTCACGTCCTGAGATGAAATTGTATCGGGCGCGTATGCAAGCAATACGTGAGGCTGTTGGTGATGAAGTTGACATAATATTTGAGTGTCATAGTTTACCAGGTGCAACCTCTGCGATTCAAATTGGGGAAATTGCACAAGAATTTGATTGTATGTTCTACGAAGAGCCAGTTAATTATCTTAACCACTCTTTACATGCAAAAGTGGCTGATAAAGTTGCTGTGCCAATTGCTGGTGGCGAACGTCTATATAATCGCTGGGGAGTTCGGCCGTACTTTGAAGATCAAAGTATTGACGTATTACAGCCTGATGTTGGCTTGTGTGGTGGCTTTACTGAAACGAAAAAAGTATGTGATTATGCTGATATTTTTGATGTTCGCGTACAAGCACATGTATGCGGTGGGCCTGTTGCGACCGCTGCATCGCTACATTTAGAAACAGCGATTCCAAACTTTTTAATTCACGAGCACCATACCTATGCGATTAAAAAGTGGAATAGAGAGCTGTGTATTCAAGACCCACAACCTGAGAAAGGGATGTTCAAAGTATCAGAAGAACCCGGAATTGGTATTGAGTTGAATGATGAAATCGTCATGCGTTCACAAAGGGTTGAAATTAAATAGCGATAGCAAAGTTTAAATAACGGGCCTGTTAGGCCCTTTATTTATCACAATCGCTTAGACGACCTTGATAGTAGGGTTGGTGTCTTAAAGCCATAATAGTCTTTGTAAGCCATTGCTAACAAGATGGTTATTAAAATAGCAGAGAAAGAATACACGATGTAACCGGATATCGAAAAAGAATAAAAGAAGAAAGCAATATCATAGTCTTTTGCATTTCGTAAATAATTTTCCACTAATGCAAAAACGCTGACGAATATACCAATAAGTTGTACCCACGGTAACAAGCTATCAGCAATGTTGTATTTAATTTTTGCTATTGGAAATAGTTTTTTAGATATTTCAACGCGATAAGTCATAGGTACTAGGACAATGACATCAATCACAAAGTGGGTACCAAAAATAATGCTGTTTTGTATTAAGCGATCACCATCCGATGACCTTAAATCAACTAGTCCAAAGCCAAAAATAATGAGTTCAGCCAATGGCGATAGTGCGACTAAAACAATAATTGTGGCAATGTTAACATCACCAATTCTAAGAGCTAGAAATAAGGCCAATACACCCAGTGCAAACAGTGAATAGGTGAAAATAGCAGGGTCGTCCTTTACGATAAACAAAGTAACTATTGATACTGCATAAATCAATAGTAGTCGGTACAAGCTTTTCTCAGATTTCATCGTATTTAGCCACGTTTTTGACCGAGGTTACATTTCACTGGTTTGTGCGCTACGATTGGTTTCTCCGGAGCCCATATATTTGCGCCGCAGACTTTTTTACATAGATCTGTTGATAGTGTTTTCATCTTCGGTATTCCTTCTAAAAAAGTTTAGCGCGAAAAGGTGGTTTTAAGTTACATAAAATCCCAAAATACTTAAATCAATCAGAATTACTGGTAGTATTGATATTTTTAAAATGAATAATGTGTAACAACGACCTTCAAGCTTATAAGAATTTAACACTAAATAAACAAAAATAAAAATGAATTAATTAAACTTTTTTAGAAATGCCTATCTTTTTGAGGAGCATTAATAAATATGTATTTAATCATTTGATTTTTTTTTAATTATTCTAATAAGCTAAAGCACTACAATGTTAGCAGTGCTTTTATTCTGTCGGTAGTTGGTTAGGGGGCGCCGGTTTAATAACTGAATTTATCCATTTCTTGTTCTAATTTAGCCGTTAGCTCTTTGATGCTATCTGTTGCATGGTGAGCTTGCTGAGAAACGTTTGCTGTTTGCGAGGCGGTATCAGAAATAGTCACGATCCGTCTTGCAGTGTCCTCCCCTGCATCAAGTTGCTCTTTAGCTGCATGGGCAATTTGATGACTCATTTGTGATATTGCACCTAATGAGCTGGCAACACGACGTAACTCTTCGCTGGCTTCTTTAGACATAGTTACGGTTTTCTCACTAGTGGTAATACTCAATGATACTGAAGACTTAGCATCTTGCGTCGCTGTTTGAAGTTTACCAATCATAGTATGAATTTCTTCTGTACTCGTTTGCGTTCTTTGAGCAAGTTGCCTCACTTCATCTGCCACGACTGCAAACCCTCGCCCTTGTTCTCCAGCACGGGCCGCTTCAATCGCAGCATTCAATGCAAGTAAGTTGGTTTGTTCAGCAATACTCTGAATAACACTCAGTACATTGGCGATATTGTTCACTTCTTCATCTAGTAATTGGATGTTATTGCCGGCATTGTCAATTTGTTGCTCAAGCACTTCAATTGCCTCGGCTGCATTTGATGTCAATCTATCTGCATTTTGTCCCTGACTTTCAGCTTCTTGAACAGAATGAGCAGCCTGTTCAGCATGTTCCACTACCGTGTGGGCCGATGCCGTAAGCTCAGTAATTGCAGATGCAACCATTTGTGTTTCTTCGCTTAAGCTCTGTGTTAGCTGCTCTAGTTCATCTGAGCGTTTCTCACCATCAAAGCTCTGTACTTTAAGTGAATCACTGACAGTAACAATCCCCCCAACGACACCTTGTAAGCCTTTTTGCATATAATCCATCGCGGAAATCATACTGTCTCGATGCGCTGATAACGTATTGATAGGTGATGTAAGGTTACCCCTAGAGACTTGATTGACGATCGTGAGTACATCATTTAGTTCACCGCCTAGCTTATTTGATAAGCCAATTCCGAATTTACTTAACGCAAATGTCAAAACTACCGCAATGATGAGTGAGAGTGTGAGTAACCATTGCGCGGTATTCCAGTACCTTTCATCGACTTCTTTATAACTGATACCGGTACCGATATACCAGCCAAACTCGGTTGTTTTTTGTACTACAGAGGTAAGGTCAACAGTTTCATTATTGCGTACAGAATCCCAGTGATAGGTAATTATTTGATTGGTTTTTCTGCCAACAAGGCGTTCAACCATTTTTCCAATACTTTGCCCTTTGGCGTCTTTAAAGTCATTAAAGCTTGTGCCGTGTAATTGGGGATCATGTGGCGTTGCGATAAAATTCAGTTTTTCGTCAACAACATATACATATTCTGAATCATGATATTTGTTATTACGTAGCATTTCGATAGCGAGCTTTTTTGCGAGAGGTTCTGATAACTCGTTGCGCTTAACGTATTGCTCAAATTGCTCAACAATATTAACGGTGCTTTTCATTAGTTGATTGATGCGGGCAATATTATCGGCTTCACTTGCGTGACGTAATGATTGTAAGCCTAAAATTGCGACCAATAACAGTGAGAGAAAAAAAGCCGCTGCGAAAAGTATTATTTTAATTCTTAAAGTAAATGATGAAAACACAAAAAACCCCTTTAAACATGCTTAGCTTTAACAACTATCATGTTTATCGTTATCATGTAAGTAAGATATAACGCATTTTTGGGGAAAATGAGATGATATTTACTCATAATCCCATAAAAATACGGTTACCTTGCATTGATTATGTTGACTTCATGCTCTGAAAGTAATCGGTACTCACCCGCTTCGAGTGTTGAATCAAGCTCGATGCCTGCAATATTTTCTCTATGTAATTCAACAACTTTATTGCCAACAGCTGCTAACATTCTTTTCACTTGATGATACTTACCTTCATAAATAGAGAGGCGTAAGCTATAACTTGCAAGTTGTTCAACCAACGCTGGTGATGTTGGCATTTTTTCATTATGAAGTTGTACGCCATGGCGTAGCTGTTGTAATGAATCTTCGGTTATTACTTCTTTAGTTTCAACAAGGTAGGTTTTATACTTTTGTTTTTTTGGGGACGTAATCTGATGCGACCATTCTCCGTCATTTGTTAGTAACACAAGTCCCGTTGTATCAAGATCGAGACGACCCGCAACATGAAAATCTTTTAAGTTTGTTTCATGTAATAAATCGAACACAGTTGCATGTAATTCGTCACTGTTTGCACACACATAACCTGCGGGTTTATTGAGCATAAAGTAGCGTTTTCCTAAGTACTTTATTTGCTCTCCTTGCCAAGTAATGACATCATCTTGAGTGATGGAATAGTCAAACTTAGTAATTATTTCGCCGTTAACGGTGACTTTATTTTTTTTGATACCAGCTTTGACTTTAGTCCGTGGAAGCTCGGTTAGATGACTGACAAACTTGTCAATTCGACATGGAAATTTCATATAAACTCATTCGAAAATGTAACTAATACTCTATTATACGATAGCTACCGACTCAGTTCAGTTTTTTCGATATATTTGTGGTATTAAATCGTAAATGTGAACACTTAATTGCCATTTGTCGGTCAGCTGTATTTGCAGTTGTTGAAATAAAGTGTCGCTGAGGTGCTGTTTTTGCTCGATAGTTCGACCAGTCATGATATGCGCTTGCACATGAACAAAACCGCACTTTTCATTACCAAGTTTGTATTGCTGAAACTGAATCAAGCGTGACTTTATCATGCTCGGGTCAAATAATAGCGTTGACGCAGCAGCATTATGTAGACTTTCTAATAGGTCATTGTCACAAATGGGCAAGTTATGAGAATGTTCAATGATCAGGTGTGGCATGGTGACTTATTGTGTAGTTTATGCGTAAATGCCAATTATATTAAGGAAGTTAAGGAGCAAAGCCAAATGTTTAATTATAAACTGGTTGGGTTATTACTGTGCATTAGTACTTTATCTGCATGCTCAGATGATGCAGCGAAAGTAAGTCTAGGATTATTCACCACTAAAGATGTTGTTGTGTCAGCTCAGCAAGACCCGTTGGTCAGCGGCGTGACTTGTCATATTAGCCATGTTGAAGCAGATCTTGATTTTTCAGACCCCTCTGATATGTCTATTGCTTGCCGCCAAACAGGCCCAATAACTGCTACGCAGTTACAGGAGATTGATTTGTCGAAAAGTGGTGAAATTGTATTTAAAACTTCGAAAAGCATTTTGTTTAAGTCACTCAAAGTGAGACGTATTTTTGACGCACCGACACGTAGTTTAATTTATTTATCGTATTCAACAAAAGAGACCAGTGGTAGTCACCACCATGCTCTGTCTACTGTACCATTGTACGGCACACAGGCATGGGAATGGGCAAATAAGGCAAAGTAAGTTATGTTGACACTTTTTAAATCACAACCATTATTAAGCGACTCAGAAGTTGAGTGGCTAATTGACACTTTTGTATGGGCATGTGAGCAGTTTGACGGCCAATATTTTATGACTGAAACCCAGATCATTGAGCCCACAGGCGCATTTTTTCCAGACCAAGTAACGAGTGTCGAACAGATGGCCAGTACTGTATTCAATCGAGTAAGCCATTATGCGGGCATGCAAGCATGGCCAATTAGTGTGGTTAACCCGCAACAACATATGCCGCAACAAAGTATGCCTATGTTTAGCTTTATTGATGAAATACGGGGTGAAAAAGCGAAATTAGTTAACCCCCCTGCACTGAATATGCAATTGTCTTATAACCCTAATCAGATCAATCAGCCACAAGATTTAGTTGCGAGCTTTGCTGGTTCGCTCGCCACGGTGATGATTTACCATCGAGGCGTGTTACCCCCAGGAGGTGAGGAGCAAATTGCCGCAGCAAGCGATGCGTTGGCTTGTTTTTTGGGGTTTGGTGTCATGATGAGTAATACGGTGTATCAGTTTAAGGGCGGATGTGGGTCATGTTATAATCCATATGCGAACCGCCAGGCAGCGTTGACTGAACCACAAACCGTTTTTATGCACGCGTTAATTTGTCATTTCAAACCTCAAGTTGATGGTAAAAAGCATTTGAAGCCTCACTTACGCAGCGTTTACAAAAAAGCACAAAAGCAGTTGAAATTGTATATTAATGACACGCCAAACCCAATATTGTTGGCCCTTGAGGAGCAGCGTCATGCTCGCCTATCTTGATGAGTTTTTGCTGATAGCGATAGCGCATTTTTTTGCGGTAGCAAGCCCAGGTCCTGATTTTGCACTTGTGTTAAAACAAAGCGTCCAGCAAGGGCGCGCAAATGCTTTATGGACTAGTGCTGGGGTCGCATTGGGAATTCTTGTACATGTTACTTACTGTCTATTTGGTGTTGCTATTTTATTAGCTCAGTCAGAGACTGCCTTTAACGTTTTAAAATATGTCGCGGGTGCGTATTTAGCGTATATGGGGCTGCAAGCATTGCAGGCGCAAGCCAATACTAACTCTGTTGCACAACCTCAGCATCCTACGCATATTGAATCTAACTTTATGGCATTACGCCGCGGTTTTTTAGTGAATGCATTAAATCCTAAAGCAACCTTATTTTTCTTATCTTTGTTTACGTTAGTTATTTCCGCAGATACACCCAGTTATGTGCAGGCGATATATGGTGGCTATATGGCCATAGCCACATGGCTGTGGTTTTCTTTCTTATCGGTCATGCTCACTAAAGATACTGTACGGGCATTTTTTCACAAAGCGGGTCATTGGTTTGATAGAGGAATAGGCGTGATTTTAATTGCACTGGCGATTAGAGTCGTTATTTAATGAGTACGCAATAATGGAAATAGCGACTTATTATAATTTTGCGTTTGGCTCAAATATGTCGAGTAAACGACTGCTTGCGCGCTTGCCGCAGGCCAAAAAAGTGGGTGTCGCACAGTTGTATGGTTTTGAACTTAATTTTTCAATGTTAAGTACAGATGGTTCCGCAAAATGCAATATTCACCGAACCCATTCTGAGCATAACGTAGTTTTTGGTGTGCTCTATGCCTTGAACGCGCAGGAACAATTGTTGCTTGATAATATTGAAGGGACTCGTTACGACCGAACTGAGATCTTGGTGGAGCTGATCTCAGGAGAAAAGGTGAGTGCATATTGTTACATTGCAAATACGTTTATTGCGGATCAGTTGCCATTTGATTGGTATGTTCAGCATGTGTATGCGGGCGCGTTGGAGCATGGCTTTCCGATATCTTATTTAGAGTGCATTCAGCAACAGCGTACTGTTGTTGATGTGCAAAAATGCCGTTCAGAGAATGAGCTGTCGATTTATAAAAATAAAGAAGTAAAAAATAATGAAACCTTTTAGAACGTTCGTCGCAACCGCTCTTCTGTTAGTGCAGAGCGAATTTGCAGAGGCGAAAAGTCAGGTAACAGTGAATGTTGCCGATGTCGATAAAGCTGTCCATGCTGCGATGGCGCAATTTGATATTCCAGGTATTGCGATTGCTGTCGTGGAAAATGATCAGGTCGTATTGTCAAAAGGCTATGGTGTCAGAGATATCGTTTCGGGCGCTAAAGTAGATGAGTATACACTGTTCGGTATAGCATCCAACTCTAAAGCATTTACTGCTGCTAGTATTGCTATGCTCATAGATGACGGAAAATTAAGTTGGGACGACAAAGTGACTCAACATTTACCCGAGTTTCGCCTGTACGATGAGTATGCAACAGCACATATGACTATCAGAGATTTATTAAGCCACCGTAGTGGATTGGGGCTAGGTGCTGGCGATTTGATGATTTGGCCTGATACGGATAAATCAGTGCAAGATATTATTCAAGGGTTACAGCATATTCCTCCAGCTTCCAGTTTTCGTAGTGAATATGCATATAACAATTTAATGTTTGTTGTTGCAGGTGAAGTGATCGCTCGAGTATCAGGTGTAAGTTGGCGTGAATTTGTTGAGCGGCGCATTTTTAAAACATTGGGCATGGAAGCATCGAAAGCGGGATTCTCACGTATCGAAAAGGATAATAAGAATTGGGCGACAGGTAATATCCCTGATAATGGTAAGCTAACGCCTTTTTTCGTCGACTATTTGCAAGACTTTCGTGGTGCCGGTGCAATTGCATCCAATGTAGATGATATGAGCAAGTGGTTGTTGACGCAATTAGCCGCTGGTAAAACACAACAAGGAGCGCAATTGTATAATGCCGAACATCAGGTGCAAATGTGGCATCCTCATATTATGAGGTTGCCAAAGCAGTCATCGTTTGATGCCTATCGTCAGCAGTTTCGAGGGTATGGTCTTGGCTGGGCTATCGAAGATTACTTTGGTTATAAAAAACTAGGTCATGGTGGTGGGATTTTAGGGATGGTATCACAAGTGGCGATGATCCCAGAGAAAAAACTAGGTGTAGTGGTGTTATCAAATCAACAAGCATATCCAGCACTGACAGCGATAATCCATGAAGTATTTGAAGATGCTTTGGGACGAACAGATAAAGATTGGGTTACATTATTAGCCACTGAATATAAGTTAGAAAAGACGAAGTTGTACGCGGAGGCTGGGGTTGTTTCGCCAGCGGTAAAGCAGGCGCCATTACCGCTGCAATATTATACTGGGACGCTCACGAGCCAGTGGTATGGAGATGTTATTGTCGAATCACTGGACGGTAAGTTGCGTATCGATTTTACACATACCAAAATGTTAAAAGGCCAATTAGAACATGTTTCAGGCAATCAGTTTGTTATTCGGTGGGATGAGCAGCGCCTTGAAGCTGATGCCTATATTTATTTTCAACTGAATAAAGAGCAGGCTGTCAGCCATGCCACAATGGAATTTGTGAATCCAGATATTTCGGATTTTAGCTTTGACTTTCACGATTTGAAGTTAATGGCGAAATAAACTCGGGTGATTACACCAAAGTCGCAAAGTCCGGTGCAGGCGGCTTTGCTACACTGCATGTTAAAATATGAGTTGCTATCAAACTACTTAAAAGGAGCTAACATGCGTACAGCTGTGATCAGTCACCCTTATTGCCGTAAACATAAGATGATAACTGAACATCCAGAATGTCCCGCTCGGTTAGATGCAATAGCTGATAGACTGTTGGCGTCAGGATTAGATATTGCTGTTGCACAAAAACAAGCACCTGCGGCAACGCTTGAACATATAGGCTTGGTGCATGATAGCGCGCTGATAAATAAAGTGTTGACGCAATTACCTACACAGGGTCTGAGTGAGTTAGATGGTGATACTTGGTTATGTCCGGATTCATTTAAAGCCATTGAGCGTGCTATTGGCGCAGGCCTCTTAGCTGTCGATGAAGTGTTGGCTGGTAATTTGGATGCCGCTTTTTGTAGTGTTCGCCCGCCAGGGCATCATGCTAACCAGCACACATCTGCTGGGTTTTGTGTATTTAACAATGTTGCCATAGCTGCTGCATATGCCAAACAACAGGGAGTAGAGCGGGTTGCGATTCTGGATATAGATGTTCATCACGGCAATGGCACACAAGATATTTTTAAAGCAGATCCAAATGTATTATTTTGCTCTTTGTTTCAATATCCTTTTTATCCAAATACAGCGATTGAAAATACAGATACAGTGTTAAATTCACCACTGCCAATTGCCAGTGATGGTGATGATTTACGTGCTTTATTCACTCAACAATGGTTACCGAAACTGATTGAATTCTCTCCTCAGCTCATTTTTATTAGCGCGGGTTTTGATGCACATTTAGAAGATGAGATGGGCAGTTTGAAGTTTATAGAGTCGGATTATCAATGGTTCACAGAGCAAGTAGTGCAATTTGTTAATGATAGTCATGCACTTGGTATCATCTCTTATCTAGAAGGTGGGTATGATTTGTCAGCATTGGGGCGCAGTGCTGTCACGCATATTAAAGCGTTGGTTAATGGTTGAGTCAAAATAGAGTGATTACGAAATACTTTTTAACAATGGGAAAGCCTGAGAGGGTGAAGTTAAAAGTATTTTTTCAACGCAGCACTGACCTTCGTTAATAAGTGATTGTTGCACCAGTCGGGTTAATGTATCTAGGTTGATTGGGCTAACTAGTTGCTGTGATAAATTATAACATTCGCCATTTTCGTATATCACAATTACATCTTTAAGTGTTTGTTTATCAATGTAATACAATGATATTTTCAAGCATTCTTCATTATTAATAAAGTCAATACTCACTGGAAAACATAATAATAAAGGGTAGGATTTTATTGTCATTTTTTGTTCTTAATCAAAGTATGAATGATGAGCAACATTATACTGGTTCGGATTGCTAAAAAGCGAGACTGAGCTTATGGAAACTGGTAACCGTCAATTACAAATTAAAGATATATTTTCTAATAGGTTACTCTCTTGTGGGCGAGACACACCTTTGGTTGATGCTGTAAAACTAATGAGAGTGGATAAAGTGAGTGCTATTTTTGTTACCGATAATGAGCGCATCGTTGGCATTTGGACGGAATCAGATAGTGTTAAATTGAATTTTGAGAATCCAACATTTTCTCTCACGCCGATAGGGGCATTGATGGCGTCGCCTGTACACGACATTCGCATCAATAAAACCTTAGGAGAGGCGACAATCAAGTTTCACCAATTAGGGATAAGGCATCTTTTGGTGAAAGATGAAGATAATCAGGCCATTGGTGCGGTGTCTTTATCTGATATTGTGCGTAATCAAGGCTTAGATCACTATTTACATTTTCGATCGATCGCAGATCATTTTGAACGAAAAATTAGCGTACTAAAAAGCGATGATTGTATATCTGTCGCCATCAATGCAATGAAAGAAAAGCGTGATACCGCGGTGTTAGTGTTTAACGAAACGTTAGCTGAATATGGCATTATTACGCAACGAGATATCGCCTATATGGTGTTAAATCCTGACTGGCGAATGGTCTGTTGGCAACTAGCAAGTTACCCAATGTACTCTGTGACACCGGAAGACAGCTTGTTTGATGCCTACCGGTTAATGACAGCTAAATCGATTCGGCACTTGGTTGTTAAAGATCCGAAAACAGAGTTAGTGATTGGATTGTTGGCACTCAAGAACGTTTTAACGGAAATTGAAACTGCTTATTGCAGTGAGCTTGAGAAGGTTTTAGCACAACGTGATGTTGCATTACAAAAATCAGAAAAGAACCTCTACTTAGCGAACCGCATCATTGATGCCTCATTAGATGGCATCATGATCACTCGATGTGATGGAGAGATCATTCAAGTAAACCCTGCATTTAGCATACTGACAGGTTATCAGGATTATGAAGTACTAGGTCAGAATCCGAGTTTGTTGAGTTCTGGGATACATGGTGCAGAGTATTACGAAAAAATGTGGATACAACTTCATGATAAAGGAGTTTGGCAAGGTGAAATCTGTAACCGGAAAAAAAATGGCGATGTATATGTTGAATGGCTAACAATCATTGAGATCAAAGAGCCTTATAGCGAAGATGTTTTATATGCGGCGATTTTTAGTGATATTACCGAGCGTAAAAATGCAGAAGAAAAAATAGCAAGGTTGGCGTATTTTGATGAACTAACGAGCTTACCAAATAGGCGTTTATTTCATGACCGCTTATCTATGGCCCTAGCCGGGGCACATCGAGATAAGCAAACGTTAGCGGTTATGTTTATTGATCTCGATCGTTTCAAAGAAGTAAATGATTCATTAGGGCACAGTGCTGGGGATCAATTATTGATCCAAGTCAGTGAACGCATAAAGAAAAAACTCAGAGAAGGGGATACTCTGGCACGTTTAGGGGGAGATGAGTTTGTTATTTTGCTCACAGAAGTGAGTGATATTGACAGTGTTGTTGAGTTTGCAAATAAGATTTTAGAACAGTTGAGTGTGCCATTTGAACTGGGGGAAATATGTGTTACGGCTACCGCATCTATCGGCGCTGCAATTTACCCTGAAGATGGGTTGGACAGTGAAGCGCTACTGAAACATGCTGATGTTGCTATGTACCGCTCAAAAGAAATTGGTCGAAATTCTTTTCAATTATATAGGGCCTCAATGAATGCACGTTCGTTGGAACGCTTATCAATGCTTAGCCGGTTCCAGAGCGGACTTGATAACGATGAATTTGAATTATATTTTCAACCATTGCAATGCTTAACAAGTAACAGGATCAGCAGTGTAGAGTGTTTACTTCGTTGGCATGATCCTAACTTGGGTATGATCTCACCAGCGCAGTTTATTCCGCTTGCCGAAGAGTTGGGCCTTATAATACAGTTGGATAAATGGGTGATTAATCGAGCGTGTGAGCAAATGGCGTTTTGGCGATATCAGGGGGTAGATATTCGACGTATTGCAATCAATGTTTCCGCGCAGCATTTGTGTCAAGGGGATCTTGCAATGACAGTTGCACATGCGCTAAATAAGCATAGTTTAAATGGTCGTTATGTGGAACTTGAGCTGACAGAGAGCAGCTTTATTAGTAACTTACATGATGCCAAAGCTGAATTAAAAAAACTGAAAAATTTGGGGGTATCAATTGCTTTAGATGACTTTGGAACAGGCTATTCGGCGTTAAGTTATCTGACCAAGCTACCAATAGATATCTTAAAAATTGATGCCAGCTTTATTGCAAAAATCCCCGATGAATATGGCAATAGTGAAATTGTAAGTGCGGTCATTGCGATGGCGAAAGCACTGAATTTACACGTTGTTGCAGAAGGAGTAGAAAAGCCAGAGCAACGTCAATTTCTACAAAAACTGGGTTGTCATACACTACAAGGTTTCTTGTTTTGTAAGCCTCTGGCTGCGACTAATTGGATTAATTTTTATAATTGCGCAAAGTTGACTTCATAAGAGGTGAACTTTCGAATATTGATCACCCCAGTGTCAAAGATTAAGTACTGTCCCTTGATCCCTTGTAATGTCCCACTGACCTCGGGGTTTTTGTCAAAGTTGAATGAGCTCACTTTTTTTGGGTATACGTCAACAGGAAATGAGAGGTCTACGACCTCTTCGTCGAGCAATTCAATGGCGGTTGCACCAAACAACTCGGCAAGTTCACTGAGTTTTTTCTGGATTTGTGGAATTAACTGTTCCGCTGCAGCTTTGAGATCGGCATCAACACTAATGCCTTTGAGCATGTTGCGCCAATTTGTTTTGTCCGCAATGAACTCTGCAAGTGCAACTTCTACCAGTCCTGACTGTAATCGGGTTTGTACTTTAAAAATAGGGAGAGCTTGTGTTGCGCCTTGATCTATCCAACGGGTAGGGATCTGGGTGTGTCGAGTAATACCCACTTTTAAACCTGATGTGTTGGCCAAATATACATAGTGAGGAGTAAAACAATTGTTTTCGCCCCACTCAGGCTCTCGGCAGGTTCCCTGATCATAATGACAAGTTTCAGGCTTCATGATACACATGTCACAACTTGCGAGCTTTTTCATACATACAAAGCAATGCCCCTGAGAATAGCTCTTTTTGGTTTTTTTACCGCAGTTGCTACAAAATATATTGCCTGTGTGGGTTAATGTAATATGCTTGCCGATAAACGGGTTAAGATCTATTAGTGCATCACCAACAGGTAATTGATACTGAATAGGATCAGTGAGTTGTGCTTTTAACTTACTCAAGGTACCTTGCATCTTTACGCCCCTAAAGATGTTATAAAAAAGCAATATTATCAAAGCGCAGGAGGGAGGGCCAACTTTCAGTTCGTTATTTATCGGAGCCAGTGTGAAAATGCATTAGCTAACATCTTCACACTTTTATATATCAATATTTTGCAGCTTCATCAGGATTAGGTAATGAAGATTGAATAAACTCGCGCAATTCTTGATTTGATTTTTTAAGGTCGGCACGGCGTAAGTACATCATATGCCCTGAACGATACCCTTTAAAACTTAATCTATCCCGCATTTTTCCACTGGGGTCTAGCTGCCAAAGAGTGTATTTAGCATCAAAATAATTAGTAGCGCCATCATAATAGCCAGCTTGAATCATCACATTCAAGTAAGGGTTTTGAGCCATAGCCAATCTAAGTTGTTCACCTGTTTCATTATTACTGCGATCCCAAGGGGAGACATCTCCAAACATATTATATTTAACATCAGTTTTATAATTGAGCTCTTCTCTTAAGTAATAATTAATGGCTGGTGTAAATGAATGCAACCACGATGTCAGCTCTGGCCAATAGTCTGGACTGTCGCCAGCATCTCGTTTATCAATACCTAAATAGCGCGAATCTAATCGGCCTAAGGTAAATCCTTTGCTTCTTAATAACTCTTTCCAAAAAGCGTCAGTGGGGATGTCTAGGTTATTTTGTGCTACGAACTTTTCAGATAGGCCACTGTATTTGGCTACTTGTACAATGGTGCTTGCTTTCTCTTTGGTACTAATAAAAGCGCCTTTGGCCAAAGCTGGTAAATATTGATCAATAGTATAAGTCTCTACCTCAGCTAATACTTCTAATAAATCTTTATTTTGTAAGCTGGGCTCCAATGCTTTGTGATACCACGCGGCTGCGGCAAAATACGGCAGGCGGTTAGCGGCTTTCATGGGACCTTCGCGTTTGATGCCAATGTCAGTTGGTGATACTAAAACGACTCCATTAATATACATCCATTGTTGATTTTGTAATGCATGAGCTAACCCAGAAACACGGGTTGTGCCATAGCTTTCACCAATGAGAAATTTAGGTGAGCGAAAACGATTATGACGAGTGACAAAGGTGTTCAACCATTCACTGAGGTATTTAATGTCAGCATTGACCCCAAAAAACCATTTTTTCTGGTCCGCTTTGCTGGGCATTGTGCCATCTTTATTGGGTAGTACGCGAGAGTATCCGGTGTTGACTGGATTTACGAACACAATATCTGCAACATCCAGCACTGAAAAAGGGTTGTCTTGTAAGCCATATGGCTGCACTGGGTACCCTTCATTATCTATTTTTAGAACTCTTGGCCCTGTATAAGCTATGTGCATCCAAACAGATGCAGAGCCCGGCCCGCCGTTGAATGAAATTAATAGCGGGCGTTTACTGTCATCTTTTACTTTGTCTTTTTTATAGTAGGTATAATGTAATGTTGCAATGGGATGACCTTGCGTATTCCACACTGGCTGGGTGCCAGTATTAACCGTATAATTTATTTTTTGATTATTAATAGTCGCTTTATGTTTAGTAATAATATGGCTATCAACATCAATAGCTCTGCTATTTTCAGTGGCTGATGCCACTGTGCTAATAAAGGTGACGATAAGCACCAATGCTTTAATGAGTTTCATATCAGTCCTACTTTTCACAATTGATCTATTAAATAAGGTTTGGGCCATTATTGCAAAGGATTTGAGTTTAATGGTGTGCTCAATGAGATTGTTGTAAGTAATAAAATAAGACTAGTTAAAAATGCTCAATTGATTGTAGTTTGTAACGTATTTGTGGTTTTTTTTGTAACAAAAATCGCGTATATTTACGACTTAATTATGTCGTATTAAAGTATTTATTTTCTTAAATTCTTGATCCGTTAAGTTTCTCTTAGTAGTAATAGAGCCTCATTCCCATGCAAAGAGTGTTAATTGTTGAAGACAGTAAAGTGGTGCAGCAAGTTCTGCGTCATTTGGCCAGCCTATATTTAGAGGTTGAGATAGATTTTGCTTGGTCTTTAAAAGAAAGCCAAGAATATTTAAACCAACATCAATATACATTGGCGTTAGTGGATCTCACATTACCAGATGCGATGGATGGAGAGGTTGTTCAACTGACATTAAGACAAAATGTACCTACCGTGGTTTTAACTTCTAAAATTGACGAATATAGTCGCCAACAAATGCTAGAGCTGGGTGTGGTTGATTATGTAATCAAAGATAACCGAGACTCATACCTTTACGCCGTTAAACTGGTTTCGCGCTTGTTACGTAATCAAGGATGCAAGGCGCTGGTCGCAGATGATTCAATGATCAGCCGGGCAGTTATGAGGCAGATGCTGGAAAAGCAACTGTTTACTGTACTCGAAGCACAAGATGGTGAGCAAGCTTTGCATATGCTTAAAGAAGACTATGACATTAAGTTACTGCTTACGGATTATGCGATGCCAACGATGGATGGTTTTGAATTAGTGAAAGCTATTCGTAATAGTCGTGGACGTGATGAATTGGCCATAATCGGTTTATCAGGTGCGGGCAGTCATGGTCTCTCGGCTAAATTTATTAAATTTGGTGCTAATGATTTCTTAGCAAAACCTTTTATGAATGAAGAGTTTCATTGCCGCATTATGCAAACAATGGAGCAGCTAAATTTAATTGCTGAGATAAAAGAATATGCACACCGTGATTATTTAACAGGGCTTTATAACCGTCGGTTCTTTTGTCAACAAGCGGAAAAGTTATTTAAATCTAAACCTGAGCAATATATTTTAGCGTTACTTGATTTAGACTTATTTAAAAGCATTAATGATAAATATGGTCATGAGGGCGGAGATTCAGTTTTAACTCAAGTTGCAGACTTATTAAAAAGTGCATTTAACCATTGTACGGTGGCGCGAATTGGTGGCGAGGAGTTTGCTGTTGTTTTACCTGGGAATAATATGCAAGTTGCAGAGCAAGCGATGAATGATTTTCGTCATAGGTTGGCAAAAACAGAGTTTGACATTAATGATGAAGCCCTATTTTGTACTGTCAGTATAGGTTTGGCTTTTTGTAATTATGGCTCATTAAGCCAAATCATGCGTGCTGCGGATAAAGCGTTGTATCAAGCTAAGGCCCAGCAGCGTAATTGTGTTGTAGTGAACAGTTAATCTGTACGCACCAGTTCAGCCCAGCTATCTTAATAATGCACCTTATTGGTGCATTTTTTATGCAATTCATATTCCCTCGATAGTTAACTTAATGAAATAAAAAACAAAAAATTATTGGCATAAAGGTTGGATTGTTGTCACTACAGGATAAGCCTGTCCTAAGGGGACTAACAATGAAAATGATAAGTGCAATAATAAAACCATTTAAGTTGGATGAAGTACGAGAAGCGCTGGCAGATCTGGGGGTAGAAGGGATGACTGTCATTGATGTAAAAGGCTTTGGCCGACAGCGAGGACATACTGAGCTCTATCGAGGTGCTGAATATCAGGTTGATTTTATTCCTAAAATTAAACTAGAGATTGCAACACACAGCGAAAATACACAACGTGTTGTTGATGTACTTACACGGGCTGCTCATACAGGAAAAATAGGTGATGGAAAAATATTTGTATACGAACTAGATCAGATTGTGCGGATCCGTACTGGTGAATTAGACGAAGAAGCTATTTGAGGACCAAACTATGGAAAACGCAATTATAGAACTTAAATTTTCGCTAAATACATTTTACTTTTTAATTTCAGGGGTACTGGTGATGTGGATGGCTGCTGGCTTTGCCATGCTCGAAGCTGGCTTAGTCCGCTCTAAGAACACCACAGAGATCTTGACCAAGAATATTGCATTATATGCCATAGCATGCACCATGTTTTTATTGGTTGGGTACAATATTATGTATGTCGGTAACACGGAGGGTGGGGTAGTGCCTAGCTTTGGTGCTTTAATTGGTGCTGCGAGCGCTGAAGCAGATCATGCTTTAGAGGCCGACTTCTTTTTTCAGGTGGTGTTTGTTGCGACCGCGATGTCTATCGTATCGGGTGCTGTTGCTGAACGTATGAAACTATGGGCATTTCTTGCATTTACGGTGGTGCTGACAGGCTTTATCTATCCTGTTGAAGGCTATTGGACTTGGGGGGGAGGGTTTTTATCTAACTTAGGGTTCGTAGACTTTGCTGGCTCGGCTATTGTTCATGGAGCCGGAGCAGCAGCTGCATTAGCGGGTGTATTATTGTTAGGCGCAAGAAAAGGTAAATATGGTAAAAACGGTGAGATTTACCCTATACCGGGTTCAAATATGCCACTAGCAACATTGGGTACCTTTATTTTATGGATGGGTTGGTTTGGTTTTAATGGTGGCTCACAGTTATTCATCGCAGATAAAAGTAATGCGATTGCGGTCAGCCAAATTTTGCTTAATACAAATGCAGCTGCTGCAACTGGCGCGATTGCAGCACTTCTAGTGTGTAAGGCATTATGGCGAAAAGCGGACCTAACGATGGTGTTAAATGGTGCCTTAGCAGGTTTGGTTGTTATTACCGCCGAACCAGCATCGCCGACCCCTTTACAGGCTTGTTTGTTAGGCGCATTGGGTGGTTCATTAGTGGTATTCAGTATTGTGTTTTTAGATAAAGCAAAAGTAGATGACCCTGTTGGTGCAATATCAGTTCATGGTACATGTGGCATGTTAGGTGTTATGTTAGTTCCTCTTTCTAATTCAGATGCGACGTTTGGAATTCAGTTTATTGGCTTAATAAGTATTTTAGGGTTTGTATTTATTGTGTCGTATTTAGTATGGGCTTTACTAAAGAACACGATAGGAATTCGTGTTGGAGAGGAAGAAGAAATCAATGGAATGGATCAGCATGACTGTGGTATTGACGCCTACCCAGAGTTTGTGAGTGTTCGCTCACAGTAACTTGCATCACGATATCTCAAGATAACGGGCTTTATAGGCCCGTAGTATCTTTCAGGTCAGGTTAATCTGAGGTACTCTAGGCTTATCCACTATTTAACGCTCCCTCTAGTACGGTAGGCATGGCAGAAAAAAGCACGGGTTCTAAAAAAAGCACTGATAAAACAGTTAAATCACCCAGTAAAAGAAACGTAAAAACGACAAAAGCAAAGCCTCGAAAAAAAGCGGCAAAAATGCCCTCTAAACACTCAACATTACAGCGTATTAAACAGCGCATTCTGAAAACAATCTGGAATCTATTTTGGAAAGGCAGTTTGGCGTGTATTGTGATGGTTGCGTTTTATGTCGTCTATTTAGATGCCAAGATTACACGTCAGTTCGAGGGGAACAAATGGCAATTGCCGGTGCAGGTTTATGCGCGTTCAATGACGTTTTATCCCGACCAATACTTATCAGAGGACGAAGTTTTATGGGAATTAAAGCGCCTTAACTATTCGCATGTTAATCGACTCAATCGAACTGGGCAGTATGTGCAACAAGGCCGCACGATTAAAGTACATCGACGAACGTTTAACTTTCATGATGGTGCTGAGCAAGCACAAATATTTACTTTAAACTTTGCAGGTAAAAAGCTTGCGAGTATTGTTGGTCAAGATGGTCGTAGAGTGAAATCGGCCAGATTAGAGCCTGTTCAAATAGCACGCATTGGTAATGAAAGTAATCAAGATCGAGAGTTTGTTCCTTTAGATAAGTTCCCAAATATATTGAAGCAAGCATTACTTGTAGTCGAAGACCGAGACTTTTATGAGCATCACGGTGTGTCATTGTGGTCTATTATGCGGGCATTTTATACCAATATTAAAGTTGGCCGGACGGTACAAGGGGGCAGTACGTTAACGCAGCAGTTAGCTAAAAATTTTTACTTAACTCGAGAGCGCTCGATAGTCCGCAAAATCAATGAGGCTTTTATTGCGCTGATCTTAGATTATCGCTACAGCAAAGATGAAATTTTAGAGGCGTATTTAAATGAAGTATATTTAGGTCAAGCATATAACCAAGGCGTTCATGGTATGGGGTTGGCGGCGGAGTTTTACTTTGCTAAACCAGTAGATGAACTTGAGTTTGATCAAATAGCCTTATTGATTGCGATGGTGAAAGGACCTTCATATTATAATCCAAGACGTTACCCTGAAAGGGTTCGAGAACGTAGAGATTTAGTGCTGCGTTTGCTGGTTGAATCAGGCCATATCACGACAAATGAATTTCGAGCGGCACTCGCCAGGCCAATAAAGATTCAATCGTTAAAAAATAGTTTGCACAAAAGCTACCCTGGTTATTTAGAGTTAGTGGATCGAGAGCTCAAAAGGTTACTTCCAAACCAAGAAATTATTCATGCTGGAGTGCGGATCTTTACTTATTTTGATCTACAAAAACAAACCGCAATGGAAGATGCTATTCGTGAAGGTTTGCCTTATTTAGAGCGACGTTTTAAAACAAAGCAACTTGAAACGGCTATGGTGGCAGTTAATGTTGAGAAGGGCGGTGTATCTGCTCTTGCTGCGGGTCGAGACGTGCGTTTTAGTGGCTTTAATCGGGTTTTAGACACTAAACGAAATATTGGTTCGCTGGTGAAGCCTGCTGTCTACTTAACGGCATTAGAACAACCCCAGTACAATTTAGGCACCTTATTAGAGGATGCGCCATTACAAGTCACAGATGAAGCCGGGGATACGTGGACACCTGAGAATTTCGATCATAAATTTCGTGGTAGTATGCCGCTGTTTAGGGCATTTAGTCGAAGTATCAATATTCCCGTTGTTAATTTAGGACTTGATATTGGCGTTCATAATGTGGCGAACTCACTTACAAAACTCGGCTTTGAAGGTCATGTTAGCCGGTATCCGTCTTTGCTATTGGGTGCCCTAGAGTTATCAAGCTTTGATGTAGCACAAATATATAGCACGCTTGCCCGTAATGGCGAATATAGCAAGTTAACCAGTATCTCGGCGATGACGAATGCATTAGGTAAAGTGATTTATGAACATCAAGTAGATGCCGAGAAACGTTTTTCTGATGATGCGAGTTATATGACGAAGTATGGTCTGAAGAGAGTGACAAAAGATGGCACGGCTCGACGCCTCAACGCGCATTTCCCTTCCATTCAACTTGCAGGGAAAACAGGTACAAGCAATGACTTGCGAGACAGTTGGTTTGCTGGATTTGACCATAATACAGTGACAGTGACGTGGTTAGGCCGAGATGATAACCGACCAACGGGTTTAACGGGAGCCAGTGGTGCACTTGAATTGTATATACGTTATTTAAAACCGCTTAACCCACAGGCCATTGCTGACAATCGACCAAGTGATATACGTTGGGCTTTTGTCAATGAAAAGACAGGGAAACAAGCACCGCCAAGTTGTGGGAAAGTCATTCAGTTACCGGTGCGAGTGAGTGAATTTGAGCCAAGACCTAAGTGTTAGCTCTGTTGGGCTAAATAAATGTGCTTATGTTTTAAATTGGCTCATAGCACTTTGCAAGTGAGTTGCCATGGTCGATAATTTGTGTGCGCCATCTTGTGTTGCCTCTGCAGAAGTAAGTGTATGCTCCGCTAAGCTACTAATTTCACTAGAATCAGCAAGCGCTTGTTGGGTCGCGTTGGATTGTTGTTTAACTAGATCAGAAATTAAATGACCTTGTTTATCTATATCTATCATGCTCTGCTCAGCAGCTTGCAGGACTTGATTAGTTTGGTTAGCAGCGCTCACACCAAGTTCCATTTTTTCAACACTGTTGCGCATTTTACTTTGCGTGTCGTTAGAAGCACTTTGTAGGGAGCTAATAATGCTGTGGATCTCTTCAGTTTGTTGTTGTGTTCGCTTGGCAAGTGTACGTACCTCATCAGCGACAACTGCAAACCCACGGCCTTGTTCACCTGCTCGTGCTGCTTCAATGGCTGCATTCAATGCCAGTAAATTTGTTTGCTCAGCTATTTCGCTAATGGCAGCGCTGACTTTACTAATGTTTTGACTATCTTGTGCTAGCTTATCGAGTGCTCCGCGACTTTCTTCAAACTCTTGTTGTAGTTCAGTCATATGTTGCGCCAATTCAGTCGTATTTGTTGTCCCTTGTTTGACATGTTGGGCTGCGGTTGAGGCTAATTCGGTTGCATGTAGTGCCGATGTTTCAACAGAATCAGCAGAGTGCGCCATTTCACTTAGTGCTCCGTGAATTGTTTGGATCTTATTTTGCTGTTGGTCCACATCATCACGGGTATCTTGACTGATTTGGCTTAGCTGGTTTGTGGCTGTATGTAAATCACTGCTGGTAGTATTTACATCTTCCAGTATATGTACAAACGCATCAATCACTTTGTTGTATTGTTCTACGATGATAGACATTTCATCTTTACCATGAGCTGTTGCTTTCGCGCTTAAATCACCACTGGCTGCTCTAGCTGCTGTGTGGGAAAAATTAGAAATGCTATCGGAAACAGCAAAATAAAAACCAAGCATTAAGTAAATAGCCATTAATAAGCTAACTAGCGCAGCAACAGCAACGGTGTTTCGTATCATTCGCTGTTGATCGAGCTTGTGCGTGAGTAATTCTTTTAACTGAGGTGTTGCTGAGTTAACGAGTGAGCTGACATCATCAAGAACGGTTTGATGAAAGCGCCTAAACTGATTTTGAGATAATTGTAAATCATCTGGTTCTAGGAGTTTATCTGTCACAGCGGCTTTATATTCATCTAAGCTTTTCTCAAGAGCATCAATATGTCGTTGTAATATTGTTCTTGTGCTTGGCATCGCTCGCAGTGCAACTTGTAATTTACTTTGTAATTGTTCATTAAAGGTGGGGAGCCCTTTATTGAGATTCGATAGTGCAATAAAACTATCAGGAGTGAATCGTCCTGCGCTGATGACTTTGTTTGCTTGCTCTGCTACTGCATTAATTTGTGACAGTAATCGAGGCGTTGATTCAACTAAAGTTCTATTTATATACGAGCGAGTTAAATTATCATCAATTGCCAATTTTGATTGGATTGATACGAGCTCTAAAACCGATGAGTTTTCTTGAGCTGCAATTTTAAACCCAGCCTCAGTGGCAACGCGTCGGTTATTTTCAGTACGCTCTTGCATTATATTTGAGAGCAATTTGGGGTAAATGCTTAAACCATGTTGTTGTTCTTTACTGACCCGAATTGAGTCTGACAATATATTTGTCAAAAAGAATAGGCTTAAACTCAATGGAACCAGCAAAATACCGAAAACTAAGCTAATTTTTGTTTTATATTTTAATTGCGCCATAAATTGTGTTGCAGGCGCGCTGAGCGTTCTTAATCCTTGCATATTGTTCACTTTTGAATGTTAAAAATATTCGAGAATAGTAGACCGTGTAAATGTTTATATTAGTTCAAAATAAAGTAAGTAGACATAAAAAAAGCCCTAATGGGCTTTAATTTAGTGATTTATTACGACTTTAAGTCATGCACAGTTAGAGTTTTGCAAATACGCGTTCAGCTGCTGAAATGGTATTTTTAATATCTTCATCTGAATGCATTGTACTTACAAAGCCAGCTTCAAATGCTGAAGGTGCTAAATACACGCCTTCTTCAAGCATTAGATGAAAGAACTGCTTAAAACGCTCTAAATCACACTGTGTCGCCTGTTGATAGCTCGTGACAGTTTCCGCCTCGGTAAAGAAAAAGCCATACATACCACCTGCAAAGTTTGTTGTGAGTGGAATACCAGCGGCATCAGCAGCTTGCTGAAAACCCTCGCATAACGCTTTACTTTTCGCTTCTAGCTCGTCATGCAAGCCATCTACAGATAATAGCTCCAGCGCTTTTAGACCCGCAGCCATCGCGATAGGGTTACCAGACAACGTACCGGCTTGATACACGGGGCCGACTGGGGCAATATAATCCATAATTACCTGTTTACCACCAAAAGCACCTACTGGCATACCGCCACCAATCACTTTTCCTAGGCAAGTTAAATCAGGCTGGATGTTGTAATATGCTTGCGCACCCCCGAGTGCAACACGGAATCCGGTCATAACTTCATCAAAAATCAATACCGTACCGTGGGTATCACATACCTCACGTAAGCCTTCTAAAAAGCCAGCTTGTGGTGGAATGCAGTTCATATTACCTGCGACAGGCTCCACAATGATACACGCGATTTCATCTTTATATTCAGAAAAAATGGCTTTCACTTCTTCTAAATCATTAAAAGAGACCGTGAGGGTATGTTTAGCAAAGTCCTCAGGTATACCCGGTGAATTAGGTACTCCCATTGTCAAAGCGCCAGATCCAGCCTTAACAAGTAAAGAATCTGCGTGGCCATGATAGCAACCTTCAAACTTTAAGATTTTATCACGTTGTGTGTACCCTCTAGCAAGGCGGATCGCACTCATGGTAGCTTCGGTACCAGAACTTACCATACGAACTTTTTCAATAGATGGTACAAGCGCTTTCACTTTTTCGGCCATGAGTATTTCGGCTTCAGTCGGCGCACCATAGCTTAAACCGTTTTCGACTGCTTCCAGTACTGAGCGTTTAATTTCAGGGTGATTGTGTCCCAAAATCATGGGTCCCCATGAACCAACATAATCGATGTAACGATTACCGTCAGCATCAAATGTAAAAGGGCCTTCGGCTTTGGTAATAAATAAAGGCGTACCACCTACGCCATTAAATGCACGCACAGGTGAATTTACACCGCCAGGAATAGAAGCTTGTGCACGGGAAAATAAATCTTGGCTAATGGTCATTTTTAGTTCCTATTATTTAATTATTACGCTTTCGGCTAAACCAAGGTACATCGGCTTCATACTTGGTAATTTGGTTTTCAACACCGAGCGTTAACGCAAACAACGCCATTCTGATCAAGACACCGTTTTGTACTTGACGGAATATAGCGAGGTTGTCGTTATTATTGAGATCGTTGTCTAACTCATTTGCATCACTGCGGCTATCGCGCGGCAGTGGATGCATTAATACTGAGTTAGGTTTACAGTGCGCGTTATAAATGGCCTGGCTGATCCTAAAGCCACCGCGGTATTTGTTTGCTTCTTCTTGAGAAGGAAAGCGTTCTTCTTGAATACGCGTTTGATAGACGATATCAGCAGCTAAGTTATCTTCCATTTTTGACACGATTTCTATTTTATGACCTGCATTACTGACACTATCTAAAATGTAATCGGGCATTTGCAATCCATCTGGTGCAACCATGCTAAAGCGGATATCTTTATAATGACATAATAATTTTGATAAGGAATGTACGGTACGACCGTATTTTAAATCCCCCACTAACGCAATATGCATCCCATCAATACCACGCTCAAAACGTCCAAGCTCTCTATCGATAGTTAGTAAGTCTAATAATGCTTGGGTTGGGTGCTCATTGGGGCCATCACCACCATTAATTACGGGGACGTCTGAACCTGTTGCAAATTCTGACACTGAACCGGCATCAGGATGACGCATTGCAACGGCATCGGCGTAAGCAGATATCACACGAGCAGTGTCGTATAAAGACTCACCCTTTGCCAATGCAGAGCTTTGCATGCCTGTTGTCTCTCGGACAATGCCACCGAGTAAGTTAAATGCAGTACCAAAGCTCACTCGGGTACGAGTACTTGGCTCAAAGAATAGGTTGGCTAATATAGCGCCCTCTAAAACACGCGTTCGCTTATGCTTTTTGGCATAAGGTTCCATTTGTTTTGCGACAGCAAAAATATGTTCAATTGCTTCTCGATCCAATTGATTCACGGAAAGAATGTTTTCACCTTGGAAACTTAACATGGGGTGGTTCCTAATCACAGATTGACAACGGGCTTGCGGCACAGCAAACCACCATGATAACGGGCATGCAGTCGCATGGTTATTTGGCGCGCCATTGTAACATAATTAAAGGCTTGGTTTGAGTACTGCGAGTAATACAATCGCAAGTAACATGAGAACAGGAAACTCGTTAAAATAGCGATAAAAGCGATCGCTACGTTTATTTCTATCATGTTTAAAGTCTGCGAGTAACTTAAAGCACAGACCATGATAAAGGTATAGCAAGATCACAAAGACCAATTTGTAATGTAACCACATGCTATGACGAAACCATTCTCGTCCGTATTCAACAATGGTGAGTACGCCAAAAACGAGCGTCAGTATGGCAAACGGTGTCACAAAAAATAAGAGGCGACGTTCCATTATTTTGAGCATAGCGCTGCATGACTTCTCTTGTGTCATAGCGTGATACACAAACAATCTCGGTAGATAAAAAATACCTGCAAACCATGCGATCATGAAAAAAAGGTGTAGTGCCTTATAAGTCAAAAGTAAGCTCATTGTGCCCTCAAATTTAAAGTAAGCTGTTTCGAGTGGTTAAAATATGGCGGATATGATCCCATCGTAATATCCCCATAATTTGTCGATTGTCTTTTTGGTTATAAATGTATACAGCGCCACTGCGTTTGTCTTTTAGGACATCAAATGCATCTGATAACGTCGCTTGACTGCTTAACCCTTGCAGAGGAATGTAAGAGATATTCATGTTTTGGTCGCTCATTAGATTGAGGTCGTACTCAGCTAACCGGTAACCATTTTCTTCATCAAATACAATGAGAGGGGTTTGGCTATTTACTGCGCCAAGCGTTTCTTTTATCTGATCTTTGTCATCAGAGTAGAGTAATTTAAAGTGCTCATCCATGTCATCCATAATTCCGACTTTTTGTAGTGCTTCACTGGCAGGTGAAACTTGATACGGTAAGCCTTGGAAGTCAAGCTGCTGTAAAAAGATGGAGCGATTGCCAAACACTTGTAGTGCAGTAACATAGGCGGCGGAAATCACCAGCATGGCTGGTACAATGATTTCATGGCTTGATGTTAACTCCATCACCGCGGTTAAAGCGGCCAATGGCGCATGTAATGTGGCAGCTAATAGTCCAGCCATGCCTAAAACGCCATACGTGCCACTGACATCGACGCCTGGAGTAATAAATTGTGCAAAAAACGACATCAAAGTCCCCATGACAACGCCAAGTCCTATGACAGGGCCGATTAATCCCCCTGGTATGCCCAGCCCAATAGCAAATAATGTTGCAAGTAATTTGGCGATGAGTATGGTTGTGAGTAGCTGAATATTCTCAGGTGCATCAACAGCAATGGTAATAGCACTCATCCCAGAGCCCATGGCTTGGGGGACCATATAACCAATAAGGCCAGCAATTAACCCTGCTAAAAGTAACCTTGGTAACATGCTTAGAGGTTTAAATGTTTTTATTATGAGCATGAGGTTTTGATTGAAACTAAAGGCTACAGCACCAAGTATTACACCACATATAATTAAATAGGGATAGTGCCAAAAGCTCAATGGCGTGATGTTGATAAGCGCCAACTCAGAGCTGGCGCCAAATACGAACTGAGTGGCTAAGGCGCCTGTGACAGCCGCGAGCATAATGGGTACGAAAATATGTATTTTGTATTCCCTTAAAACGACTTCCATGACAAAAATTACAGCAGCAAGTGGCGTATTAAATGATGCGGCAATACCCGCTGCTACACCACACCCCGCAAGGGTACGAGATGCATTCATTGGTAAATGCAGTCGTTCAGCTAAAATACTTGCACCAGTGGCTCCCATATGAACGGAAGGGCCTTCACGACCAACAGAAAATCCACTAATAAGTGCGACGGCACCGCCAAAAAATTGATTTGCTGTGTTCCAAATTGGCATTTGTCCATAGTGATGTTTAATACGGTGTATCACGAAAGGAATACCTAGCCGGTAATGTCTAAAGCCAGTCAAATTAGCAAACAAAGCAATGAGTAATGCAGCAAACACCGGTAGTGCAACGCGTTGAAATTCAGGGAGTTGCGAGAAGTGATCTGGGGAGTCTAAGAAAGTAGACTGTATGAATATGATGGTCAGACGAAATAAGATGATCAGAATAGCCGCAATTAAACCAGCACATACGCCGAGTAAACACAGTTGTACAGATGTTTTGGGTTTGGCTAACCTACGCCGTAATGTATCCAGCGACATATCTTAATTCCATGTCATATTAAAGACTTAAGTCTATCAAAAAAATGTCACTTCGTCTTAGTGGCAAACCCAAATTTTGAGGGGGAATTTATATATTATGCTTGTTATAAATATTCATCTTAAGACTTAAGCTAGACATTGCCTTTGAGTCTACATTGATGTGGTGTAATTTTAATCAATTAAGGTACGATGACTATACTTGATTAAAACACTCGGGTATTAGATAATCCAGCTATAAAATGTACAAGGGTCGAATAGTATGTCTGAACAGTTACCAATTCAATTTAGTGATGCTGCGGCACATCGCGTAAAAGAGTTAATCGAAGAAGAAGAGAATCCTGAGTTAAAACTGCGTGTTTATGTAACAGGAGGCGGTTGCTCTGGCTTTCAATATGGATTTACTTTTGATGAAAAAGCCAATCCAGGTGATTTAGAAATTGAGAAAAATGGTGTGGTTATGGTTGTTGATCCCATGAGTATTCAATATTTAATTGATGGTGTAGTGGATTACACAGAGGGCTTAGAGGGAGCACGCTTTTTTGTGAGTAACCCTAATGCAACTACAACATGCGGTTGCGGTGCGAGTTTTAGTGTTTAGCTTTTCTAAGTTAGAGAAGAAGCCACGTTAATACGTGGCTTTTTTATTTTTTTGTCACGTAGATCATTAATGCAAAGAATGCTAATACAAAAGTACTGAATGTTAGTATGTAGATAAATCCTCGCCTTCCTTTTTTCAGAGGAATATGGTTGCTTCTTAAAAACCAAAACCAACCAGTACATAATAAAATAGGTATTAAAAACAGTAGTCTAATCATAAATAATTCTCGATCATCAATTTATTCTTTAATCTGATTTTGTAAGTGCTTGTTTTAAAGGTAAAAATAAATTATTTCATTTTCTGGTGCATTTTATAAAAAATTTGTTAAAGTTAATGCCTGTTAACGCTTGGATAAAAAGTCGGTAAAAAGTTAAATTTTAATTAGGTGTTAACAGAAATATAGTCTATACCTAATTTGGTACATAGGAACAAATGATAGATTTTCGTATCAAGCCTATGGTATACAGTACACCGCTGATGTGAGACGGGCAAATTTCATATTGGTATTAATTAAAGAAATCATCGAGTAGGAGATGTTTAATATGATGGGTAAAACTGTTTCTTCTGAAGAAAACGGTAAGTTAACTAAGTGGTTAAAATCGAAGCGTCACGAAAAAGGCCATACAATGCGTAGCTTAGCTCAAGTTCTGGGTACGCCACATTCTTTTATTGGTAAAATTGAAAACCAAGAACGTCGCCTTGATGTGATAGAGTTTTTACGCTACTGCGAAGCATTAGAAGTTGACCCTTATGAAGGGTTGAACTTAGTTAAAGAAGAAGACTAACATTTAACATAGCGTAAGAGGGTGCAAGGAACTGCACCTCAACTCTCTCATTCTTACCTATTTTTTTGATGCATGATAAGAGCTTTCGATCTGAAACAATTTATTACGTATTATATAAAGCAATAATAGCGACGGTAATACCATTAATGCAGTAATAGCAAAGAATATAGCCCAATTACCATGCAACCAATCATCAATGACCACGCCGCTATAACTCGACATCACCGTTCGTCCTAAACTCCCAAGCGATGCTAATAAGGCATAATGTGTTGCGCTAAATGCACGGTCACATAGCATAGAAATGAATGCAACCATTGCGACTAATGACCAAGCTTGTGTAAAACCATCGATGACAACTGCCATCGCATAAAGATGTTCTTGGGGGCCTGCTATGGCAATCCATGAGAACATTAAGTTGGATGCTGCCATTGCGATCCCACTGATGAATAACCCTTTTACAATACCGTATTTATGATTAAAAATACTGCCTAAAAATGCAAAAATAATGGTAATGACACCCGTCCCCAGTTTTGAGTATTGACCAATTTGGGTATTGCTGAAACCAATCTCTTTATAAAAGACGATGGACATTCTCGCTAAGAATGACTCACCTATTTTAAATAAGAATATGAATAACAATAAAGCGAGTGCTGTTTTAACGCCATTTTTGGTAAAAAAGCTTCTAAAGGGCTCGACCAATGTCACCGCAAACCAAGCGAATACTCGATTAAATACACTTTGTGAGTTGCCAAGTCTTGCTTGATATGCCAATTCCAACTGTTTATGAACATGATCTCTTTGTGAGCTAGGTTCTTTTGCAAACAGTGTAACCAACACTAATGAGCCCATAATAATGCCAAGCAGTAAGTAAATTTTTGGCCAATCAAAATAGGGAGAGTCAGCAAGGAAAAATGGAATAGCGCCCAGTAAAGCATATCCTGTCCACCAACCAGAGGTGGCCATTGCAGCAGCTGCGGTGGCTTTTTCACTCTCATTTTCAGGTAATATGTCAATTCTATATGCGTCTATAGCGATGTCATGTGTAGCAGATGCTGCTGCTATTAAAAAACACAATAGGGCGGCACTGAACAAGTTATCTTTTATAACAATATACGACATTGCGATGGTGGCCAGTGCGGTAATAACTTGGCATAAGGCAATCCAACTTCGGCGTTGACCTAATTGTGTCGTTAGAAAGGGGAGCTTGACACGATCGAGCAAAGGAGACCATAGAAAGTTAATGGTATACGCACCAAATACAATCCCAAATAGACCGATCATACTTCGGCTTAAACCTTCGTCTTTTAGCCATGCGGACATGACTGAACCGATCAGAACCCAAGGGAAGCCACTGCTGATCCCTAGCATGAAAATAGTAATCAAACGTCGATCTTTATAATAACCTAAGTAGTCACTTAAACTCGCTTTGAGGATCATGTTTTATGCTTCTTTTAAATTAGAGTTCTATCGCTTTTAAGATTGCCACGTCGTATATAATAACTGGTTTCTTTGGAATAAATGTATAGCCCAGTTTCTCATTGAACCCTGTTTCTACCTGCATTATTTTATCAAGTGTTTCGTACCCTTCAATCACATTACCAAATACAGCAAAACCCCAATCACGTCCCGGATTCAAGTGTTTATTGTTATCCATATTAAAAAAGAATTGTCTTGTTCCAGAATGTGGCTTGCTATCTTGATATGCCATAGCGACACTATATATGTCGTTTTTCATGCCGTTGCCACTTTCATTGAATATAGGAGGGCGTTCAAACATGCCATCGTACTCTTTGTCATAGCCACCACCTTGAATGACAAAGTCTTGTTCATTGGCCTCATCACGTTCAACACGATGAAATACAGAACCTTTATAGTCACCATTAACAACGTAAGTGAGAAAGTTATTCACGGTAATCGGTGCTCTAGATCTATCTAACTCAAGAGTGATTACCCCTAAGCTGGTTGTGATTTCAACTCGAGGGAATAAGTTGTCTTTTTGTACAAAGCGGCCTTCCTTATTTGCAGCAAAAGATAGGTTTGAAAAAATAAAAATGGCGCAAGCAATGATTACTCGATTCATATTATTGTCCTTGTAAAAAATTGATAAGTTCTTGATCAGATACAATGCGAGTGATTATTTTCTGCGTCAAGTTATTCAATTGGCCTTCCACTTTTGCTTGTTCGTGTTTTAAAGGCCCTTTCAATTGTGATGTGCCGGTGTAACGTTTTTCAAAAGTACGTTCATTGTGTGATGCAAAGATCTGAAAATCAGCGGTTGCGTTACTTTCATGTTGGGTAATGCTTTCAGTAACCTTACTATAAAAGGTATTGATTTGTAGAGTTATTTTTTTGTTTTCTGTGGTGTCAAGCGTTGCACCATTACTGCGTAAAGCATCAAAAAAAATACGTTCTATTTTTATTGGTAAACTGGCATCAGGTAAATAAACAGCTGGCTCTTGATTGAGCACCTTAATAACAAAATTGGTTGTTCGATGATCAGAGACTCGTGCGTTTATGTGCGTATTGAAATGGCTGACTGCCTGAGCTGAGTAAGTTGGATTCAAAATGACAGACTTAGGCTGTGCTGTACATCCCGATAGTATAAAAACACCAATGGATATAAAGTAAGTTTTTAGCATGAATTAACCTCTTTTTGTGGCACTCAGTACGGTAAATTTTTTGTTATTGCCGATAATTTTACAATTGCCAAATAGACGATGTAGCTTGTCTTGATAATCCAAATGTCGGTTACCGATAATACGCAATTCACCACCTTGCTTTAGCGTATGCTTTGCTTGTATAAACATTTGCCAAGCAATGTGATCAGTGATCGCCTGAGCTTGATGAAATGGGGGGTTACATAACACCAAGTCAACTGAACCTGGGGTGAAGTTGGTTAGGCAGTCATTTTGGTGAAATTCACAATTATCTATCTGTTCAGGTAAATTGTGCTGAATATTTTGTTTTGCACTTGCTACTGCCATCGCAGATTCATCAACAAAAATGAGTTTGGCATTGGGCATTTTTGCTAGAGTAAGTAAGCCAATCACGCCATTTCCACAGCCAAGGTCGATGACTTTAATTGGTTTTTTACCTTGAGGTAAATAGTTAGCAAAAAATCGAGCTCCGATATCGAGCGAGTCACGAGAGAACACATTGGCGTGATTAGAAATTGTGAAGTCGGTTTTTTCTAATGGCCAATCTGTAGGAAATTTATCATCGACCGGTTTGCAAGTGGTGTGTGTAAAGATGAGCCGTGACTTTTTTACTGCCAAACTGGTTGTGGGTGCTGATAAAAAGTGTGCAACGCTTTTTAATGTTGAGCTGTGTATTTCTTTTACTTTTCCAGCAAGAATGACTGGGATATTGGCTGGTAAATGACTTAACTGTGCGAGCTGATGTTGCAAAAAGCCCGCATTTTTAGGGACTTTCATTAGAATTAAGTCACAATCCAAAGGTAATGGCGCCAAACTATTTTGCAGGGTGAGGTGCGTCTTTGATAGCGTATTTTCAGCTAAATTATACTGGCAGGCTTGATGACTTACAAAAGAGTCTGACACCGTTGTCACTTTTATGGTTGGATGCTGTGCTATTAATGCTGCAGCCAATCCGCCGAAACTATCGTTGAAAATAAGTGCATGCTTTGGTGTTTCATAATTGGCGAAGGTATACTCTATTAAGTATTCATCAGCGGCATCCCAAGCTTGTAGACTGCGATTTTTTTGATCTAAAGGAAAACGGTGTAATGTCAGAGGGTGAGTACCCAAAAAAGCTTCTGTGGTCATATCAATAAATAGTAGCAGTCAAAGAGAATAAAGAGATGGTATCATGACATTGCAAAACCCTGAACAGCTGTTACCGAATGGATTTGACTATATTGAGCAAGTAATGAGTCACTCCAAAGCAATGTCCCTCTATACGTATTTGACTGAGATTTTGAATTGGCAACAACCTGAAGTCAACATTTTTGGCAAGCATCATAAAATCCCGCGTTTGCAGTGCTTTATTGCTGATAAGCAGGTTAATTACAGCTACTCTAATCAGCCTTTAGTTGTTGAAAACTGGCCAGAACCTTTAAAGGCGATGCGTCGACGGTTGCAGGTGCATTACGGATATAGCTTTAATGCCTTGTTAGTTAATTGGTATAGAAATGGTCATGACAGTATGGGGTGGCACAGTGATGATGAAAAAGAACTCGGGTGTCAACCGTTTATTGTGTCTATTTCACTTGGCGCATCCCGAAAATTTACAATTCGAAATGCGCATTCTAAACAAACACAAAATCTGATGCTAGACAATGGTAGCTGCTTATTAATGCATGGACAGAGCCAAAGTCATTACCAACATGCTCTACCAAAACAAATGAAAGTGAATAGCGGGCGTATAAATTTAACCTTTCGCACAGTTGGTCAATAGCAAGCAAAAGCGTATAGTAGCCTCTAATCGCAACTTAAATGAAGGGCTTAGCATGTCCATGCAGCAGCAGATCCATAGCAAATTAGCCGACGCAATTGTTTGTAAGCACCTAAACGTCGTGAATGAAAGTCATATGCACAGCCGAGGTGAGGAATCTCACTTCAAGGTGGTGATTGTCAGTGAGACGTTTTTAGGCAAGCGTTTGTTGCCTCGTCACCGCCTTATCAATGAAGTGCTAAAAGATGAACTTGCTAATCATATTCATGCGTTATCAATTCATGCTTACACTCCTGATGAGTATAGCGAAAAGAATGGACAAACACCTGATTCACCAAGTTGTTTAGGTGGTTCGAAGTTTGATAACTAGCTGATCAGACCTGTATTTGTCTGATCAGCCATTAAACTATGGCAGTTTTTGAAAAATAAATAGGATTTATCATGGTCGTTAAGCCGAAAATTCGTGGTTTTATTTGTACCAATGCACATTCAGCTGGTTGTGCTGCTCATGTTCAAGAGCAAATTGATTATGTAAAAGCCCAAGGTCCCATTGCAAATGGCCCTAAAAATGTATTAGTTATTGGTGCTTCAACAGGGTATGGGTTGGCGTCCCGAATTACAGCAGCTTTTGGTGCTGGTGCAAAAACTTTGGGGATTTTCTTTGAGAAAGAAGGTACTGAGAGGAAAACAGCTTCAGCTGGGTGGTATAATACCGCTGCTTTTCAGCAGGCCGCGGATGATGCAGGTTTATGGTCAAAAAACATTAATGGCGACGCGTTCTCTGACGAAATTAAGCAAAAAACGATTGCAGCAATAAAAGCTGAAATGGGTAAAGTCGACCTTGTTATTTATAGTTTGGCATCACCACGTCGTACAGATCCAAAAACTGGGGAGGTGTTCTCTTCAACATTAAAGCCAATCGGCAAAGATATTACGACGAAGAACCTCAATACCTCTCAACGTGCAATTGGTGATATTACTGTTGAAGCGGCAAACGAGGAAGAAATCGCGAATACCGTAAAGGTAATGGGTGGTGAAGATTGGGAACTATGGGTCGATGCGCTTAAAGAGGCAGATGTACTCGCCGAGAACTTTAAAACAACCGCTTATACATATATTGGTAAGGAGCTGACGTGGCCGATATACGGTCATGCAACGATTGGCAAAGCGAAGGAAGATTTAGACAGAGCAACTGCAGCGATAAAAGCGTCTACGGCTTCGATAAACGGTGAAGCTTATGTTTCGTCTTTAAATGCTGTTGTGACACAAGCCAGTTCTGCTATTCCAATTATGCCGCTTTATATTTCTGCATTATTCAAAGTGATGAAAGCGGATGGTACTTATGAAGGTACTATTGAGCAAATTAATGGTTTATTCCGTGAAAGTTTGTATGGTGAAACTCCACGTTTTGATGACGGCGGTCACTTATTTCAAAATTACAAAGAACTGGAAGATGATGTTCAAGCTCGGATCCAAGGCATTTGGGATTCAGTTACCACAGAGACAATTGACGAATTAACTGACTATGTTGGTTATCATAATGAGTTTCTGCGTTTGTTTGGTTTTGGCATAGAAACGCTTGATTATGATCAAGAAGTTGACTCAATCGTAGCGATTAATCACCTATTGTAATGGCATGATTAATGAGGGCTAGGCGCTATTTTTTATAGGCCTAGTTCACTTATTCTACACTTTTAATAATATCTAGCTTTATTTTTGCACAAAACCCTTCTATATTTTTCATCAATTCGACTTTGGTCTATGTTGAGATAATCACAAGACCCATAACTACATAAAAACCATTGTAAAGACGTATTAATTTAATATTTCTCCTCGCATAGTCCGTAGGATTAATGTTAAAATCTCGGCAATATGTGAGAACACGACTACGATGCTTGTTTCAGTACTTGGACAGGTGGCTCTTTTATACCTGACGAATATGAGGCAACAAGCGCCGTGGTAATTAAAGATTTTTCAATTTCTTTCCGTTAATGTAATGCAAGTGCGTATGATCAACATAAAAAAAGGTCTGGACTTACCCATAGAGGGCGCACCTCAGCAAGTTATTCATGATGGCTCTGCCGTCAAACGAGTAGCTGTGCTAGGTGAAGAGTTTATTGGTATGCGTCCAACCATGCATGTTCGTGTGGATGACCAAGTCAAAAAAGGCCAAGTTCTTTTTGTAGATAAAAAGAATCCTGGCGTCAAGTTTACTGCACCAGCTGCTGGTGTAGTTAAAGAAATCAACCGTGGTGCTAAGCGTGTACTGCAATCCGTCGTGATTGAAGTGCAAGGCAATGAGCAAATCACTTTTGACAAGTTTTCGGCTGCTGAATTAAGCAACCTTGAGCGTGATAAAGTCAAAGAGGTGCTTGTTGAGTCTGGTCAATGGCCAGCGCTTCGTGTTCGTCCTTTTAGCAAAGTTGCGGCATTAGAGGCTAACCCTAGCTCTGTGTTTGTAACTGCAATGGATACTAATCCGTTAGCTGCTGATCCTGCTGTGGTCATCGCTGAAAATGTGGAAGCATTTGAAGCGGGTCTTGCGGTGGTATCTCGCTTAACAGATGGTAAAGTATTCGTTTGTAAGCAAGCTGGTAGTCAAGTACCTAGTTCGTCGCTTTCTCAAGTAGAAGTGCACGAGTTTGGTGGTTTACATCCTGCGGGACTAGTTGGTACTCATATTCATCATCTAGACGCGGTTTCTGCAAGCAAGCAGGTATGGCATTTAGGCTATCAAGACGTTATTGCCTTTGGTCAGTTATTTTTAACTGGCGAGATAAATGCAGATCGTGTTGTTGCCCTTGCTGGCCCTCGTGTGAAAAACCCGCGTTTAGTGAAAACTCAATTAGGAGCATCGCTAACTGATCTAGTTGCCGGTGAGCTTGAAGACGGTGATAACCGAGTCATTTCTGGCTCTGTGTTAGCTGGTAAAACAGCAGCCGGACCTCATGCTTTCTTAGGCCGCTACCATGTTCAAGTATCTGTTTTACTTGAAGGTCGCGAAAAAGAACTATTTGGTTGGATTGCCCCTGGTAGTAATAAGTTTTCTGTAACTCGAATGTTTATTTCTCACTTTGCACCGAGTCGTTTATTTAAAATGACAACGTCTACGGGTGGTTCTAAACGTGCCATGGTGCCAATCGGTAACTATGAACGTGTTATGCCACTCGATATCTTACCAACACCTTTGCTACGTGACCTTATTTCAGGTGACTTAGATGGTGCGATTACCTTAGGTGCGCTAGAGCTAGATGAAGAAGATTTAGCATTGTGTACTTTTGTGTGTCCTGGCAAGTATGAGTACGGTTCAATCCTTCGTGATTGCCTGAATACTATCGAGAAGGAAGGTTAAAATGGCCTTAAAGAAATTTTTAGAAGACATTGAACCTCACTTTGAAGCGGGTGGTAAACACGAAAAGTGGTACGCTTTGTATGAAGCGATAGCAACTGTTTTCTATACGCCTGGTTATGTTAACAAAGGCGGCACGCATGTGCGTGATAACATCGACCTAAAACGCATCATGATTTTAGTGTGGATGGCTACTTTCCCAGCTATGTTTTTTGGTATGTTTAACATCGGTCATCAAGCAGCATTAGCGCTTGGTAACGGTTTTGAAATAGCCAACACATGGCAAGTCGCAATTTTCCAAGCGCTAGGCGGTGAGTTAACTGCACAAGCAGGTTGGGGTGCGAAGATGTTCTACGGAGCATGTTTCTACTTACCTATCTACGGAACCGTCTTTTTAGTGGGTGGTTTTTGGGAAGTTTTGTTTGCTTCTATTCGTAAGCATGAAGTAAACGAAGGCTTCTTTGTTACATCAGTATTATTTTCACTTATTCTTCCTTCAACCATTCCGTTATGGCAAGCCGCGTTAGGTATTACTTTCGGTGTTGTTGTTGCTAAAGAAGTGTTTGGTGGTACAGGTCGTAACTTCTTAAACCCTGCTTTAGCTGGCCGTGCATTTTTATTCTTTGCTTACCCTGCTGATATTTCGGGTGACACAGTATGGACAGCCGTAGATTCATTCTCGGGTGCAACTTACTTAGGCCAGGTAGCACAAGGTGCTGTTGATTTCAACAATATGGTTCTTTGGTGGGATGCATTTTATGGCTTCATCCAAGGTTCTATGGGTGAAACATCGACACTGGCTCTGATGCTAGGTGGTTTATTCTTAATTTATGTGCGTATTGCGTCATGGCGTATTGTTCTAGGTGTTTTCCTAGGTATGGTTATCATGTCGTTGTTACTTAACTTAATTGGCTCAACAACAAATCCTGCATTTGCTATGCCTTGGTACTGGCACTTAGTATTAGGTGGTTTTGCATTCGGTATGTTCTTTATGGCGACTGACCCAGTTTCTGCGTCTTTCACAAATAAAGGTAAATTCGCATACGGTGCATTGATTGGTGTGATGGTTGTGTTAGTCCGTGTGGTTAACCCTGCTTACCCAGAAGGCATGATGTTAGCAATTCTTTTCGCTAATTTATTTGCGCCACTATTTGACCACTTTGTTGTGCAGTCAAACGTTAAGAGGAGATTAGCACGTGTCTAGTAACAATGAATCTATAGGTAAAACGTTAGGCGTTGTTGTTGGTTTATGTTTGGTATGTGCGGTTGTTGTATCGGTAGCTTCAGTACAATTACGTCCATTACAAAAAGCAAACAAAGCGCAAGATGTACAGCGTAATATTCTTGCCGCTGCTGGTTTTAATGATGTAACCAATGTTGAAGAAATGTTTGGTCAAAACATCGAAGCACGTGTTATCAATATGGAAACGGGTGAGTTCGTTGAGCAAGACCATACAACGTTTGACTTTGAAAGCACAAAGTTTGATGCAAAGCGCAGCTTTAAATTAGACAAAGCAGACGATAAAGCCGGCATTCAACGTATGACTGATCATTCACCTGTTTACTTATCTAAAGATGCAAGTGGCCAAGTATCAACTATTATTTTACCCATTCAAGGCTATGGCTTGTGGGGTATTATGTATGGTTTTATCGCATTAGATAAAGATACTGAAACAGTTAAAGCTATCAAGTTTTATAAGCACAATGAAACGCCGGGTCTTGGTGGTGAAATTGAAAATCCAAAATGGACTGCAACTTGGGTTGGTAAGTCTTTACCAATTACGTTAGTGAAAGGTACAGCCGGCACTGACAAGCATAAAGTTGATGGTTTATCTGGTGCCACACTGACTTCGGTAGGTGTAGGTAACACAGTCGATTTTTGGACAAGCAACAAAGGTTTTGGCCCATTCCTTGCGAATGTACGTAATGGAGCATTGAACTAATGGCTAATACAAAAGAAATGAAAGACGTCTTGTTGGGACCAGTATTCGCTAACAACCCAATTGCACTGCAAGTGTTGGGTATTTGTTCTGCGTTAGCTGTAACTTCAAGCCTTAAAAATGCGTTAATAATGTCAATAGCTTTGACGCTAGTGACAGCATTCTCAAGTCTGTTTATCTCAATAATTCGTAACCATATTCCTTCAAGCGTACGTATTATTGTGCAAATGACCATCATTGCTTCTTTGGTTATCGTTGTTGATCAAACATTACAAGCGTTTGTTTATGCAACAGCGAAAGAGTTGTCTGTATTCGTTGGCCTAATTATTACAAACTGTATTGTAATGGGTCGTGCAGAAGCATATGCAATGAAGTCTCCACCACTTATGTCATTTTTGGATGGTATTGGTAATGGTTTAGGGTATTCAGTCGTGTTACTTACCGTTGGCTTTATCCGTGAGTTAGGTGGTTCAGGTACATTGTTTGGTGCTGAGATTTTACCTTTGGTTTCTGAGGGTGGTTGGTACCAGCCTATGGGTCTACTGATCCTGCCGCCAAGTTCTTTCTTCATTATTGGTTTCTTCATTTGGGTACTGCGTACTTATAAGAAAGACCAAGTAGAAGCAAAGGCGTAAGGGGAGAGAGATGGAACATTATATTAGTTTATTCGTTAAAGCGGTTTTCATTGAAAACTTAGCATTATCTTTCTTCTTAGGTATGTGTACATTCTTAGCAGTATCTAAGAAAGTAACCACTTCACTTGGTTTAGGTGTTGCTGTTGTATTTGTATTGGGTGTTGCTGTTCCAGTAAACCAATTAGTATATAGCGCAGTATTAGCACCAGGTGCATTAGAATGGCTTGGTTTTCCTGAAGCAGATTTAAGCTTCTTGAAGTTTTTGACGTTCATCGGCGTAATTGCAGCACTTGTACAGATCCTAGAAATGGCTTTGGATAAGTTTTTCCCTGCGCTTTACAATGCTCTGGGCATATTCTTACCTTTGATCACTGTAAACTGTGCAATTTTCGGTGCGGTAGCCTTTATGGTTGAACGTAACTTAAATTTCACTGAATCAGTGGTGTTTGGTATTGGTTCAGGTGTAGGTTGGGCGTTAGCAATCGTATTGCTTGCTGGTATTCGTGAGAAAATGAAGTATTCAGATGTACCAGATGGTCTACGTGGTTTAGGTATTACCTTTATTACTGTAGGTTTGATGGGTCTTGGCTTCATGTCATTCTCTGGTATTTCACTGTAAGGTAGCGAGGAAAAATCATGCTTGAGGTATATTTAGGCGTAGGAATGTTCATTGCTATCGTTGTACTACTTGTTTTAGTCATAATTGCGGCTAAATCTAAGCTAGTAGCGAGCGGTGATATATTAATTAATATTAATGGTGATCCTGAAAAGGGCATCAAAACATCAGCTGGTACTAAACTACTTGGCGCGCTTTCAGACGCGGGTATTTTCGTATCATCTGCATGTGGTGGCGGTGGTTCATGTGGCCAGTGTCGCGTACATATTCATAATGGCGGTGGCGATATCCTGCCTACCGAACTTGACCATATTTCAAAAGGTGAAGCGCGAGAAGGGTGTCGTTTAGCATGTCAAGTGAATGTGAAGACAGACATGGATATTGAGTTGGAAGAGTCCATTTTTGGTGTTAAGAAATGGGATTGTGAAGTTATCTCTAATGATAATAAAGCAACTTTCATCAAGGAGCTTAAATTAGGTATCCCTGATGGCGAGTCTGTACCGTTTCGTGCTGGAGGTTATATCCAAATTGAAGCCCCAGCTCACCATGTTAAATATGCTGACTTTGATGTACCTGATGAGTATCGTGGCGATTGGGAACGTTTTGGCTTCTTTAACCTTGAGTCTAAGGTTGATGATGAAACAATTCGTGCATACTCAATGGCTAACTACCCTGAAGAAGAGGGTATCATCATGCTCAATGTACGTATTGCTTCTCCGCCGCCAAACAACCTAACACTGCCTTGTGGTAAGATGTCATCTTACATTTGGTCATTAAAAGCGGGCGATAAGGTAACTATTTCAGGTCCATTCGGTGAGTTTTTTGCAAAAGACACGGATGCTGAAATGGTATTTGTTGGTGGTGGTGCTGGTATGGCGCCAATGCGTTCACACATTTTTGACCAACTTAAACGTCTTAACTCTAAGCGTAAGATGTCTTTCTGGTATGGTGCACGTTCTAAACGTGAAATGTTCTATGTAGAAGATTTTGATGGCTTAGCAGCTGATAATGAAAACTTCGTATGGCACACCGCACTATCTGATCCACAACCAGAAGATAACTGGGAAGGTTACACAGGTTTCATTCATAATGTATTGTTTGAAAACTATTTACGTGACCATGAAGCGCCTGAAGATTGTGAGTACTATATGTGTGGTCCTCCAATGATGAACGCAGCAGTTATCAACCTGTTGAAAGATTTAGGTGTAGAAGAAGAAAATATCTTACTAGATGACTTCGGTGGCTAATTAGCACACTTAATTCTATAAGCATATGTTGAAATATATGTTAGCCCTCAAGTCATGCACTTGAGGGCTTTTTGTTTATTAGGGAGCTGTAATTTAATGAAAAGTATAAGTGGGATATTTGTATTATCGTTGGGATTATTTTTAGTTGGTTGTGATAATTCAGCAAGTCGCTCAGTCGAACCGCTTACGTTGCACGGGAATACTATGGGTACAACGTATAATATAAAAGTGTTTACTAGTGGAAAAGAAATTGAAGCAGGGGCTTTACAGCAGCAAGTAGACGACACGCTCATTGCTGTAAATGCATCGATGTCTCCTTGGGTTGAAAACTCTGAAATTAATCAGTTTAATGGCTTGGAAGCCAATAAATTTATGGCGATCAGTGATGATTTTAGAGCGGTTGTAGCTGAATCTATTCGGTTAGGTCAATCCACAAAAACACTCGATATCACCATGGGACCGCTCATTGACTTATGGGGGTTTGGTCCTGATAAGCGACCTACAAAAAAACCAAGTCAGGAACAACTCGATGAGATGCGTACACGTATTGGTGTTGAAAAACTCGTGCTTAATGAGCAAGGCCTTACCAAAACATTACATGGTTTAGAGTTGTCGTTTTCGGCAACGGCAAAAGGGTATGGTATTGATAAAGTCGCGATGTTATTAGAGCAGCAAGGCTTGAGCAATTATATGGTGGAAATTGGTGGGGAGCTGAGAATTTCAGGCACTAAAGCGGATAACCAGCCTTGGCGTATTGCCATTGAGCAACCAGATGCGCCGATGGGACAGCGACAAATTCATAAAATTATTGAACCTGGGAATAATGGTCTTGCAACCTCTGGAGATTATCGGATTTTTTATGAAATGGATGGTGAGACATTTACACATTTAATTGATCCAGCGACAGGGATGCCAGTGAAACATGAATTGGTATCTGTAACCGTGCTGCATCCTTCAGCAATGACCGCTGATGGATTGGCAACCGCACTCACTGTAATGGGAACAGAACGAGCTAAGGCTTACGCAGAAAAACATAACTTGGCTGTATATTTGATAAGCAAAAGTGATACAGGATTAGTTACTTATGCCAGTGAACAGTTTAAACCTTATTTGTGAGTAAGGAATAACCGCGTTATAATGAGGGGTGTTTTATACCGTCGTCAGCTCAATAGTTGAGTTGTTTTTTTGCATTTTAAGAGGCCTGTGCAATGTCGCTGTTTTTACTTACATTTGGTTTACTGATTTTAATTGTTACGGCAATGGCAATCGGTGTGATTGTTCAGAAGAAATCTATGGCAAGTAGTTGTGGTGGCCTTGGTTCTGTTGGTATTGATAAAGCATGTGACTGCGATGATCCATGTGATCGACGCAAAAAGCGCTTAGCTAAAGAGCAAATTTGGAAAGAAAACCAAATTTTATAATATGGTAATAAAATGACGTTAGTAGCAAGTTGTTGCTAATTTTAATGCGAGCTATAGGCTCGCATTTTTGTATCTGAATTTTGGGAGGGGGGTTATGCAGAGCACATGGTATTTTTTGCGTCATGGTGAAATCGTCGAGCAAGGTATATTATGTGGCCGTTCTGATATAAATCTCAGTCCTCTAGGTTGGCAGCAACTAGAAGATGTAACGAAAGGTATTACCGCAGTAACGCAAATCTTCAGTTCCCCACTAGTTAGATGCAGTAAGTTTGCGACAAAAATCAGCGAACAAAGGCAATTATCTGTTGAGATAGTTGATGATTTGCAAGAAATGGACTTTGGCCTGTGGGATGGCAAGCCTTTTGAGTGGTTATGGTGCAATACTGATAAACCGAGCATCGGTGATTTTTGGGCTGATCCTTGGTCACATACGCCACAAGATGCAGAGTCTATGACGAATTTTCATTTACGAGTTCAAACTTGGTGGCAATCACAGCTAGCGATCCCAAACGATGAGTGTAGCTTGGTAATAACCCACGCAGGTGTTATTAAACAGTTGTTGGCTATGATTCTGCAGTTTCCTAGTAATAGCGTGAAACAGCTTAGTATTTTTGATGTTGGGTATGCTAGCGTAATAAAAGTGCAGGTGTACTATGATGAACAAGGTGTCGCTTGGCCTAAAGTTGTATTTTAGACGTCTAGACAGCATAATACGGTTGTTTGTTGGTATTTCTTGGGAATGAACTGCAAATGTTCAACTGTCCCCGCAACTGTAAAGTACTGTGAGTACGAAAGTCAGATACCAAGACCAACAACTTTCTCATGAGCGGGCGTACTCTGAGTTGTTCAATATGCTTCATAATACCCATATTTCAAATGATATGATGGGTTGTCCTTTATATTGCTCACCTTGATATAATGCGTACACTGCTGATTTATTCAATCGCTTGTTAAAGCTTAACTGATGCTAAAGGGGCACTGTGGAAGACGCTAAAAAGTCCCAAACGAAAGTTATTGAAGTACGTGATCTTGCGCTGAAAATTGATGATCATCAGATACTCAGTGATATTAACTTCTCGATTGATACAGGCAAGTTTGTTGGCTTAATTGGCCCTAATGGAGCTGGAAAATCTTCGTTGTTACGAAGCCTATATCGATATACCACCCCAACGATGGGGGAAATTGTCTTTTTAGGTAAGTCTTTATGCCATTACTCAAGACAAGACTATGCAAGGCAAGTCGCAGTGGTGTTACAAGAGATCCCAGACCATTTTAATTTGAGTGTTTTTGATGTAGTGGCAATGGGGGTATTACCTCACAAGTCATTATTTAGTGCTGTGAGTTTACAAGATAAATTGGCTGTAGCCAGTGCTATCGATAAAGTAGGTCTCAGTGATAAAACTCGCCAGCCATTTTCTTATCTTTCCGGTGGTGAAAAGCAACGGGTATTAATTGCACGAGCGATAGTACAGCAGCCTGTGTTTTTGATTATGGATGAGCCAACGAGCCACCTTGATGTGAAGTATCAAATTCAAATAATGGAGCTTGCTAAATCACTCAACATCACAGTACTCGCTTCTTTTCATGACTTAAATCTTGCTGGTGCATTGTGCGATGAAATACTCGTTTTAAAGGAAGGTGCTTTAGTTGCACATGGAAAACCACTCGACGTGTTCAATGCACAATTGTTGGCGGATGTTTATGGCGTATGTGCATCGGTAAGTTCTGTGTCATGCCCTTATGAAGGCATCGAGCAAGTCCCACATATTCGGTATCATTACGGATATGCATTATGAAGCGTATCGTTACAATATGTGTACTGTTCTTTGGTTGTGTATTCAGTTTTTTTATGGCGTTGAAGTTGGGAGCAATTGATATTACGGGGGAGCATGTCTTTAATGCACTGTGGCAATATCAAGCAAATGACTTCTCACAAAAAATTGTGTTTGAGCTACGTCTGCCACGCGTTATTCTCGCATTTATTGCAGGTAGTGGCTTAGCGTTGGCTGGACTCATTTTACAGACGGTGACTCGTAACCCTTTGGCTGATCCTTATCTTTTTGGTATTTCATCTGGCGCATCTTTTGGGGTTGTATTACTGTTCGCACTGACAGGCATTCAAGCTGGTCTTGCGCTTTCTGGGGCAGCGTTTGCCGGTAGCTTGTTGGCCATGACGCTCTTGTTGTTGATTGCAAAAGGGCGAGGCTCCGCTCAAGTAGAGGCGATGTTATTGGCTGGGGTTGCGTTGTCCTTCCTGTTCAGTGCGTTTACAAGTTTATTATTGTATTGGAGCGATCCTCAGGCGATCAGCGCTATTTTATTTTGGAACTTAGGCAGTTTTAGCAGAGCAGATTGGCAGTGGCTATGGTTACCCTCTTTTGTGGTTTGTGCTTGCATGTTGGTGATGCTGCTGTTACGTCGTTCAATCAACGCCCTTTTACTGGGTGATGAAAGTGCCACGACTCTAGGTGTGAGCGTTGAAAAGCTACGTTTAGGTATGTTGTTGTTGAGTTCGTTGTTAACGGCTGTGTTAGTCGCAATGTGTGGTGGCGTCGGGTTTGTAGGATTGATGATCCCACATATTGTACGTTTTTTTGTGTCTCAAGCGACCACTTTAGGGCTGTTCGCAACAGCGTTGAGTGGTGGGTTGTTAATGATTTGGGTTGACGTTATTGCACGGGTCGCATTAGAAAATCAAGAGTTACCGATTGGCGTGATCACTTCAGCAATTGGCAGTGTCTTTTTCTTAGGTCTGCTGATGTTTCGAAAGCGGTCAGCCTAGTTGGGTTGTGAAATACATAATGAGAATAAACATATGGTAAAGCCATTAGATAATAAATTTTCAGCACAAATAAAACAAAAGATTGATTTAAAAACCAAACCACTCGGCGCATTAGGGCAGTTAGAGTGTGTTGCTTTTCAGTTGGTGAGTATTTTTTCTCAACACACATCAGATACTGAGTTTTTATCAAAAAAATGGGTTGTTATAGCACCCCAGTTAATCGTATTTGCAGGGGATCATGGTATTGCCTCACAAGGCGTATCTATAGCACCGAGTGAGGTGACGGGGCAAATGATGGCTAATTTTGCAGCTGGTGGCGCGGCGATTAACGTTTTGTGCCGCCAGTTTGGTTGGCAATTGAGTGTTGTAGATTGTGGTATTTTGAATGTACCAGAAGCTGATTTAGGGGTGATTTCTCAACGATTGGGCAATATAACTCAAGCATTTCATGAATATGAAGCTATGAGTGAAGCACAGCTTGAGCAAGGTCTTAACCTTGGCGCGCGAATACTGACATTACAAAGTCAAAAAGGTGCAAATGTATATGCATTTGGAGAGATGGGGATTGGCAATACTAGCTCAGCGGCTGCTATTTTTTCCGCGCTTTCGGGGTTGTCTCCAGAAGAAACGGTAGGAAAAGGAACTGGAGTGAGCGGCGAAGTTGTTATTAAAAAGCAACAGCTAGTGGCACAGGCGCTGGTGCTTCATGAATCGAAGCTCACCAATGCGCGTAACATTTTACGTTGTTTAGGTGGCTTTGAAATCTGTCAAATGGTGGGCGCTATGCAGCAGGCAGCACGGTTGCAAGCCGTCATTGTGGTCGATGGGTTTATTGCCACTGCTGCGGCCATGATTGTGATTGCGCTATCACCTAATGCTCAGCAATATATGATTTTTGCACATTGCTCAGGTGAGCAAGCTCATGCAAAAATGCTGGAGTATTTAAATGTAAAACCGTTACTCAATTTAGGCCTGCGTTTAGGTGAAGGTAGCGGCGCAGCCCTCACTTTACCCATTATGCAAAGTGCTCTGGCTTTATATAATGACATGGCCAGTTTTGAAGACGCGCAAGTTACTCAGGTTGTACAAGGTGAATAGGCAAGGATTGTTATTAGCGGTGAGTTTTTTAACGCGAATACCGGTAAGCATTGAGATGCCGATTGCTGATAATGCGTTGAACGAAGCGAGTCGCTATTTTGCCATTGTGGGTGGCGCTATTGGTGCGGCATTGGCGTTATTGTATTGTGGGTTACAGTTTTTATTTCCTGATTCAATGGCGATTATCATCGTGCTTGCGAGCGGGTTAATATTAACAGGGGCGTTCCATGAGGATGGCTTTGCGGATGTATGGGATGGTTTTGGTGGTGGTTGGTCTGTCTCACAAAAACTGACCATTATGAAAGATAGTCGCTTAGGTACCTACGGTGCAACATCGCTGGTGTTACTGTTATTAGCTAAATATGAACTACTTATGTTGTTGGCCGATCATTGGCTATGGGTTAGCGCAGCACTGATTTGTGCTCATACGTTAAGCAGAGCAATGGCGACCAGTATTATTGGCAGGTTAGCTTATGTACAAGAAGATGCACAAAGTAAGGTTAAACCGGTTGCAAAAGCTTTATCTCGGCAAAGCCTAAAGGTTTTATATTGTAGCGCTGGTAGCCTTTTATTGTTGATGTGGTTAACTCAGTTGTTTTCTTTTATCGAGTGCGTGTTGTTGATCTGTGTGTTATGGCTTACTCGTTTTCTGTGTATTACCTGGTTTAAAAGTCAATTAAGAGGCTATACCGGAGATTGTCTCGGTGCAGCACAGCAAATCGCTGAATTGGTTATTTACGGTTTTTGCGTTCAGGTATGGTTATGAATGAAAAAATAGTATTGATGTTAGGCGGAGCTCGTTCAGGAAAGAGCCGTTTGGCCGAGCGCCAAGCAGAGCAATGGCTGCATAGTAATTTGGTATCCCAGTTAGTGTATGTTGCCACGGCACAAGTAAAAGATGAAGAAATGGCGCAACGGGTTAAACACCACCGCGTTTCAAGGTCTGAGGATTGGTCAGTGGTTGAAGAACCATGGTCATTACCTGAAGTTATAACGGATGCAGATAAGAACACCTGTATTTTAGTAGATTGCTTAACACTTTGGTTAACGTATGGTTTATGCGAACAGGGGGTAGACGCTTTTTTGCAACAAAAATCCGCGCTTTTAACTGCGCTGGAGAAAAGCCAAGCGCGCATTATTTTAGTGAGCAACGAGGTAGGACATGGCATTGTTCCCTTAGGTGAGCTGAGTCGTGTATTTGTCGATCAGTCTGGGTGGTTACACCAAGATATTGCACAGTTAGCGGATAGAGTTGAATTTATTATGGCCGGCTGTGCCTTACGCATTAAATAGAGATAAAACGATTGAAAACTTTGATGGTGCAAGGCACCACATCCGATGCTGGTAAAAGTACCCTTGTCGCGGGGTTATGTCGTGTTTTTGCTAGGAAACATCGTAAAGTCGCACCTTTTAAGCCGCAGAATATGGCACTAAATAGTGCAGTGACGCCATGCGGTGGGGAAATCGGTCGAGCACAAGCTCTACAAGCTGTTGCAGCGAAAGTTCCGCTTGATACGGATTTTAATCCAATCTTACTGAAGCCCAACAGCGATACTGGCGCACAAGTGATTATTCACGGCAAAGCCATTAGTAATATGGAAGCCACGAAATATCATGATTACAAAAAAGTGGCTATGCAGGCTGTTTTACAATCGCATACTCGCTTAATGACCTCATTCGATATGATTATGGTGGAAGGCGCAGGGAGCCCCGCAGAAATCAATTTACGAGAAAATGATATTGCAAATATGGGGTTTGCTACTGAGGTTCATTGCCCAGTTATTATTATCGCAGATATCGATAAAGGGGGCGTATTTGCACATTTGGTAGGCACGCTAATGTTACTCAGTGAGCAAGAGCAAGCCCTCGTAAAAGGGTTTGTGATCAATCGCTTTCGCGGAGATCTCAGCTTGTTGCAATCTGGCCTTGATTGGTTAGAAGCGCGCACAGGAAAACCAGTGTTAGGGGTATTGCCGTATTTACATGCATTAAATTTAGATGCCGAAGATGCGGTTGCTATGGATAATGTCGTCGAAGATAAACAGCTCACTATTGCTGTATTATTATTCCCTCATATTAGTAATCACACTGACTTTGACGCGCTGCGTCTACACCCCAATGTGGATTTGCGCTATATACGTCATACTCAACAGATTGGTAATGTTGATCTGATCATTCTTCCAGGTAGCAAGAACGTGATCAGTGATTTGGCTTTTTTACAGTCAGAAACTTGGTCACAGGAGATTAAGCGCCATTTACGCTATGGTGGTAAAGTGCTCGGGGTGTGCGGCGGGTTGCAAATGTTGGGTGAGTCCATCAGTGATCCGTTAGGGATAGAATCAAGCGTAACAGAAATTAAGGGGTTAGGATTAGCACAGTTCAAAACGGTATTAACCGCGGATAAAGTGTTGACTCAAGTCAGCGGAAAATGTCATCTAGATGACGAAAAGGTGAGTATTTCGGGTTATGAAATCCATTGTGGGTACAGTACTGGCCCTGCGATGTGTCAGCCTTTTTTATCTTTTACAGATCATCCCAATGGTTACGAGCATGATGGTTTTATTTCTGATGATAATCTGATGGCGGGTACTTACTTACATGGCTTGTTCGATAGTGCCTGCGCTGCCCAATCAATATTAGGCTGGGCGAGCAATGGCCAATTACAAAATACAATGTTTGATCTCAATACGCATCGCGAGGCACAACTAGAGCGCCTTGCTGATGTATGTGAACAATATTTAGATATACCAAAAATCACCGCCATAACATATGGTCAATAGAGGGCTTTATGAGTACAAATAAGCAAGAGAATACACAACAGTCGCAACAAGAAAGGCATGATAAGCACCAGAAACGTCAGCAGAAAGTAAAAGAAAGTGTTGATGCAAAAGTGGCGGCTGCACAAACAGAGCAAGGTATATTTCAAGTGATTACTGGCAATGGTAAAGGCAAGTCGACTTCTGGGTTTGGTACGGTAGCCCGTTGTGTTGGCCATGGTATGAATGCGGCAGTAGCACAATTTATTAAAGGTATGTGGGAGTGTGGAGAGCGCAACTTACTGGAAAAAGCGGGGGTGCCATTTTCGGTGATGAAAACAGGGTTTACTTGGGAAACGCAAAACCGTGTTACCGACACGAAAGCAGCACAAGACACCTGGATTCAAGCGAAAGCTTGGTTAGCAGATGACAGTATAGATCTGGTTTTACTTGACGAATTGACTTATATGGTGACCTACGAATATATTGATTTAGATGAGGTCATTACCGCAATTGAAAATCGTCCTAAAATGCAGTCAGTGATAATCACAGGAAGAGCGGCACATCGGCGTTTAACAGATCTTGCTGATACGGTCAGTGAAGTTCGCAACGTAAAGCATGCCTTTGAAGCAGGGATAAAAGCGCAAAAAGGGTTTGATTTTTAATGCAACGTTACAGCTTGTTACTTTTGATGTTATTACTCATCAGCCTTAATAGCCAAGCCGCTGAGGCAAAGCGTATCGTCGCTTTAGCGCCTCATATTGTTGAAAACTTATTCACGGTAGGCGCGGGTGATTTAATCGTGGGGACTGTTGATTACGCAGACTTTCCTGCGCAAGCAAACCAGATCCCTCGAATTGGTGGTTATAATGGTATTCAACTCGAAAAGTTATTAGCGCTTAAACCTGACTTAGTCATCGCTTGGCAAACAGGCAGTAAAAAAATTGATTTAGAGAAAGTAGAAAAGTTAGGCATTAAAGTGGTGTATAGCGAAGCCAAAGACATCAATAAGGTCGCAGACGAACTACGTTTATTTGGTCAGTTGACGGGAAACGTTCAACAGGCAGAGGGGGCGGCAGGTGCTTTTACAGCGCAATTTAATGCGATAAAAGGGCGTTACGCAGACACACCTTCTCTTAAAGTGTTTTATCAACTTTGGCCTGAGCCTATGATGACGGTGAATAAAAACACTTGGATCCACCAATTGTTGATGGTGTGCGGTGTAGAGAATGCATTTGCAAATAATGCCACTGATTACCCACAAATCAGTATCGAGAATGTGATAAAAGCAAGCCCTCAAGTGATCATTGTTCCTGATGAAAAAACCAAGAAGCAGGTTAAAATGGTGGATTGGCATAAGTGGCCGGAGATCCCCGCAGTAAAGTATGACCAATTTATAACGGTGAATGCCGACTTATTACACCGTTATAGCACGCGTGTGCTTGATGGGGTGACAGATATGTGTGATAAAATTTTGGCATCAAAGGCTTTTTATCAAGCACAGGTGAAATAAGGTGATCAGCTTTGGTTGTACACTTTATAAAAGAAGGGGGTATTAATGAATTGCTGGCAAGCGTTACTGGCACATGAACAGGCGCAACCTTATTTGCAAGAGACGTTGGACTATGTGGCTCAGCGTCGCGCGGAAGGTGTGATTGTTTACCCGCAGGAGCAGCATGTTTTTGAGGCGTTAAATGCTACCGCACTAGAGCAAGTCAAAGTCGTTATTCTTGGGCAAGACCCATACCATGGACCGGATCAAGCACATGGCTTATGCTTCTCAGTACTGCCAGGTATAAAGCCGCCACCTTCATTGGCGAATATGTATAAAGAACTCGCGCAAGATATTAATGGCTTTATGATTCCCCAACACGGTTACTTATTACCTTGGGCAGAGCAGGGGGTATTGTTACTCAATACCGTATTAACCGTTGAGCAAGGTGCTGCGCATTCTCACAAAAAGCTAGGGTGGGAGCGTTTCACAGATGCAGTTATCGCATACCTTGATGAACACACTCAAGGTACAATTTTCTTATTATGGGGTGCACATGCCCAGAAAAAGGGCAAAAAAATTGATACTGACCGTCATCATGTACTGCATGCGCCTCATCCATCCCCTTTGTCTGCACATCGAGGCTTTTTCGGGTGTAGCCACTTTTCTAAAACGAATCAGTTGTTGGTAAAAATGGGTAAAAAAGCGATTGATTGGCAAATATAAAGAAGCTAGATAGGCTGATTTTTTAGGTTTTTAGTATTAAAAAAGGCTCCTAAGGAGCCTTTTTTATGGACTTAGACCAAATCTAAGTCGTCTAAGTCTAGGTTGTCTGCAAAGTAGTCTAATTCCTGTAGTTCTTTGCGAAGACGCTGTTTGTCTTTCAGCGCTTCGATTTCACGCCACTTTCGTTTTTTACTTTTTTGAGAGGCACGTTTTTTTGTTTCAGGACCTTCTAGTAGTTCAATCATATCGTCTAGGCTATCCATGAATATCTCCTAATTGATTATTAACCTCAATAACGCGAGCTCAGTGTGCATGCCTGCACTACAAGCAACTTTGGTATATCACAACACGGCTAAAAATAAAACAACTATGTGTCATCTAGGTTAAAATAAAGTGACAGTTTGATGAAGGTCAAAATGGTAGAATAAAAAAACGCTGCATAGGCAGCGTTTTTTTGAGGTAGGTAAACTGGGTGGTTTATAGCGCTTTAAAGCGTGTCTCAAGTGTTTCTTGGGCATCTGCGAATGAACGAATGCCTTCAGCCAGTTTTTCAGTCGCCATGGCATCTTGGTTATGCAACCAGCGGAATTGGGCTTCAGTTAGCGGCGCAGGTTTAGCTTCCACAGGGTAATTGCTTTCTAGCAAGTATTCTTGTGCATCGGTTAGGTTGCCAAGTTCTTCAAGTAGTCCAGGGCTGATGGTGAGCTTGTCGCATCCGGTAAGTGCAATGATTTCGCCAGTATTACGGAAACTCGCCCCCATAACCACGGTTTTATAATCATGGCGTTTATAGAACTCATAAATACTACAAACAGATTGTACACCAGGATCGTTAAGTGGATCGGTAGGCTTCTCAAGACCATTCGCCACATGCCAATCTAAGATTCGGCCAACGAATGGTGAAATCAAAAATACATTTGCATCGGCACAGGCACGGGCTTGGGCTTGGCTAAATAATAACGTTAAATTACACTTAATACCTTCTTTTTCAAGTTGTTCTGCGGCTTTAATACCTTCCCACGTTGATGCAATCTTGATCAGTATTTTATCTTTGCTCACACCCTCTTGTTCATACAGTTTTAACAAGGTGTTGGCTTTATTGATCATGGCTTGTGTATCAAAAGACAAGCGAGCATCCACTTCGGTAGATATATAGCCTGGCACAATCTCGGCTATTTCTTTACCAATCAATACTGCGAAGTAATCGCAAGCGAGCTCTAATTGTTGTCGAGCATCAGATTCGTTTGTTTTAGCAAAGTCCCATGCTTTTTGTAAATAAGCTTGGTATGCAGGCATTTCACTTGCTTTGAGTAATAGCGATGGGTTGGTCGTTGCATCTTCAGGCTGATGCTTGCGTATGGCTTCGATGTCGCCGGTGTCGGCAACAATGGATGAATGCTGTTTAAGCCTATCTAGTGCTGATGTCATTAGCTGTCCTCATTCCTATTTGCAGCAAATATAAAAGTGTAATTCCGCTATGTTGCAATACTGTGATTAGCTTTAATAGGTCAATTGTCCGTATCTAAACAGATACAGACCAAGGTAAGCGCAACCAGAAGGAGCTAGCGGGTCATTACACGAATTTAGGGCTATCCCTTATAGGTTCAAGGGTTATTCAAAGCTTGAAGTCCTGCGGGGATAGTGTTGAAATTGACACTAAACAATTTTCAAGTCAATAGGCTAGCCATGATCACGGTAATATCTCCTGCAAAAAATTTAGATTTCGATACTCCTGCGCATATTTCACGCCATACACAAGGGCAATTACTCGATCATAGCGAAGAATTAATGGCAGTATGTCGAACCTTGTCACCGCAGCAGATAGGCAGCTTAATGAAAATTAGCGACAAGCTATCAGGGTTAAATGCCGCGCGATTTAGTGAATGGTCGCAACCATTTACTACAAATAATGCGAAACAGGCTGTACTGGCATTTAACGGTGATGTTTATACCGGATTAGATGCGACGAGTTTGAGTGATGACGCGCTTAATTATGCGCAAAACACTCTCCGTATATTGTCTGGCTTATATGGAGTATTGCGGCCACTGGATTTAATGCAGCCGTATCGTTTAGAAATGGGCACAAAATTAGAGAATAGCCGAGGTAAGAACCTGTATGAGTTTTGGGGCACGACTATTGCTGAAAATTTAAATGCAACATTGGCAGCGCAGCAAGCGTCTCAGTTGGTCAATTTAGCATCCAATGAATATTTTAAAGCCGTCAATAAAAAAGTGCTCAACGCGGAAATTATTACGCCTATTTTTAAAGATTGCAAAAACGGCCAATTTAAAGTGATTAGCTTTTATGCAAAGAAAGCACGAGGCATGATGGCACGCTACATAATCGAACAAAATATTACGAGCTTAGAAGCACTAAAAGCGTTTAATGTAGCAGGGTACTACTTCAGTGAAGAAGCGACAATGAAAGCCAATGAACCTGTATTTCTAAGAGCGGAGCAAGCATGATAAAACAAAGTGTCATAGTGATATTTATTGTATTAACGGCAATAGGGTGTAGTGCTCAATTTGGCACATCGGTCACAAATGGTACGGTTAGCTGTGAGCAAGCACATGCAAATTGTGCGAATTACTGCCGTGATGATACATCGATACCGGGTGCGCAGCAGAATAGCTGCCTAGATAAGTGTTTCGAAGCATTAAATCGTTGCCGTGTATCGCCAAATGATCCAAATAGCCAGCCAACGCCCAGTGTGGGGTGGTAAAATACTTGCTTAACAACGGTAAAGAATACAATGAATAAGAATGTGTTGTTATTGGCTATGTGCCAAGGGTTAATTACGACAGGTAATATTTTGTTAGTCACCATTGCAGCTTTAGTGGGGCAAGCTCTGAGTCCGTCAGCAGCATTAACAACTTTGCCTGTTGCTACACAAATGTTCGGGTTATTAATCGCGACGATTCCAGCATCGTTGCTGATGGCGAAAATAGGCCGTCGCTGGGGATTTAGCTTTGGTAATCTCATTGGGCTTATTGGCACATTTTTGGGTTATGTCGCATTGAGCCAAAGTGCATTTTTACTATTTTGTGCGGCGACGTTGTTAATCGGGGTAGGTATTGGATTTGCAACTTTATATCGTTTTGCAGCAATTGAAGCGAGCGATAATCCCGCAACGGCAATATCTACAATAATGGCCAGTGGCGTTATTGCCGCAATACTGGGGCCCAATTTAGCCGTATGGGTGACAAATAACTTCCCGAGCCTAAATTATGCTAATGTCTTTATCTCATTGAGTGGCTTGTATTTATTAGCTCTGTGTTTATTACAAGTCGTGACATTTAATGAGGTGGCAAAAACAAGTAGTAACGCAAGCGCACGATCATTGAAAGAGATAGTGGCTCAACCGCAATTTATTACTGCGGTCGTGATTGCCATGTTGAGTTATACCATCATGAATTTATTGATGACGGCTACGCCGTTGGCAATGCATCGCCACGGGTTTGATTTGGCGGAGTCTGCATTGGTTATCGAGTGGCACGTATTGGGGATGTTTGTACCTTCATTTTTCACTGGTAAGTTAATTGAGCGATTTGGTCAAGCCAAAATAATGGCGGTGGGTGCATTGATTATTTTGCTGTGTTGTATAGTTAATTTACAAGGTGTGAGCCATGAACATTTTCTGTTTGCCTTGTGTTTACTGGGAATAGGATGGAACTTTATGTTTATTTCTGCCACACAGATGGTCAGTGAGACATATCACCCTTGTGAGCGAGCAAAGGCACAAGCAAGTAATGAATTTTTGGTATTTAGTATGGTGGCAATATCATCTTTAGGTGCGGGATGGCTAGAAGCTGTCGTGGGATGGCAAACGCTAAATATGTGGACAATTCCTATCATGATATTAGCGCTTGGTATTATATATTGGTTTAGTACTGTGCAGCAAAAGGTGCTTGAGGTAGCTTAAACACCTTTTGGTAATTGGCTATATGCAATAACAATGTTGTCTCTAAATGACAGGTCTAAATGTAATGACTGCGCCCTATATTTTTGACAAAAAGTCACAGCTTGACCTTCTGATGTAAGTAGTTGTGTTGCAGCGTGTTTTGTCAATAGTGCTTGCCATTTGTTACGAATATTCATAGGTAGCTGAGGCAGGTTATTTAAAATATCTTCAGATGCTTTAAATTCACTTTGCATTGCTAAATTGAGCATGTCGTCATTGGCAGCGGCAAGCCAACTTACGTTATTCTTTCCGACACATACGATAGGCAGAAAAGGAGCCAATGCAGGGCAAACGTCATTTCGATATAAATCTACTTGCCAGTATGGCCGGGCAATATTGGCAAATTGGGTAAAGCTGGTGATGGGGCCAAATCCAGCATGAGATGACAGAACCATTTCGACTCTTGGCTTATTTGCATCGACCGTATCATTGGCCACATCTATATACCATTGCTCAATTATCATGGCATTTTGAAAATACTCGTCACGCAGTGAACCCCACACTTTTTTTATGTTTGGATACGCTTGCTCCTGTGTTTTGAGGAGGTTTAAAACGGGATGATTGTTGTAGCTACTCTGGTCTTTTAACAACAAATACACTTCATCACGAATTTCTTTACAGCGACCAAGTGGGTATGGTTTGCCTGCAAATGTAGGGTATTTGGGCGCTAAGATTAAATCAGCCTGTAAACGTAACTGTGCAAGCGCACCACACAGTAAATTTAATTGGTGGCTAGAAATTTCCATATTTTATGTTGTCCTTAGGATTTTATATCATCATTTCAGCTGGTTAATATACCGCGTAAACAGTGATAAATAATAGTAAATCAAGATCTAGATCAACAAATCGCAATAAAGTTAATTTTACGTAATTAATGTGTTTGTTTTTTGTTTTCATTGTTATTAATCTGCGCATCGAAGAGTAAATTAAAATTTATTCAAAATAATTTATTTAGCAGAGGCAAGTTATGAAATGTTTAAGGCGAACAAAGGACATTACGCCCATCACATCACCGTCATTTGAAATAACCGTAAATCATCAAAAGGTTGCGGTAAGCGAAGGGGAAACTATTTTATCGGTTTTGCTTGCAACGGAGCATAAGGAGTTGATGGTGAATGACCATCAAAGTGTTTCAGGGGCGTATTGTGGCATGGGCGTATGCCATTGCTGTCATGTAAAAGTGAACAAACGATTTAAAAAGCGTGCTTGTCAGACGGTTGTTCAGCCACAAATGACAGTCGAGACACTGGTGAATCGATTTTTCGAAGAGGGTATAAAATGACACATAATCACCCTGTGGTAATTGTTGGCGGTGGCCCCGCTGGTACCGCGACAGCTGCCCACCTAGGAAAGTTTGGTATTGCGAGTACAGTCGTGGATGAAGCATCAAAAATTGGCGGGGTGATTTATCGAGGGCCATTACGTAGCACACTAACATTGCCGCATCTAGACGATAATTTAAAACGCGCCATGGCGGCCTTACAAAGGCGTTATGATAATAATGTGAAACATATTAGTTTATTGACGAATACACGAGTTTTGGGGCCTGAAGGTAAGAAAAACTTACTGGTAAGCAAAGATGAGAGATTAGAAAATTTAGCCTACGAAGAGCTTGTGGTAGCCACGGGCTGTCATGAAAGGAGTATTCCGTTTCAAGGGTGGCAGCTACCGGGGGTGATGTTGATGGGAGGAGTGCAGTTACAACTCAAAAGTGGGTTGGTAAAACCAGGGAGTAAAATGGCATTGGTGGGAACGGGGCCTCTATTGCCGTTAGTTGCGTGTCAATTACATAAGTCAGGGGTTGAAGTCGCTGGTGTCTATGAAGCAAGTCAATTTGGTAAATTGGCCAAAGAAGCCGTTGCTTTACTCAATAAACCCAAGCTCACTTTATCTGGTTTAAGCATGATGGGGTATTTGAAAAAGCACGATATTCCTTTTCACTATGGCTGGGGGGTTGTTAAAGCACTAGGAGATCATTCAGTTAGTAGCGTGGTTGTTGCGCCTTACAATGCTCAGTGGCAAGCCGATTTGCAAAATACTAAAACCATAGAAGTCGACGCTGTTGGGGTTGGCTATGGGTTTGTGGCGCGTAGTCAATTGGCGATGTTATTGGGTGTTGAGCATGAATATAGTAATGTCAGTGGCAGTATTCCGATTCTAGATCGCTGGCAACATAGTAATGTAAAAAATGTATATATCGCTGGTGATAGCAGTGGGTTATTGGGTGCTGATGCCGCGATTTGTGAAGGACAAATCGCAGCCATACGAATTGCTGAACGCAGAGGGGTGCTCAATGCGAAACAGGCGGCACAGCATGCTGGAAAGGTGATGAGGAAGTTAGATCGAATTAAGCGATTTCGGTATGGTTTTGATCGATTCTCAGCGCGGCAAAAAGGTTTAATGGCACTTGCCCAACCGGAAACGATTGTGTGTCGATGTGAAAAAACAACACGTGCACAAGTCGATATTGCACTCGCTCAAGGTGTTAAAGATATTACAAGCTTGAAAATGCGTACGCGCATTGGCATGGGAGATTGCCAAGGTAAAACGTGTTCAAGTTATGCGGTAGATAGATTACATCAAGCAGGGTGTATAGATGATATTGGGACTATTAAACCACGTTTCCCATTAGATCCAATCCCATTTACTTTTTTGGAAGAGCACGAATGAAAAAATTCGATATTGTTATTGCAGGAGGCGGTGTGATTGGTGCCGCGTGTGCCTATTTTTTAAGTCGAGATACGGATTTGAAGATTGCACTCATCGATATAAAAAAACCGGGGAACGCGTCGCGAGCTTCTGCTGGTGGATTATGGGCTATTGGTGAATCTGTTGGGTTAGGTTGTGGCGTTATTTTTTTCAAAACCTTATCTAAGTTGCAAAGTGAAGCAAAAGGCAAAGAGATCCCTGTTATGCGGCCTCACCAGTTGCCAGATTGTTTCTTTGAGTTCGCCTTGACTTCAAACGCCATGTATCCGGCACTTCATCAAGAAATGCTTGAGCGACATGGTGTCGATTTTAAGTTTGAACGCACGGGGCTAAAGTTCATCATGTATAACGAAGATGATCGTATTTATGCCGACCAAATTACCAGCGGTATTCCTCATCTTGCAGATCAAGTTCGGTGGTTAGATGCAGCACAGTTAAAAGCCGAAGAGCCTTATGTCACACCGGATGCGATTGGTGCAATAGATTTTATTTGTGATCATCAAGTTAATCCTTATCGGTTAGTGGATGCGTACATCGAAGGGGCAAGACAAAATGGTGTTGAACTGGTTTTAAACAATGAAGTGACATCGATTTTACGCGAGGGAAATCGTGTCACTGGTGTGACGACCAATGAAGAAACGTATCTATGCGACACGCTCATTAATGCTGCTGGCGCATGGGCTGATACGTTGTTTAATCAGGCAACTGGATTGCACATGCCAGTATACCCAGTGAAAGGGCAAATTGTTCTGTCTGAACGTTTACCGAAAGTACTCAATGGTTGTATCAGTACCAGTGACTGCTACATTGCGCAAAAAGATAATGGTGAAATTTTAATTGGCTCCTCCACGGAAGAAAAGGGCTTTGATACGACAAATAGTTTGGATAAAATTACCGAACTGTCCCAAGGGGCATTAAAATGTTTACCTATCTTAAAAGAAAGTAATATAAAGCGCTGTTGGGCTGGGTTACGCCCTGGTACGCCAGATGAGTTGCCGATATTAGGTCATGTCCCTGGCATTGCAGGATACATTAATGCATGTGGGCATTTTCGAACAGGCATTGTGACTTCAGCTATCACAGGTCAGTTGATTACTGAGCTGGTAACAGGACAAGACACTACATTAGATTTAACGCCATTTAGTGTGACGCGTTTTTTTACTGCAGAATAAAAAAGGCCTCATAGAGGCCTTTCATAATTTATTTCTTTTTCTTGATCTTGGCTTTTGCTTTCTTTTTCGCTTTCATTTTGAGCGGATCTTTCTTCTTCTTCGGTGGGCGCGCTTCTTTATTTTGCGCTTCTAAGCCTTTTATCACTCTTCGTTTAAGGCCTAAGTCAATATAGCGCTCAATTTTGGCTAAAATGGCTACGTCATGGGCTTCGACAAATGAGATGGCTGTGCCTTTTTTACCAGCTCTAGCAGTACGACCAATGCGGTGAACGTAAACATCTGCTGTGCGTGGCAAATCAAAGTTAATAACATGCGTAATGTCAGGAACATCAATACCACGGGCTGCAACATCGGTTGCAATCAAAATACGCGTGCGGCCACTTTGGAAATTGGCCATGGCGGTCATACGCTTATCTTGTGGCATTTCACCGCGTAGCCATGTGGTTTTTACGCCATGCGTATAGAGTTCTCCAACAAGTTGTTCTAAGCGTTCTCGGGTCTTTACAAATACGATGGCTTTTTGTACTTCAGTTTCACTTTGTAATAAATGCAGTAGTAATTCTAGTTTATGGGTATAGTTATCCGCTAAGTGCACCCATTGGTGTATTTTGGCTTTTTCTTTGCGAGATGATTCTGCCTCCAGTAAAGCCGGATCATTTAAAATACGTTCAGCAAATAATTCAACGCTATCGCCTTCTAATGTTGCAGAGAATAAAAAGCACTGACGACGGTTTTTGGCTTCTTCACAAATACGGAGCATTTCTTTTTTGAAACCAAGGTCAAGCATGCGGTCAGCTTCGTCTAGAATCAACAGTTCAACATTTTCTGCGTGGAAGTTTTCTGTTTCAAGGTATTCCATCAACCGACCAGGTGTTGAGATCAAAATGTCATTGTTCTTTTCAAAGATCTCTTTATGTGTACCATAGTTAATGCCTCCCGTTACCACACCAATCTTCAAGTGTGTGTTTGCAGCGAGTAACTGGCATTGTTCATGTATTTGATAAGCAAGCTCTCGTGTTGGTGTCATTATTAACACACGTGCAAAACCAGGGTCTTTACGAGGAAAGTCAAGCAAATGCTGAATTGCAGGGATTAAAAATGCAGCGGTTTTCCCTGTACCAGTTGGGGCGGAGGCTAATATATCACGCCCGATTAACGCTTCAGGAATTGCCAGCTGTTGTATACTGGTAGCGGATTGATAACCCATTTTGTCAATCGCGTTCAACACTTTGGTATCAAGATCAAATTCAGAAAATTGCATAGCACATCATAAATAAAGGACAATGGTCTCAATTATACGCGTGATGGTGATTTTCGAAAAGGTGAATAATGACTAGCTTTGCATTTAAACAGTTTAAGGTTCAACAGAACAATAGCGCCATGAAGGTATCAACTGATGGTATTTTGTTGGGGGCATGGGCTAATTTAGTAGGTGCACAGCGTTTATTAGACATAGGAACAGGCACTGGGTTATTGGCGCTGATGTGTAAACAGCGTAATCAAGACTTAATCATTGATGCTGTTGAAATTGATGCGGAGGCAGTTAATGATGCGCGGCATAATATTTCACAGAGTCCATGGCCTGATATTATGGTTCATCAATGTGCAATTCAAGTATTTGAATCAAATCATACATTTGATTGCGTTATTAGCAACCCTCCATATTTTAATAACAGTCTAAAAAGCCCTGATAAGCAAAGAAATAAAGCGCGACATACTGATGGCTTGAGTTTCAGTGAATTACTCAGCGCTTATATTCAAGTGAGCCATGCAAAGAGTACTTTGACGGTCATTTTACCTTGTTCTGAAGCTGATGTTTTTATTGAATGTGGCCGTGTGATGGGCTTATATTTACACAGAGTCTGCAATGTAAAAATGACACCAAATAAACCAGTGAGTCGTCGCCTTATGGAGTTTTCATTAACGTCGTGTGATACAACACTGATGAGTGCGCTATGTGTGCGTAATAGCAATAATACCTATACACCGGAGTATATTGGATTATGTCGGGATTTTTACTTGAAGATGTAATGACGAGGCTATTCTATTTATCATCAATAACACTGAGTAAATATAGAAGAAATAATTTTAGATAACTTGTTTTTATCTAAAATTACAGCATCTTACAATGACTTTATTTATAAGAGGAAGTGCTTCAAAATAGCATAGAATGCGAATTTTGATTGATAACGTGAAGGGGATATTTGATGGATCAGACCATACGCAAGATTTTGACATTTTTAGAAACTATTGAGGTACCCTTTCAGCTGAGTCGTTTAACAAGTGATACGTTTTTACCCGGTTTGAAGTTACAGCAAGGTGTATTACTGATTGATGTTGAAAAGTTGAGTTATGCCGGTGATATATTACATGAGGCTGGCCATATTGCCGTATGTGAGCCGACTGAGCGTCACTTGTTAAGTGGTGATGTATACAAAAGTCGCAGTAATAAAAACTGGATGAAGGGTGAGGAAATTGCGGCAATCGCATGGTCCGTGGCTGCTATTCAACATATCGGTCTGCCAACCAGTGTCGTATTACATTCAGGTGGTTACAAAGGGTCCAGTGAGAATCTGATTATGGTTTTTGAAAAGAATGAATTGTACGGCCAACCTTTGTTAGCCGCATGGGGGATGATTGATTCTATTGAAGACTTTCCGGCACTCAAGACTTGGATCCGAGAAGTATCATGGGCGGATCCCGCTACGGTTTAACTGCATTGGGAGACGTTACATAAAATGGCCCGAATGTATGACAGAATGAAAAGCCGTTCAGTGAGAGAGCTATAGTGAATCGCCGTATTGGGTCATTATCAGTTCTATCCAGCTGGCGATTCGTTCGTCGCTTTTTTCATACTGACTGTCTTCATCGAGTGCCAATCCCACAAAGTGACTCGCATCTTCAGTGAGTGCTTTTGATGCTTCGAATTCATAGTCAGCTGTATTGGGCCAATAACCAATAAAATTAACACCTTGAGGCTGTATTTTATCATGTAGCATGCCTAAAGCGTCTTGAAACCATTGACCATAACCTTGTTGATCACCCATACCGAATAACGCAATGGTTTTGCCTGCAAGGTTTACACTTTCAATGTCATCCCAGCTAGACTCCCAATCTTCTTGAAGCTCTCCGAAATCCCATGTAGAAATGCCTAAAATTAAAAAGTCATATTGCTCTGCATTTATTAATGGCTCATCTTTGATGTTATGTAATGAAATTGTATCTTCACCAATAATGTCACGAATCTTTTCAGCTGCCATTTCTGTATAGCAGGTTGTTGAACCATAAAATAACGCTATTTGCATTGTATTTATCACTTTCTAATTGACTGTTATGATAGGCGCGAAGTCTACCCTATGATGTTAAAAATTGATACAGGAAGCCTGTGAGCGAATTTTCCAACAACAATACCAATATATCGAGTAATGATGACTATATAGAGGCATTCTTAGATACCTTGTTTTTAGAACAGGGGCTGAGTGACAATACTTTAGCAGCATACCGATCTGACTTAGGCAAGTTTACCGAGTTTTTGATAAAGTCGCAGCGAGACATTTCTTTGATGGAGGTGCAAAGTAGCGATATTGAAGCATATTTAGCGTATCGAGTTGACCTAGGGCTGAAGTCACGCAGCACAGCACGGTCAATTAGTGCACTAAAACGATTTTTTTTATATTGGGTCAAAGAACAAAAAATAACAGCGACGCCATTGCTCAGTATTGCGCAACCAAAAATAATACAATCGCTACCTAAAACATTAACAGAGCTAGAAGTGGAAGCTTTGCTTGATGCTCCTGAGGTTGATGAACCTTTGGGTCTCAGGGATAAAGCGATGCTGGAGCTCTTATATGCTACGGGATTACGAGTAACTGAATTGGTAGGGCTACGTATTGAACAAGTGAATTTGCGACAAGCCGTTGTCTTGGTTCGAGGAAAAGGCGGTAAAGAACGATTGGTACCTATGGGCGAAGAAGCATTGCATTGGATCGAACAGTTTTTGAAGCTGGGTCGACCGCAAATGATAAAACATGCGACTGACTTCGTTTTTCCATCAAAGCGAGGAGTTGGTATGACTCGACAAACCTTTTGGCATCGTATTAAACACTATGCTATTTTGGCTAATGTAACGTCGCCATTATCACCACACACGTTGCGTCATGCTTTTGCAACACATTTGCTTAATCATGGTGCGGACTTACGTGTCGTCCAAATGATGCTAGGTCACAGTGATTTATCGACGACACAAATTTATACCCATGTTGCCAGTGAACGGTTAAAATCGTTACATCAGCAACATCATCCCAGAGCATAGTGGAATTTTTTAGAGGTTTTCCGGTCTTAGTGGGTAACCGCATAATAATTAATGAGCAGAATATGAAAAAACTAATTTTAGCTGCCGCATTGGCGTGTAGCTTTTCAACTTTAGCGAATACGATACCAGAAACACCAACCCCATTGTTGGCTGACCCTATTATTGAGCAGTTTTCTGGTTTAGGTGTGACAGTTAAAAGTATATCAGATAGCCCAATCCCAAGTATTAAAACAGTGATCACCGATAAAGGTGTTTTATATGCGAGCGCGGATGGTAAGTACCTTATTCAGGGCACGGTGATTGACCTTGAAAACCGTGAGAACTTGACGGAAGGGGCGTTGAGTGGATTACGCAAAGAAGGTGTTGCCGATTATCAAGATTCGATGATTGTATATAAAGCTGAAAATGAAAAACACCAAATAACGGTATTTACAGACATTACATGTGGCTATTGTCGTAAGTTACACCGTGAGCTAGATGATTATTTGGCCGCAGGTATTACGGTTAAATATATGGCGTTCCCACGGGGAGGCTTACGTGGGTCAGGTTATGAAGACTTACGCAATGTTTGGTGTGCAAAAGATGCAGCACAAGCACTGACAGATGCTAAAGCAGGACAAACAGTTGCTAAAGTTGAAAACTGTAGTGCGCCAGTTTCGGAGCATTATGAACTAGGCCAGAGCTTTGGTATCACAGGTACGCCTGCGATTATTTTAGAAGATGGCTCATTGATCCCAGGCTATCAGCCTGCAGCAGCACTGTCTAAAGCGTTAGAAGAGAACAGCAAAAAATCTTAAATTTGGTATACTCATTCTATAATTAGAAAAGGCCGTAAGGCCTTTTTTGTTGCCTAAAAAATTTGAGATGTTAAATGAACACAGAGATCCGTACTCGCCCATTTGTAGAAGATAGTCATTTACCCGCCCACTTACATCCTGTTATCAAACAAATTTATGCAACGAGAGGCGTTTTAGACGCAAGCGAATTAGATAACAGTGCAAAAACGTTACTTGATTTTAAGTTATTTAAAGATATGGATAAGGCCAGTAATATCCTTGTAGAGATGTTGGCTAAAAATGCGACCGTGTTGGTTGTGGGGGATTTTGATGCGGATGGCGCAACAAGCACCGCAGTATTGATGGAAGGGCTTCCCCAGTTTGGTTTTACGCATGTCGATTACTTGGTACCAGATAGATTTAGTTTAGGGTACGGATTAAGTCCTGCTTTAGCAGAGCAAATCGTGGCGCTTAAACCTAATTTAGTGATCACAGTTGATAATGGTATTTCGTGTATTGCAGGTATTGATCTTGTTAAACAAGCAGGGATCACCGTGATCGTAACGGATCATCACTTACAGGGAGCGCACTTGCCTAATGCAGATGCCATTGTGAACCCAAATCAACATGACTGTGGATTTCCATCTAAATCAATCGCCGGTGTGGGAGTTGCCTTCTATTTATTAATTGCGCTGCGTAATAAGCTGAGAGAGCAGGGTTATTTTGCAACAAATACTGAACCTAATTTGGCCGCATTATTGGACATTGTTGCGTTAGGGACCGTTGCGGATGTGGTCGCACTTGATGCAAATAATCGTACGTTGGTATATCAGGGGCTTGCACGGATCCGAAGTGGTAAAACCAGGCCTGGCATTCAAGCATTGATTGAAGTTGCCAATCGTAATGCCGCGCGTTTAAGTGCAAGCGATTTTGGTTTTTCACTTGCGCCGAGACTGAATGCTGCAGGTCGATTAGATGATATGAGTTTGGGTATAGCGTGTTTGTTATCAAAAGATATGAATCAAGCCCGTCGTATCGCGGGTGAACTTGATGGTTTAAACCATGAGCGTCGTGAAATAGAGCAAGGTATGCAACAAGAAGCACACTCGGTGCTAGAACGCTTAGTGTTAAGTAGTCAGGGGGTTCCTGATGCAGTTTGTTTGTATCAAGATGATTGGCATCAAGGCGTAATAGGTATTTTGGCAGGTCGATTAAAAGAGCAGTATCATCGTCCCGCTGTGATTTTTGCTCAAGGTGATAATGGCGAAATAAAAGGCTCGTGTCGTTCAATCGATGGATTACATATGCGAGATTTATTGGAACAGCTTAACACCCAACATCCAGGTTTAATTTTAAAGTTTGGTGGTCATGCAATGGCTGCAGGTTTGACGATATATGAAGACAGTTTTGCGCAGTTTAAACTTGTCTTTGAAGCCACAGTCAGTAAATTGTTGTCTGAAGAGCATAAACAGAGCGTATTGTTGACCGATGGGGCCTTGCCTGCTGAGTGTTTTACCATGGATTTCGCACAGCTTTTACAACAAGCAGGCCCTTGGGGGCAGCATTTCCCAGAGCCTGTTTTTTGTGGAGAATTTGAATTAATTCAACAACGTATTGTTGGAGAAAAACACCTTAAATTGGTGTTGAAGCATTCATCAGGAAAATTAGTCGATGCAATTGCATTTAATGTTGATGTAAGGGCTTGGCCTAATAATCAAGCGCAATTGGCACAAGTTGCGTATCAATTAGATATCAATGAGTTTCGCGGTAAATTTACATTACAGTTAATCGTGCGAGAAATCAGCGTAATAACGGCATAAAGACATTTATAGCAGGAACAAATTTTGTTAGTATGGCGCGTTTAACAATTAGGCTGTTGCAGATTACCGCTGGGTGAGTGCAATAACCAATCATTGTAGTGAAATTTTTGGAGTAATGTGCATGTTTGAAGTGAATCCTGTGATTAACCAAATCAAGGACATTCGCGAACGTACTGAGCTGCTTCGGGGGTACCTTTGACTATGCTCTTAAACAAGAGCGTTTAGAAGAAGTTAACGCTGAACTTGAAGACTCGGCAGTATGGAATGAACCAGAAAGAGCACAGGCGCTAGGCCGTGAAAAATCGGCTTTAGAAATTGTGGTTGAAACCATTGACACTTTGGTGGCCGGTGCTGATGATGTGGAAGGGTTAGTTGAGTTGGCCGTTGAAGCGGAAGATCAAGAAACTTTTGATGAAGCAGAGCAGGAGCTCGCAGGTTTGGTTGCAAGCCTTGAAAAGCTAGAGTTTCGTAGAATGTTCTCGGGCCCACACGATGACAATGATGCATATCTCGATTTGCAATCCGGTTCAGGCGGTACTGAAGCACAAGACTGGTGTAATATGCTACTGCGTATGTATTTACGCTGGGGTGAAGCAAAAGGTTTTAAAGTGGAGCTCGTAGAAGCCACCGATGGTGATGTTGCCGGTATTAAAGGCGCCACGGTACGTTTCAGTGGTGAATATGCCTATGGCTGGTTACGCACAGAAACAGGCGTACATCGTTTGGTTCGTAAAAGTCCATTTGACTCAAGTGGTCGTCGCCATACTTCATTTGCGTCAGCGTTTGTTTATCCGGAAGTTGATGACAATATTGAAATAGATATTAACCCTGCTGAATTGCGCATTGATGTATACAGAGCGTCAGGAGCGGGTGGTCAGCACGTAAATACCACTGAATCAGCAGTACGTATTACGCACTTACCAACAAATACCGTTGTACAGTGTCAAAATGAGCGTTCGCAGCATAAAAACAAAGCGCAAGCGATGAAGCAATTAAAAGCCAAGTTGTTTGAGCTTGAAATGCAAGCTCAGAACGCAGAAAAGCAGTCACAAGAAGACGCCAAGTCAGACATAGGTTGGGGCAGTCAAATACGTTCTTATGTATTGGATGACTCTCGAATTAAGGATTTACGTACTGGTGTCGAAAATCGAAATACGCAAGCCGTACTTGATGGTGACCTAGATAGATTTATCGAAGCTAGCCTGAAATCAGGCCTTTAATCAACAAGCTAAACTAAGAGCTATAAAATGACAGATCAAATCCAAGACGAAAATAAACTCATTGCTGAGCGTCGTACTAAGTTGGATGCGATTCGCGAGAATTGCAGTGCCAATGGCCACCCTAACAGCTTCCGCCGTGAAGATTATACGGCTGATCTACAAGCTAAGTTTGGTGATAAATCGAAAGAAGAGCTTGTTGAATTAAACCAGCAGGCGTCAATTGCTGGGCGTGTCTTAGCAAAGCGTGGCCCTTTCTTAGTGCTGCAAGACATGAAAGGCCGTATTCAAGCGTATGCGTCTAAAGATGTTCAAAAAGATCTAAAAGCAAAATATGGTCAGCTTGATATTGGCGATATTATTGGTGTAACGGGACCTGTACACAAGTCAGGCAAAGGCGATTTATACGTTGATATGGTTCAATATGAACTGTTGACTAAATCATTGCGTCCGCTACCCGAGAAGTTTCATGGTTTAACAGATCAAGAAGCCAAATACCGTCAGCGCTATGTTGATTTGATCACCAATACTGATACGCGTGAAACATTCCGCATTCGTTCAAAAGTGATTGAAGGTATTCGTCGTTTCCTTGCTGAACGTGAGTTTATGGAAGTTGAAACGCCTATGTTACAGGTTATTCCTGGTGGTGCGACAGCTCGTCCGTTTGCGACACACCATAATGCACTCGACATTGATATGTACTTGCGTATTGCGCCTGAACTTTACTTAAAGCGTTTAGTTGTGGGTGGCTTTGACCGTGTATTTGAAATAAACCGTAACTTCCGTAACGAAGGTTTATCAACACGCCATAACCCTGAATTCACCATGATTGAATTTTATCAAGCGTATGCTGATTACAATGACTTGATGAATTTAACTGAAGATATGCTACGTACTGTGGCACAAGATGTGTTGGGCACGACGACGATTGTGAATACCACTAAGAATGCGGAAGGTGAAGTTACTGATAGCGTTGAGTATGACTTTGGTCAGCCGTTTGTGCGTTTAACAATGGCCGATGCGATCATTGAGCACAGTGAAGAAGCGGCTAAGCAAGCTGAAATTTTCCAAGACCCTGAAAATCATTTTGACGCACTAAAAGTATTTGCTAAACAGGTACACGTTAAAATCCCTGAAAACTGTGTATGGGGACCTGGTAAGTTCTTATGTGAAATATTTGAAGAAGTGGCAGAGCATAAACTTATTCAACCGACTTTCATTACTGCATACCCGTGGGAAGTGTCTCCACTTGCGCGTCGTAATGACGACAACGCATTCATTACTGACCGTTTTGAATTCTTCGTTGGTGGACGTGAATTGGCAAACGGATTTTCTGAGCTAAATGATGCTGAAGATCAAGCTGCACGCTTTGCACGTCAGGTTGAAGAGAAAGATGCGGGTGATGATGAAGCTATGCATTATGACGAAGATTACATTCGTGCATTAGAGTATGGATTACCGCCTACGGCAGGTGAAGGTATTGGTATTGACCGTTTAGTGATGCTATTTACTGATTCATCAACGATTAAAGATGTGATCTTGTTTCCTCATATGAGACCGCAAACGGACTAAGTACACCTGAGAGTGATACGATTGAGAAAAGCGCCTTCATGGCGCTTTTCTGTTATTTGCGTGCGATATATCTCAGTATGCGACTTTAGTCTAATGCTAATTAGATGAATTACTCAAATAAAACAACTGGCTAGTCTATGCAGATGAAATACGTACTGCATATGCCATTAAATCTAGAACTGGCAAGTCTTTGATTGTTTCCTATACTGCTGGAGCGCGGTTAATGGATAATCATAAAAATGAAAGAACCACAAAAATATCAACCTTCAAAAGATGATAATGATGAGTTGAGAATGGAATATTGTCGGATGTGTATTTGCGAATTCCAGCGTTTAGGATATCAAGATGCTTATTTAGCTGAATTGAAAGACTCTAAAAAAGCACTTATTGATAGGCATACCCTCAGTCGTTTTCAAGACCATGATTAATTCTAGGACCTATTCAAGTGAGGATTTCAACCAAGCTGGTTAATCTATCACCATACGGCCTGATTTTACAAGAAAAGTGTTTGACATATTTTTTCTAGCCTATATTATACGCCCCACGACACGGAGAGGTGGCCGAGTGGCTGAAGGCGCTCCCCTGCTAAGGGAGTATAGGGTTTGTAGCCCTATCGAGGGTTCGAATCCCTCCTTCTCCGCCATTTATTTATAAATGGTATGTCTTATCGATAAAGTTCGATATAAATAAAAACTTAATAACGGACGCGTAGCTCAGCTGGATAGAGTACCTGGCTACGAACCAGGCGGTCGGAGGTTCGAATCCTCCCGCGTCCGCCACTTTTCTCTAAGTGGATAAACAAAGAGGTATCTGAGTAAGATATAAAATTACCAATACGAACACGTAGCTAAGCTGAATAGTTTATTTGGCAATGATGGTTACGATAAAAGTTCGTATCGATGAAAATAAAACTTAATAACGGACGCGTAGCTCAGCTGGATAGAGTACCTGGCTACGAACCAGGCGGTCGGAGGTTCGAATCCTCCCGCGTCCGCCACTTTTCTCTCAGTGGATAAACAAAGAGGTATCTGAGTAAGATATAAAATTACCAATACGAACACGTAGCTAAGCTGAATAGTTTATTTGGCAATGATGGTTACAATAAAAGTTCGCATCGAAGAAGTATCGATGAAAATAAAACTTAATAACGGACGCGTAGCTCAGCTGGATAGAGTACCTGGCTACGAACCAGGCGGTCGGAGGTTCGAATCCTCCCGCGTCCGCCACTTTTCTCTCAGTGGATAAACAAAGAGATATCAAAGTAAGATATAAAATTACCAACACGAACATGTAGCTCAGCTGGATAGTTTATTTAGCAACGATGGTTACGGGAAAAGTTCGCATCGAAGCAGTATCGATGAAAATAAAACTGAATAACGGACGCGTAGCTCAGCTGGATAGAGTACCTGGCTACGAACCAGGCGGTCGGAGGTTCGAATCCTCCCGCGTCCGCCACTTCTTTTTAGAAGTGGAACAAACAACCGATATGATTATGTATAGTCAATCGGTTTTTTTGTGTCTGAAATTTATAAATTACGTTCCTTAGGTGTTTGCTCAAGGCGAGTGAGTACACCATTTGAAGGTTGCCACAGCAGCTTCATTTAAATTAGTAAGGCATCGCCTTGCTCTTGCATCGTCTAACTTTCTCCGCCATCATGAGCCAAATTTATTTCTTCATGATAACTATGCGTTTCTTCTTTCTTGTTTGTTTATGTATATTCACCGCTAACTGTTGGGCATTGCAAGTAGGGGCTGAACGTTACGAACACTATTTACCTTTATTAAAGCAGCAGCGTGTGGCCTTGGTCGTCAATCAAACTGCACGCACAAAACACGGACATTTACTAGATAGTCTATTGTCTAAAGGGGTTGATGTACGTGTGATATTTGCACCTGAACACGGTTTTCGTGGGGACCACGATGCTGGGGCACATGTATTATCAGGCACTGATATAAAAACGGGAGTGCCGATTGTATCGTTATATGGCAAGCATAAACGCCCGTCAAAACAACAGCTCCAAAATATTGATGTGATCATTTTTGATATTCAAGATGTGGGGGTTCGATTTTATACTTACATCAGCACAATGCACTATATGATGGAAGCTGCAGCAAAATATGGCAAAGAGTTTATTGTATTAGACAGACCTAATCCAAATATTGCGTTTGTAGATGGTCCAGTTTTAGATCCCAAATTTAAATCATTCGTAGGTATACACCCAATTCCGATTTTACATGGTCTCACAGTGGGCGAGTTGGCAAAAATGATTGTTGGTGAAAATTGGTTGGCGGTGGATAAAAAGTTGCAGTTACAAGTGATCCCCGTTGAAAACTATAGTGTGAATACCAAGTATGAGTTACCAATAAAGCCAAGTCCTAACCTTCCTAATAGTCAAGCAATTGCGCTTTACCCCTCTTTGTGCTTTTTTGAAGCTACACCTGTATCTGTTGGTAGAGGGACTGATTTTCCTTTTCAAGTCTACGGATATGATCCCATAAAACTTGGAAAGTTTTCGTTTACGCCACGATCAATTAAAGGTGTGGCTGCGAATCCAAAGTTCAATGGGAGATCCGTATTCGGGGTTGATTTAAGGCAATATGAAAGTGACGGGTTGGACTTAAGCTGGTTTATTAATGCGTACAAAAGGCTATCTAGTGACGGGATTGTGTTTTTTAAACATGCGGGCTTTATGGATAAACTCGCAGGGACAGACCAACTCAGAATCGCGATTGAGGCGGGTAAGTCGGCTGACAAAATAAAGCAAAGTTGGCAGCCATCATTACAACAGTATATGCAGCGCCGCCAACCTTATTTACTTTACCCACGTTAACTGTGACGTAACTCGCTCATATATTCATTGGCACGTTCAGCACGTTTTTGCCAATGTAAATTTGATTGTGTCAGACCAATGAAAAGTACATCAATTAAGTAGCTTTGTGATGTGCGTGTTAAAATCGATGCGTGTTTAACTGGCTCATGATCAATGACGGTGAATAGTTTAGTATGCGCTAGATCACTGAGTGGGTTACTACCATAGCGAGACATGGTAATAATATTACATTCATTGATAGCTGCTTGCTTGGCAACTTTTAATACCCCTTTACTTTGCCCTGAATCACTAATGGCGATTAACAAGTCATCTTTGCTCATCGTTGCGACGTAACTAGCAGCAGACATTTCATCTATTTGGGCAATTGCCGGTAAACCGAGCTTTTGCAGCTTGAGTGCAAAGTCTTGTGCCATTGTGTAGCTGCCACCAACTGCACATATCATAATTTTCTTTGCTGATTTTATGGTTTGAATCGCATTCTCAAATTGATTTGGGGTATTGAGTTTGTGCGTTTCTGATAAAATGGCATGCTGATTTGATAGTAATTTGTCGGCTATGAGTTCGAGTGGGTCATTGCTGTTGATGATTCCTGTTGCGGGCTGAGGGTGCTGGCTTTGCAAATTAAGGTCATCTACAACAGCCAGTTTAAATGCTGGAAAGCCTTTATAGCCAAGCTTTTGCGCGAACTTGACTACGCTTGATTGGCTAACACCTGCAGCTCTGGCCAGTTCCACAGATGAGAGCGCTCTAATCTTGGCACTTGAATTTAACGTGAAATCTGCAAGCTTAGCCTCACTATTTGAGAGACTTGGCCGCAAAGCTTTTATTTTTACGAATGTCGACATGCGGGATACTTCACCTGTAACTAACTTGTAATTGTACTTATTATAGGTGCAATCGGAACGTTGCGATAGTGTTTCCAGTTATGATTATTGCTATTTTTTCACACATTGTACCAGTATGGGTACTAATGTTGCATTATTGACTTTGGTTTAACTGAAAAGCTTGGTTTTTAGCATTTTACTCATTAAGCTGTTCGGTCGAATTCATTATTTTCTATTGTTGCTGTTGCGACCTGTAAGGAAGCTGTATGACTTGGTACTCTATATTACCACCATTAATTGCCATATTAGTGGTGTTTTGGCGTAAGGAAGTAATTTTAGCGCTTGTGTTGGCGTTGCTTAGTTCGGAGTTTTTATTGGCCTTACAAGGAGAGGGAAGTAGTATATTCATGACGCTGGTTAATAGCATTGAGCGTGTTATTTCTGTGGCGACGTCAGCTGGTAATAGTCGGATCCTTATTTTTAGTTTAGTGATTGGGGCATTACTGGCCTATATCAGAGAATCCGGTGGCGTAGCGGCAACCGTCAGTGTTTTGATGAACAAAGGTGTAGCAAAGAGTAAGCGGCAAGTTGGTTTACTTACTATGTTCACTGGAACGGCAGTATTCATTGAATCGAATATGAGTGTTTTAACGTCTGGTATTGTTTCTAGAGGCTTGTTCGATAAATTTAAAATGAGTCGAGCACGATTGGCTTACATAATCGATAGCACCAGTGCTCCTGTTTGCATTTTGATTTTATTAAATGGGTGGGGGGCATATATTCTAGGTCTATTAAGTAACTATGAATTAGAGCAATCAGCTGTCAGCATATTATGGGGAAGCGTTGCTTTTAACTATTATGCAATTATTGCTCTGTTGATTGTGCTTTACACCATTGTGTTTGATAAAGTACATGGTCCAATGAAATTCGCAGAACAACAGTTAAGTAAGAGAAATGTAGACGTTGATGCAGGGCCAACCGCAACGAAGGCAAGGTTTATGTTGGTACCACTGCTGACATTGATCATCAGTATGGTCGGTTTTATGTTTTGGACTGGGGGCGGTGAGTTGGCAAAAGGCAGTGGCTCTAAGTCCGTGCTTTATGCGACTATACTAGCGTCGGCCGTGGCTTATTTATTATTATTAACACATAAGCGTTTTACACATCATCAACTTGTGGATGTAGGTTTTAAAGGAATTGGAGAGCTTTTACCGTTAGTGAGTATCGTACTGTTATCACTCACTTTAGGTGCGAGTTTAAAGGTGTTAGGCACCGGTGTATTTGTCGCATCATTAGTCGGTGATTACTTGCCACTTTACGCAATCGTACCAGTATTGTTTTTAACTGGGGCAGTAATGTCATTTACAACAGGCACATCATGGGGAACATTCGCTATTTTGATCCCGATTGGCGTGCCACTGATCCAAACGCTTGGACTCCCGCCTGAGCTGGTTATTGGCGCCATTTTAAGTGGTGGTATTTTTGGCGATCATTGTTCACCAATATCAGATACCAGTGCAGTGTCCGCACTCGCATCAGGATGTGATTTATTAACGCATGTAAAAACCCAGCTGCCATATGCTTTAGTGGGCGGGGTGCTGGCGTTAATCAGCTTTTTCATTGCAAGTATTCTACTTATTTAGGGGCTGTGGATCTTTTAGGTTCATTTTTGCAGTAGTTTGATTGGCTTTTATACAAGGCAGAGGCTGCGTAGCATGGTTATTCCATGTGAGTCAGCCGATAACATAGTAGAAAAGCCAATCAAGCGCTGCCTACCGGTTCTTTTGAGCACCCCTTTCTCTTTGTTGCTTAATATTCGCTTAGATCACTAGGCCACATATTAAGCGCCGCGATAAAAGCACGCTCAAAGAGAACAAAAATAGAACCGCAAAGATCAACAGCCCGCTAATTTTATGCTCTATTTATCATGGCACATCAAGCACTGATATATTATGGGCAACTATAGATTTGCCGCCCACTTTCGATGCCACTTAAGCCAATAATGTGCCCAGCGCTGTTTTGATTGAGAGCCAAATAACGGCCGACAAAGGAAGGTTGTGTTTTCCAGTTAGGAACTAATTGTGCTAATAAGCTTTGCTCAAGGCTTATCAAAGTTCTTTTCTGACAATCTGCGATGAGCCATCTATCTACGTGTTGCTCAACGACCTCACCATGGGAAATGGTTGCTTTTCGTATCATTTGACTGTGTTTCAACTGTAAATCTAACCGCTGTTTTTGGACGACAATTTCACGTTGATATTCACCCTGCTGTACGCGATGTATTTCTATATTGTCATACTGCGTGGCACTTTTCATAGTGATGGTTGTATGCTTATTGCTGGGGGTCGCTATAAAAAGTTGAATACATAAAAATACCACTCCAGAGCAGGCCAAAAGCCACTGTATTCGTTGCCATGATACGTACTTTTCATTTTTTGCACAGGCCTGTTTGTATTTGTTAAGTTGGCTCGTATTTACTGGCTCTTTACACTTTTTGTATGCCTGTTTTAGGGCTTTTTCAAATTGCTCTTGGTTATCCATCGTTAGGCTCCATGGTTGCTTTTAAATGTTGCTTGGCATATCGCAAACGGGTTTTGATGGTTTCGTGATTTTGATGTGTAATATGCGCGATTTCTTGCAATGAAAATCCTTCCAGCTGGAGCATTAAGGCTTCACGCTGCAAAAACGGCAACTGTGTCATTGCTTGATATAGCGTATCTATATGTGAATTATCAGACTGCGCTGCAATCAGCGTTGTATCATCTAATTGTACGATTCTTTTTGTTTTTCGTAGTTCATCAATTAACGCATTGCGCGCAATGGAGAATAACCACGCTTTAGGCGTATTCTGTTGGTTATATGTGTGACGCTTTTCGACGACGGTTAGCCAAGTTTTTTGGCAGATATCCTCGGCTAACACACGATTACTTTGACTGCGAATAAAGTGGAATATATCACGGCTATAGGTATCAATGGCTTGCTCAATATAGTAGCTTTGGCCCGTTTTTTTGTATTCATAGAGCGGGTCATCAGCACGGGTATTTAATTTTAGCCATGATTTTAAGGCTATTAGCATAGGCTTTCCTCACAGATATTGGGTAAATACCGTTTGATATTTACCCAATAAAGTTACTGATTTAATTTAAACTCTAGCACAACATTTTGATTTGGTTGCGCGATGGCTTGTCCGTTCACTATTTTAGGTCTGTACTTCCAACGAGTTATGGCACGTAATGCTTCCTTATTAAAAATGCGCTTTGGTTCTGCGTTGACTACTGTCGCATTGATTACTTGTCCATGAGATGAAATGGTGAAGTTGAGCTGTACCCACCCTTCAATGCCATCTCGGGCTGCGGCTATAGGGTATTTTGGCTCTGAGCGAACAATTGCTGTTGCCCCCGTATCTTGTTGGCTCAATATCGGAGGTGCGTGATTTATTGGTCCAAGCGAGAGTGTTGGGGTAAATATCAAACCGATATCAATAGCTGCAACAGATGTGCGCTCGATAGCTTTCGGAGGTTGTGGTTTTAGTGTTGGTGGTGGAGGTAACTTCTGCATCGGTTGCGGTGCACTATCTTGCTTGTTTACAAAAAAGGATAAATCGATCACTTCAGGCGTAGTTGATACTCTTATTTGCTCTTGGCTGATCAACTTATCCATAAATACAAAAGCAGCAAATGTGACCACTAATGCTCCGGCTGTCGAAAGCAATACTTTGGTGATTGAAGCGGTTGGGAAGTGTGTGAATGCAGACATCGCATATTCCTTTTATAGGTGAGTTATTTCGTATAACGAAGTTGGATCAAAAAAGGGGTGATTTTTTATTTTTTTTGTTTAGAAATTACGAGTACAATTCGCAGCAGTGTACTTTTAGGATAAGCAGATGCTGTTAGAGGCGATAAATAAAGCAAGATATCGTAAACACCTTAACTATGTTATTGGTGCGTGTGTCGTGGCGTTAACAGGCGGAAGTTTAGGAATTGCGCAGTGCCTTATTGCATTATTCCCTGACCCTGATGGGAGCCACTTTCATTGGAATTTACTGGGGGTGATTGTGACCAGTTTAATGATTGCAATGGTGTTATTAAAAGTAAGGCGTCACTCGTACATGTATGAAGTGGTTTATGTTTGGGATTTAAAACAAGCCCTGAATAAAGTTACACGCAAAATGACCAAGCTCAAGACTGCTGCAGAGCAAGGCAATGTTGATGCCATGCTTGCGATTCAGTTTAGTTATACCGCATCTAAGCAATTATGGGAGCTGGATGATAACTTGATCACGATGGATGATTTAGCGACTTGGCAAGCGCATTTAGATACGTTGCTCAAGCAATACAATGTTACATTGGATATAAAGGAATATAATGCCGTGTTGTTGAAGCAGTTTTAGAGTGTTCTACAAAGTCATATCTGATAAAAAGCAAAACTGTTTTTGCTGGTTCTTTTAATTGTGTACATGGCGATATCGGCACACTCGACCAGCGTTTTAAGTGTGTTTGCATGATCTGGGTAACGGGCAATCCCGAGACTTGCGCTGACAATAAGGGTGTGCTCTTGTCCCGATTTATAATATTGCATTGGCGTGGTAATGACCTTCGAGAGTGTGGTTGCAAGGTCTTTGGTTTCTTGTTCGGTGATATTCGCTAATGCAATCAAGAATTCATCGCCACCCCAACGACAGATCAAGTCATCAGTACGCACATTAAGCTGAAGTTGTTGTGCTACATGTTGCAGCATTGAATCACCTGCATTATGGCCATGAATATCATTGATGGGTTTGAATTCATCTAAATCAAGTAGCATTAAGCTAAATGGGCGCTGTTGGTCTAACCATTCAAGTAAAATTAATTCTGCACCGTATCGGTTACTCAATCCAGTTAATGTATCAAACTGCGCTTTTTGTTTTAATTGCGTGATCATGACTTTTTTCATCGTAATATCGTTGATAAATACTTGTAAGTACGATTGATTATCACTTTCGGTATTTATGATAATAATATTGAGCCACACTGTTTCTAAGGTGAGCTGGTTGTTAAATTCAAATTCTGACTGCATGACTTGTTTTTGGTTAATACTATTGCTGGTAAAGGTATATAGAATATCCGGTGTTTTACAGGCTTTGCCTAAGGCATGAGGAAAGCGCTCTTCTAAATCTATGCCTAGCCCAGCGAGTAAATCTTGTGCTGCTTCGTTAATTAATAAAATGTCGCCTTTGTCTTTTACCAGTAGCGTCGGGGACGATGACTTTTCAAACATAAGCCGAAAGCGTTTTTCAAATCGTTCAATGTCTTTTCTTAAACTGCGCTCTTGCAGAAAGAGCGTTTCGGTTCGAGACAGTAACTTATTTATATCACCTGAAATAGTCCCTATTTCGCTGTGTCTGTGTGTGGTGGGAATGACAATTCGTTGCCCTTTACCCGGGCTTATTTTGGCAAGCTGACAGCTCAAATAATTAAGAGGTTGGGTGATAAGAGCATACACAAGTATGGCAAAGATGATGAGCATAGGTAAGATGACAACCAATAAGGTTTGTACACTTGATAAAGCAAGTGTTTGTGCGCTTTGTTCAATAAATATTGTATTAGGTTCTATGTAAATGGCACCAATTTGCTCACCAATAATAAAGGGATTACTTAACACAAATGTAATTGGTAACTCTGTTTTATATAGAATGCTTTTAGCAAGCACACTTTGCTGACCATTGAGTTGAGCAGCGAGAATAACATCGTTGCTAACTAGCCCGTTTAGCACTTCATTTGCGAGATCTTTGTCTTCTAAATACGCGGCGATAGAAGCTGTGGCTGACACTGTTTGACCAATTTGTAATATGGTGTTGTTTGAGCGCTGCATTTCAGTATCGAATACGTTGCTGTAGTGCAGCTTGGCATAGATCAAGGCGAATACCATAGCGGAACCTGAAACGATAATTAACAGTCTGGTAATTAAACTATGTTTATTGAGCAATTTTATATACCACCTTTACGTTATGTGTCACGGTGTGAGCTGGAACATAGGCGATGGCATTTGACGTATTTGCGACTTTATCGAGGATACTCACGACATCGTCGAATATCTGTGGAGGTGACGCTTTGCCACTAAAACGTACGCGCGACCAATATGCATTTATTTGGCTGATAGGGCGTCCAGTTATGGCACTTAAAAAAGAAGAACGAATTTGGCTCTCTTTTTTATAGTCACAGGTCAGTGCTATCACTCCATTCGGAAAAGCTAAGTATTTCCCCATGAACATATCAACAACCGCTTTGTGGGTTAAGCTATTCACGGGGTTATCTTTGTGTACAATGACAACCAGATCTTGCTGAGCCAAACACGAACATGCGAAACAAACGGTGAGCGCTGAAATTGTTTTTAACATCAGAATACCCAGTTCAGGCTAATGCCTAAGGTATTAAACTGATTATCGGGAGTGGTTGTTTGGTTGTGCAAATATAATGCAGAGGGGAGACGCTCAACATTTGTATGATCCCATTGCAGTTTTAACGCTGATACATCACTTAATTCAACCCTCCAAGTCATAGAAACAGTGTATTGATCAATTAAGTAAAAATCGGTGTGACGGACAATATTATTGTATATAAAATCCAGATCAGGTGTTGATATAATTGGTTTTTCTGGTGTTTCATTATTAGATTTTGCGCGAGAGAAGGAAGCCATTAAAGTATGGTTGCCTATGTGCTTTCCGACACTAATATAGTAACTTCTTAAGTGGTTTAGTACTTCCGAATTAGAATTTATATAAGATAATTCAGATTGAGCAATCCAGTTAGTATCATCGAACCGAAAGCCAATGGCACTGTAGTCGAAACGTTTCCCAACGATATCTAATGATGTCAATAGTTGCGGTTGGCTAGGCCAAACTTGTGGAGAAATGTGTTGTATCGCCTCTTTTAACATCTGTTGTTGTGCATTTTCGTTTCCAGATTTAGATTGTGTGTAGTTTGCTCTAAGTAACAAGTTGTTATTTTCTATCTCAACAGTTAGGCCAGCAATATCTTTTAATTCGGCGTTCCAATAAAAGTTATTATCGCTCACGATAGGTGCTTTAGAACGGCCAATAAATGCCCGTATACTCGTTAGTCCAAGCTCAGTTGGGGTTTTATAGCGTAAATCTAAACCATCGATATTTTGGTGGGGAATAATGGCATAAAACTCAGTTGGTAAATGTTCTTGTGTAAACGAATAGCCAATATCTCGATATTCAGTCATCATGAATAAATCAAGACCGGTGCGCCCGAAGCGTATAGTCCAGTCGGCATTAGGCATATAGCGAACGAAGGCCAGTTGTGTCAGCGTATTGATATCGTATTTCTTTTGATCTTTTATAACTAACTGGCTAACGATTTGCCAAGCAGATGAGGCTTGCCATTCAAATTGCACGCCAAGTGAGGAGTTATATAAAGCAATGTTACTGTTAGAGACCCCATGAGGTTGGGAAATTAGTTGCCTGACTTTCGCTGTTTCAGAGGAACTACTACTGAGACTTATATTGGTAAAACCATCAAACTTTAAAGTTGAGCCGTCAGCCATAAAGTGAGGGATTGATAGTAAGGCAACCAGTAGTCTCATTGTTCGTTCCGAGGATGCGCGTGGTTCTGTATCTCGTCTTAATCTAAGATTAGCTGGTGTTGCTTGTAATTCAACAGTCAACCATCATCTAGACAGATTAATTGCAAAATTTTGCACGTGTACGATAGGGCTTGCATATAACGAGCTTGTTTTTTCTGATTTGAACACCATATCTATATTATTGCATATAAATATCGTGATAGTATCACATTTAATTTACTGAGTAGGTCCTGAAGTCGTGGCAGATGTAAGAGCGAGAGTTCAGCTGAATGTGGGACAGCATAGTCATATTCCCGCGGAAATTGTGTCCTTTAGTGGTTTGCAAGATGGCCAAGAGCACGTTGCTTTAATTTTTAATGAAGCGGAATCGCAACAATCAGTACCCCTTATTCGAATGCATTCTGAGTGTCTGACCGGAGACGTATTCCATTCGTCTCGGTGTGACTGTGGCGAGCAGTTAAATGAATGTATAGAGACCATGCATAAAGAAGGTGGGATCCTGCTATATTTACGCCAAGAAGGCAGAGGAATTGGCCTGTATAATAAAATTGACGCGTATGTATTGCAATCACAAGGGATGAACACTTACGAGGCAAATAATCATTTAGGTTTTGATGATGACTTACGCGATTTCTCAGATGCGGTTTTGATGTTGAAAGCGATGGGGCTGTCGCATGTTAAATTAATGACAAATAATCCAAATAAGCTCAATGCACTGAGAGATGCCGGTATTACTGTCGACGAGGTTGTAGCAACTCAGGCACATGTTAAATCGGGAAATGTCGGTAACCGGAGTTATTTAGAGACTAAGGTAAAACATGGTTCACATATGCTGGATATAAAGAAAATTTCAAAACCAAAATAGTGTAACATCCGAGTTTATTTAAGAGTGCGACATCTTCTGTCGCATTTTTGCTTTTTAGAGAAGCAGAATCGATTGATAAACTCGCAATTTTGTTCCTCTTGGGTATAATCTCCGTGTTTTTATTAGCTTTGAGCCGTTATGTCATCAGAATTTAGAGTATTTAAAGCAGCCATGGGTATTCAGTGGCTAAAGGCTGGTTGGAGCATTTTTAAGACTCAGCCCATGACGTTTGTTTTCATGTATATTTTCATCATTATTGTGGCGCTTGTGCCCCTCGTGGCACCTTTGCTGCAATTATTAGCGGCTTTTGCATCGCCGTTTTTGACTGCTGGTATGTATATGGCCGTGTTGAGTAAACAGCAAGGTAAAACCATTAGCCTTGCTGATATCTTAGCGCCTTTTTCCGCAAAAGGGCGACGATTACACTTGTTTCGCCTAGGTTTATACCAAATGGGGGCGATTATTTTATTGACCTTGTTAGCGGATTTCTTATTTGCTGATGCATTTGCGATTATGCAAGAAGCGTCATCAACTCAACAGCCAGATGAGTTAATAAATGCATTACTCGCGAGTATTTCAATGTCTGATATTATGGTGTTTGCGATAGCACATTGCTTTAATCTAATGGCATTTGCGTATGCATTACCTCTGGTGTTTTTTAAAGGTGAAACACGTATCTTTACGGCGATTAAACAATCGCTCAAGGCATTTCATAAAAACATGGCCCCGCTGGGGGTGTATGGCTTAGCGATTGCTTTGTTAATATTGGCGTCAATGCCACTAAGCATGATCCCTTTATTGGTGATTATTCCTATTTCATATATTAGCTTTTTTGTTTCTTTCCAAGCGATTTTTATGCCGGTTGTTAAGGTGCAAAGTGAGCATGATGAGAGCACGGAAACAGTGCAACAAGATGGTAACGATACGGGCCGGTTTGACGCTTAAATGGATGATACTAGTAAGCAAAAGCTAAAAAACTATGTATTGTGGTTACTGGCTAGGCAAGAGTACTCTCACAAAGAGTTGATAAAAAAGCTCAGAGCCAAAGAGGCGCCAGAGAGCTACATCGAAGAGTTATTAGTATGGTGCGAGCGGCTCGGTTATATCGATGAAGCTCGCTATTGCGATAGCTTTTTAAGAAGACAGATTAATAAAGGTTTTGGCCAAAAAAGAGTGTTGGCTGAGGCGATGAATAAAGGGGTTGACCGCGCGCAATTACTGCAACTAATCGAGACGCTCGAAGTCGATTGGTTTCAATTAGCGCAAGATGCTTATGTAAAAAAGTACGCAGTAACTGCGCCTAACCTTGATTATAAAGACAAAGCAAAGCGAGTCAGATACATGATGTATCGCGGCTTTAGCTATGAAGAAATAGATTTTGCAATGCAAGCAGCAACAATGGGTGAATAATCACATGCAGCACATGACTACCGCACAGATCAGGCAAGCGTTTTTAGACTACTTTGCCACACAACAGCACCAAATTGTCCCGTCAAGCTCGCTCATTCCAGGTAATGATGCGACTTTGTTATTTAACAATGCAGGTATGGTGCAGTTTAAAGATGTATTTTTAGGGGCCGAGTCTCGCCCTTACACTCGCGCAACAAGCTCTCAACGTTGCGTACGTGCTGGTGGTAAGCATAATGATTTAGAAAATGTAGGCTATACCGCTCGCCATCATACTTTCTTTGAAATGCTAGGTAATTTCAGTTTTGGTGATTACTTTAAGCAAGAAGCGATTACATTTGCATGGCAGTTTTTAACGGATGTTGTGAAATTGCCCAAAGAAAAGCTACTTGTCACGGTTTACCATACGGATGAAGAAGCGTATGAGTTTTGGTCAAAAGACATAGGACTGAGTGATGACAAAATCATTCGTATTGATACGAATGATAATTTTTGGTCAATGGGTGATACAGGCCCGTGTGGACCATGTTCAGAAATATTCTACGATCATGGTGAGCATATTTGGGGAGGCCCTCCAGGATCTCCTGAAGAAGACGGCGATCGTTTTATTGAGATCTGGAATCTTGTATTCATGCAATACAACCGTCATGCTGATGGCACAATGGAGCCATTACCAAAGCAATCGGTTGATACGGGGATGGGCCTTGAGCGTATTGCAGCTATCTTGCAAGGTGTACACTCAAACTATGAAATTGATTTATTCCAAGGTCTAATAAAAGCTGCCGCATCAGTGACGAATGCGAAGGATTTAGAAGATAAATCTTTACGCGTTGTTGCTGACCATATTCGTTCATGCGCATTTTTGGTCTCTGACGGGGTTATGCCATCTAATGAAGGCCGAGGTTACGTACTGCGCCGTATCATCCGTCGTGCTGTGCGCCATGGTAATAAGTTAGGCGCTTCGGGTGCTTTTTTCTTTAAACTTGTGGCTGCATTGGTCGAGCAGATGGGTGAAGCATATCCTGAACTGGCAAAACAACAAGCAATTATTGAGAAAGTATTACGAATAGAAGAAGAACAGTTTGGTAAAACGCTCGACAGAGGTTTGGCTATATTGGAAGAAAGCTTGGCCGATATTAAAGGAGATGTGATCCCTGGTGAATTGGTATTTAAACTTTATGATACTTATGGTTTCCCTGCTGATTTAACTGCTGATGTTGCTCGAGAGCGCTTCATGACGATTGATGAGCATGGCTTTCAAGAGTGCATGGATGTGCAACGTAAAAAAGCGCAGCAAGCAGGTAAGTTTGGCGCTGATTATAACGAACAACTTAAATCAGAGAAATCAACGGATTTTAAAGGTTACGACGCAGAGCATTATACGGGCACAGTTATTGAGCTATTTTTCGAAGGACACGCGGTTAATGTACTTGAAGATGGACAAGAGGGGATTGTCGTATTAGATAGAACGCCTTTCTATGCTGAATCAGGTGGTCAGGTTGGTGATTCAGGCACCCTGACTGTGTCTGGCGGTGAGTTTTCGGTCGTTGATACGCGCAAATTGGGTAATGCATTTGCCCATCATGGAAAAGTACAGGGCCGTATTGGCATTAATGATAAAGCTGATGCGAAAATTGACAGCGAGCGCCGTGATAGAATTAAGAAAAATCACACAGGTACGCACATTCTACATGAAGCGCTTCGTCAGCTATTGGGCGATCATGTTGCTCAAAAAGGCTCACTCGTGATGCCTGATAAATTACGTTTTGATTTCTCCCATTTTGAAGGGGTAACTAAGGCGCAGTTGCGTGAGCTAGAAGACGCTGTTAATGCTGAAATACGTCGTAACTTTACGCTTGATACGCAGCTAATGGACATCGACGAGGCTAAAGAAAAAGGGGCTATGGCCTTGTTCGGCGAAAAGTATGATGACGAAGTGCGCGTTGTCTCTATTGGGGAATATTCTATTGAACTGTGTGGCGGAACACATGTTCAGCGTGCAGGTGATATAGGCCTGTTTAAGATTGTCTCTGAAGGAGGTATTGCAGCAGGTGTTCGTCGTATTGAAGCCGTAACGGGTGAAGATGCTATTGCTTATGTTGCACAACAAGAACAGCAGTTAGCAGACATAGCAGCGTTAGTAAAAGGTGATAGTCTGAATGTGCTTGAGAAAGTGAGTGCCTTACTAGAAAAAGCCAAAGGTCTAGAAAAACAGGTATCCCAGCTTAATGATAAATTAGCAAGTGCTGCGGGAGCATCATTACTTGATTCTGCAGTTGACGTTAACGGAATTAAACTATTGGTTGCCAATGTCGCCGGTACCGAGTCAAAAGCACTGCGTGGTATGGTGGATGATTTAAAGAATAAGATGGGCTCAGGTGTGATCGCACTGGGTGTAGCAAATGGCGACAAAGTGAGTCTGATTGCTGGCGTAACCAAAGACCTTATTGCTCAGGTGAAAGCGGGTGAGCTCGTTAATCATATGGCAGCACAGGTTGGCGGAAAAGGTGGTGGTCGTCCAGATATGGCTCAGGCAGGAGGCTCAGAGCCGCAAAATCTTGAGGCTGCGTTGGCAAGTGTTAATGCTTGGGTTACTGAGAAAACGCAGTAACAGGTGGCATTATTTGTACAAAAGTTTGGTGGCACTTCGGTTGGTTCGCTAGAGCGTATCGAAGCTGTCGCCGATTTAGTCGTTAAAACCACTCAGCAAGGCCATCAAGTTGTTGTTGTTTTGTCAGCCATGTCAGGAGAAACAAACCGTTTAATTGAGATGGCAACACAGCTCGATGCGCGCCCGAATAGTCGTGAACTCGATGTGCTAATGACCACAGGGGAGCAGGTCAGTGTTGCGTTGCTTGCTATGGCGATTATTAAACGGGGCCACTCTGCAATAAGTCTACTGGCTGATCAAGTCGGGATCCGAACTACCAACCACTTTGGTAAAGCTCGTATCGAACATATCCAAACAGCACGTTTACAGCAAGAGCTTGAACATAACCGCATCGCAATTATTACGGGTTTTCAAGGTCGAGATTATGAAGGTAATATTACGACTTTAGGTCGTGGTGGAACGGATACGACTGCGGTTGAACTCGCTGCGGTATTAAAAGCTGATGAGTGTCAGATCTTTACGGATGTTGATGGCGTATATACAACTGATCCGCGTATTGAGTCTAAGGCAAAGCGTTTAACGCATATTACATGTGCTGAAATGCTTGCTTTAGCAAGTTTAGGTGCAAAGGTTCTGCATCTTCGATCGGTTGAAGCAGCTGGAAGGTATAAAGTGCCACTGAGGGTACTATCTAGCTTTTCTCCTGACACTGGTACTCTCATTACGTATGAAGAAGAGTCGATAGGGCATAGTCGTATAGCGGGCATTGCCGCTTCGCGTAATGAAGTGGAAATAAAGGTGCTAGGATGCGAGCAAAGTTTTAGCTGTCTTGGTGAGATCAAAGCATTGTGTGCTGAACAGCAGATTGAAATAGATATGATCGCGCAAACTCATCAACATAGTGGAAAAATAGACTATGCTTTTACAGTGCAGAGTAATGATCACTTACAGGTGATTGAGATATTGCAGTCAAACTTAAGGTGCATACGAGCACATAGCGTTGAAAGTAACGCGAATGTTGCTAAGGTTTCTGCGGTAGGGGTGGGCATAAAATCAAATTGCGAAGTGACCAATCAATTTTTTAGTGCTTTAACTCAAGAAGGTATAAAAACACTATTAGTTTCTAGTTCTGAGATTAAAGTCTCAGTATTAGTGGAAGAAAAATATCTAGAATTAGCTGTAAGGACGTTACACGCTACATTTTTCTCGGAAAGTACTGAGTAAGGACGATTTTTGCTTACTTTTACTGTAACTTTTCATTAAAATGAAAAAGACGCGGAATCTTTTAATTTTTGGAATAACAGGAGCAAGAGAATGCTAATACTAACTCGTCGAGTAGGTGAAACGCTGATGATTGGTGATGAAGTTACTGTAACTGTACTTGGTGTGAAGGGTAACCAAGTGCGTATTGGTGTAAATGCACCTAAAGATGTTTCAGTTCACCGTGAAGAAATCTACATGCGTATTCAGGCTGAAAAGTCTAATCCAACGACTGGCAATATCTGATCAGCACATAAGAATTTGTGAAAATAGCCACTTATATGTGGCTATTTTTTTGCTTGAGATAAAATAAATGCGCGTGTATCTTCGCTGATAGAGTGATTAGATAGGTATTGCATTCGCTGATTGCTTTTTAACACCAATCCTTTATTTGTTTCAATAATAGAGTCAACGCTTTGCCATGTTAACCGATAATGCTTATACGGGTTTTTGGCCTCAATTTGCGTCTCGTCAATATTCAGTTCAACTGTGCTACCACTTGCTCGGCTCAACATTTGACGTGCGACCCACCACGGTCGACGGTAGTAAAATGCCAAGCACTCTACGACAGCGAGTAAAATGAGAAAATTTCCTACATAGTGTTTTTCTAGCCCGTAAATACTAAATAGTCCCAAAGTGATGAGCAACCCGAGTAAAAAATACTTGGGCTTATTATGATCGCCAAGCTGAATTGATTCATCAAAACATTCTTGGAAATACGGCTTATCTAATACGAATCTTTCTGTGTACATATACGCTCCTAATGCTTAGCACATTGTACCGTATTGCTAAGAACCACGCACCAACCTTGCTAGATACGCCTATTAGAAGAATAGAGCTGCTATTCATGCACTTTAATAAATTGCGTTTTTGGTATTACCAATTTATTTTTGCTCTTATAGTGACAGTTGTAAGGTGATTTAGATGTTATAACTTCGATATTCCCCCCTTTTATTTTGAATATTTTTCATGTTTATGCTGTTTTAGAGCTAAGAGTTTACTTGTTTTTCTTTTAACTCATTGATATTTATTGGTAATCACAATTTGGTATTACCAATTTACAATGTTATTTACTTGTGAGAAGGTTTTGGTATGATGGGTGAATAAATATTTATAAAAAACGATTATTAACGCAGGTTGTATTTGTCGAAAGACTAAAGGGGAGAGTTATGGATATAGGCGCATTGTTAATAGAGGCTGCCAGCTTGATGCTAACAGGCATGATTGGAGTCTTTGTGTTTTTATCTATTCTAATTTTGGCCGTGACGAATTTGTCTAAACTGGCCAAGTCTGACACAGAAGTTCCAATCGTTCCGACTAAACACCGTCAGTTATCAAACGGGGTGCCCAGTGCTCATATTGCCGCAATAAGTGCCGCAATCTCGCAATACCGAACAAAACAATAATAGGGGTCTTTCATGTCACAATTAAAGCTAACAGAGCTCGTTTTACGAGATGCACATCAATCTTTGCTGGCAACACGTATGCGCTTAGAAGATATGCTGCCTATCGCCGAAAAACTAGATAAAGCAGGTTATTGGTCGGTTGAGTCGTGGGGAGGAGCCACTTTTGATTCATGTATTCGTTATTTGGGAGAAGATCCATGGGAGCGTATTCGTGCATTAAAAGAAGCGATGCCCAATACAAAACAACAGATGTTATTGCGAGGTCAAAATTTACTGGGCTATCGGCATTATGCCGATGATGTTGTTGAAAAATTTGTTGAGCGAGCGCATAAAAATGGCGTTGATGTTTTTCGTATTTTTGATGCAATGAATGATGTTCGTAACTTAGAAACGGCTATTAAAGCCGCAATTAAAGTGGGTGCACATGCCCAGGGGACAATCTCTTATACGGTAAGTCCGGTACACACCTTAGACATGTGGCTAGAGCAAGCAAAACAGCTCGAAGCTATGGGATGTCACTCAATATGTATTAAAGATATGGCTGGGTTACTTAAGCCATATGATGCAGAACAATTAATACTTGGTTTGAAAAGTACGGTATCAGTACCAATTGCCATGCAGTGCCATGCGACCACGGGGTTAAGCACTGCAACTTATCAAAAGGCCATTGATGCGGGTATTGATATGTTAGATACCGCGATCTCTTCGATGAGTATGACATATGGACACAGTGCAACTGAGACGATTGCAGCTATTACGGAAGGTACGGCACGAGATACAGGGTTAAACTTGGCTGAACTTGAAGAAATTGCAAGTTACTTTCGTGAAATTCGCAAAAAGTATGCTGCATTTGAAGGGAGTTTAAAAGGCGTTGATGGTCGGATCCTATTGGCACAAGTACCTGGTGGTATGTTAACTAACATGGAAAACCAGCTCAAAGAACAAGGTGCAGCAGATAAGTTGGATGATGTACTTAAGGAAATTCCTAACGTTAGGAAAGATTTAGGCTATTTACCTCTGGTAACACCAACGTCGCAAATAGTGGGGACGCAAGCGGTACTCAACGTGTTGACGGGTGAGCGTTATAAAACCATCACGAAAGAAACTGCGGGCGTATTAAAAGGTGAATATGGCTCAACACCTGCACCAGTTGATAAAGCACTGCAGTTGAAAGTACTCGATGGTGCTGAAGAAATTCAATGCCGACCTGCAGATCTTATCAAACCTGAACTAGCAAGTTTACATACTGAATTACTTGATAAAGCGAAAGATGAGGCGATTGAGCTTGCGTCGGAACAAATTGATGACGTATTAACCTATGCGCTATTCCCTCAAGTTGGCCTAAAGTTCTTGAAAAACAGGCACAACCCAGATGTGTTTGAACCAAAGCCGACCTTAGTAGAGTCAAGTCAATCAAAAGTACAGAATAAGCCAACGCCAAGCAAAGCGAGTCCAGAGCGATATAGTGTGCAAGTTGATGGCAAAGTATATGACGTTGTGGTTGCGGCCGGCGGAGAGCTAAAAGAAGTTAAGGTGAAAGACAGTGAGCTGATCCCACAGTCCGCATCGGTGAGCTCTTCAGAGACGTTAAATGCACCATTGGCTGGTAATATTTTCAAATTGAAAGTGCGTCCAGGGGAGCGAGTCGAGCAAGGTGATGTTGTCTTGATTATGGAAGCCATGAAAATGGAAACGGAAGTCAGAGCGACTTCAAGTGGGACCATCTCTGAAGTGTTGGTATCAGAAGGTGACTCGGTCTCGACTGGCGATGCCATGATAGCGTTGGCTTAGGAGTTGGTATGGACGGGTTATTAAATTTATGGCAAGCCACAGGCATTGCCAATTTTACGATTCCAGCACTGATAATGATGGCCGTAGGGTGCGGTTTACTCTATTTGGCAATAGCCAAAGGGTTTGAGCCATTACTATTAGTACCGATTGGTTTTGGTGCTATTTTAACAAACATCCCTGTCGCTGGGCTTGCTGAACCAGGGGGCTTATTATATTACGTTTATTATATTGGTATCGACAGTGGCGTGTTTCCATTGCTGATATTTATGGGCGTTGGCGCAATGACTGATTTTAGTGCGTTGATTGCTAATCCGCGCATGCTGTTGCTTGGCGCGGCTGCGCAGTTTGGTATTTTTGCGACATTATTCGGTGCGATTGCGCTAAATTACGTGCCCGGTTTCGAATTTACATTAAAGGATGCGTCGGCGATTGCGATTATAGGGGGAGCTGATGGCCCAACGGCTATTTTCTTAGCATCTAAACTCGCCCCTGAACTGCTAGGCGCCATTGCAGTCGCTGCTTATTCTTACATGGCATTGGTACCAATCATTCAGCCTCCGATTATGCGTCTGTTAACTACACCGCAAGAGCGCTCTATTGCAATGCCACAATTAAGAGTTGTGTCGAAAAAAGAAAAAATACTATTTCCATTAATGGTACTTAGTCTCACTATTTTATTTCTGCCGTCGGCAACACCGCTTGTTGGTATGTTTTGTTTAGGAAACTTAATGCGAGAGTGTGGTGTGGTTGATAGATTGAGTAACACAGCGCAAAATGAGTTAATTAACATAACAACCATATTCTTAGGTTTGGCTGTTGGTTCAAAGCTTGCCGCAGAGCACTTTTTGACTGTAGAGACCTTAGGTATTTTGTTACTGGGGGCACTTGCTTTCTCTATTGGTACCGCATCGGGTGTTTATATGGCAAAAATAATGAATCGTTTGTCGAGCAACCCGATAAACCCACTGGTTGGCGCTGCTGGAGTATCGGCGGTCCCGATGGCTGCTAGAGTCGTTAATAAGGTAGGTCTTGAAAGTAATCCACATAACTTTTTATTAATGCACGCAATGGGCCCAAATGTAGCGGGTGTATTGGGCAGCGCTGTTGCCGCAGGTATTTTACTTGCCTTAGTAGGCTAAGCGAAACAAACAATAAGACTCCAACCGACTGCGCAGTTCAGGCTGCGCTTTTTTTGTACCTGCTATTTATGATATAACTGGCTCATTATATTTTTGTGAGCATTACCATGAACATATTCGTTATCTTAGGTGGTTTATTTGTTGCTTTGTTGGTATTGGTGCCATTGTTGGAGAGGTACCAACAGAAGATGGGCTTAGATAAAATGCAGCGTTATAGCAAATATATATTCCCGCTTGTTATGGTGTCGCTGGTGATAAAGCTACTCTATATGCTTTGGTATGAATAACTGAATGTGTGCATGTACAATTTTAATAAAATATAACGCATTAAATCACGTGTTCCGGTATTAATACTTGCGTATATAGACAGAGCATATACCAAAATTTAGTCGAATTTCTAAGCCATTCAGCTATTGCAATATGTTGGGTTAATTTGGTTTGAACGAAAAGGCGCGGTTAAGCGCCTTTTGTTTATCTTGGGTAGCGTGTCTATTCACTCATTGTAGCTTGCTGTAAATGAGATTGAATAAATGCAGTGGCCTCTGCGTAGTCGTGGTCAAGCCTGTCCCGCAACGCAATTAATTGATCCGCGGATAGGTCATTTTCTTTACATTGACGTTCAAACTCGATTGCCGTCTCGGCAACCTTTTCAGCACCAATGGTGTTTGAAATGGATTTAAGTTGATGGCATGCTTCAACAATACTGTTTTGATCCATAGAGATCACTGCACCATTGACTTCTCTTGTTAGCATGCTGCTTTGTTCTAAATACATCCGGAAAAATCTAAGCTGCTTGGCTTCGTCATGGTTTACGTATTTATTTAGGGTTTCTAAGTTAACCGGGGGAGCGCTTTCACTAAGCGCCGCTAATTCGTTAATATTGTCACCTTGCGACATGTCAACGGTATCCTCGGCATTCACACTCGCAGATTCATTTTCAACCGACGTGGATTGAGCTGCTGGCGTAGGCAAGTCTTTTGCGTGCTTTTCTTGCCACTTCAATAGGGTGGCCTCTAATACATTTAATTCAACTGGCTTGGTAATATAGTCATTCATGCCTGTTGCAATGCAGCGCTCCCTCTCACCTTTTAATGCATTAGCAGTCACAGCAATAATATACGGCTGAGCATTGATATCTGCACTTTGCTCGGCAATATCTCTGATCTGCGTAACCATGTCATATCCTGACATTTTTGGCATGTGTAAATCCGTGAGAATAATCGGGAAGTTACCTTTTTGCCATACTTCTAAACCTTCTTCACCGTTTTCAGCAACTTCGACACCATAACCCAATAAATGTAGTTGGTCTGTTAACACTTGCTGGTTAAGTACATTATCTTCAACCAACAGTACTAACTTGTTTTCAGCACGAGCTTGATCGACGTTCAGGTAAGTATTCATACTTTTTGAAGGTTTCAATGCTTTAGGCTTATGGAGCCCTGCAGCAACCATGACTGACGTCATAAATGAGCTTTTACAGAGTGGCGCCGCATTGAGGTAGAAAATATTTTGATGATTGACAGCGGCTTCATCCATAGTACTGAGCACAATAACTTGCTGTTTGTTATTTTCCAATGAATATAGTAAAGACCGTAATTGATCGTTGACCGGAGCCATGCCTTCGAGTCCATCTAAAACCCAAATAACTTTTTCTTGATATTGAAACTCATCAAATTCGTCCATTGAGCCCAGAGCAACGGTGTTTGCGCCCATGAAAGATAAATAACGACACAATATATTACGCCTGTCATTGTTGTTCGTCAGAACAACAACTCTGCGTTGCTCAAGTTTGCTCTTATGCGCGTATTCCACTTTACCTTGTGTGCTAAATGGCAGTTCAACAACAAACTCACTGCCCATACCAATATCGCTGTTTACCTGTATAGAACCGAGCATTAATTCAATGAGACTTTTACAAATTGATAAACCCAGTCCTGTGCCCCCAAATTCACGGGTGATAGACCCTTCAGCCTGAATAAACGGGTTAAATATTTCACGTAATTGAGTTTGCGTCATACCTTTACCATTATCCGTTACGCGAAAACGCAAGGTGTAATGTTCCGATGTATTTTGCGCAACTTCAACGCTGATTTTGACAAACCCTTGGCGGTTAGCTTCAGTGGTGGTGAACTTAATTGCGTTACTGCACAGGTTATACAAAACTTGGCGAACGCGGACGGTATCACCAACTAGGTTATTGGGGATATCAGGTGCGATAGCCAGTTCCAAGTCTAGTTTTCTTTTTTTAGCGACAGATGATAATACGCGAGCCACTTCTTCTATTGTTTCTGAGACAGAGAATACGCTATTGTCTATTTGGAGTTTGCCGGCTTCAATTTTAGAGAAATCTAAAATGTCATCTAAGATCCCTAGCAGAGAAAACGCTGAATCACGGATAATCGTGGTTAATCGGTGCTGTGCACCATCTAATTCAGTTTGACGCAGCAGATCGATAGTACCAATTACGCCATTCATTGGTGTTCTGATCTCGTGGCTCATTGTCGCTAAAAATGTGGTTTTTGCGTCATTGGCACGCTCAGCGTTGAGCGTGGCCTTTTCTAATGCAAGCGTACGAGCTTGAACTTCTGTTTCAAGGCTAGTTTGTAATTGTTTTAGCTCTTTTTGTGATTCTTGATTGTTATCAATCACCGACTGCACTTGATGTAAAACATTGTTGATAGCGAACGCAATACTTTCGAGGCCGAAACCTAAATCACTATTTAAATGTACACGGTAGTCTTGTTTATCAACGACAAGCTTTAATTCAGCTTCTAGCTTCTTAGTATCACCATTAAGTTGCGAGACAATACGTTTTTTAGCCACCACAGCCAGTATAAAAGCACATATCAGTGCCAATACAAACAGAATATACCCTATTAGTGGGCTTTTCGTTGCTGCGTTTGAGTGGTGACGTAAAATTAACTCGCCAATAGCTTGGCCATCTAATTTCAGTGGTTTATATATTGTAATTGTGCCACCTTCGGCGATTTTCTTTTGCTGTGAAATCGCGGCCACGGGAACATTGCTGGTTTGAAAAATCAGAGAGGGTTCAGCCATACCGGTTGAGCTATATAGATAGATATCTATATTGGGGGCGCCCTCTTTGATGGCTTGTAAAATTTGCTTTGCTTGGCCAAAACCTGTTTTCATCATTATATTGGCAAGCGGTAATGCGAGTTCGTCGGCTTGTTTTTGTATATTGGGTGCCGTGACTATGGTTGTTTTTGGCATCATATAGGCCGCTGTAGCGCAAATAGCCCCAGTGATGACTGCAATCATAAGTATCAGAGGCAGTAGCCCTGCTATTTTTATTGATGAAGAATTTTGCATGAAATGTTCCGATATTTCGCGACACGATCTTATAGCGAACTTAAGCTTAATATACCGCCAATCCTACCACTGTCTGATGGTTTTTTCTCTACGTTTTTGCGATATATCGGATGTTTTCATCAGATAATGAGGTTAACTTAACGAATGTTATTGCAAATAACTTTGTTTAAAACTCCGCCAATTCGGTTAAGAAATAAAAAGCTTTGTTTGAAAAGTATTCAATCAAACAGAAGTTTGAAAAAAAAGTTGACTTAAAAGGGCAAAACCCGTTTAATACGCCGCACGCCCAGATAGCTCAGTCGGTAGAGCAGAGGATTGAAAATCCTCGTGTCGGTGGTTCGATTCCGCCTCTGGGCACCATTTTTGGTGCGCCGACTTAGCTCAGTTGGTAGAGCAACTGACTTGTAATCAGTAGGTCATCCGTTCGACTCGGATAGTCGGCACCATTTCCTCGCTAGGAATTAAAACATAAGCAACAATTTTTGCCCAGATAGCTCAGTCGGTAGAGCAGAGGATTGAAAATCCTCGTGTCGGTGGTTCGATTCCGCCTCTGGGCACCATTTTTGGTGCGCCGACTTAGCTCAGTTGGTAGAGCAACTGACTTGTAATCAGTAGGTCATCCGTTCGACTCGGATAGTCGGCACCATTTCCTCGCTAGGAATTAAAACATAAGCAACAATTTTTGCCCAGATAGCTCAGTCGGTAGAGCAGAGGATTGAAAATCCTCGTGTCGGTGGTTCGATTCCGCCTCTGGGCACCATGATTAAGTGTGCCGACTTAGCTCAGTTGGTAGAGCAACTGACTTGTAATCAGTAGGTCATCCGTTCGACTCGGATAGTCGGCACCATTTAATTAGGCTTAAGCCAACAAATTTGCCCAGATAGCTCAGTCGGTAGAGCAGAGGATTGAAAATCCTCGTGTCGGTGGTTCGATTCCGCCTCTGGGCACCATATTTTAAACCCTAAACTTCGTTTAGGGTTTTTTTGTATTTATTACGCCTTAAATTCTCCCGATACTGTGTTGCTTGCATGCCAAATAACATGTCTTGCCTAAGCCAATGGTAAACTAACGAACACCTCAGTACCTAAGTTATCATCGGTTCTATATTCAATAAACCCTCCCTGGATTTCTGTGAGTAATTTGGCGGTATAGGTACCAATTCCGGCATGATCTGGTTTGCCATAAGTCACAAATTTATCAAAAAATTGCCCTCGTATTGGTTCTGGAACCGGATCAGGGTTATGTATTTTAAATACCATATATTTATCATTTTGTGTTGCACTGAGTTGTATGGATGGATCGCTGCGTGTACCTTCCAGTGCATTTTTTAGCAAGTGCGTAAGTAAGGCGTGGGTGATCGCGTACTCACCATTAAAGTGACAGTCAGTATTCTCGGTATTGTGTACTTTTATCTGTTTGCGCTTCACTATTTCGGAAACGTGTCCTAATGCATCTTTTAATACGGTAGTGAAGTTTTGCTTTTGTGGTTTGAATTGATACTCTTTACGTTCTATTTTGTTGAGCGAAGCAGTGCTATCAACATGGAGTTGCAATGCTGCACAACTTTGTTGAATGAAATCGATATATTGCTGTGCTTTTTCTGGCTCGTGCAAGTTGGCAGCCAGTTGTGAGGTTGAGTGTTTAATGTCAGCGACGGGTTTCACTAATTCTGTTTGGTTAACAGAGTCAAATTCATCACGTAAACGTGCATTTTCTAACATGGTATCTATTTGGGCGCGCATCAGGCGATTCGATTCAATACTACGACAATGTGCCTGTACTCTTGATTTAACAATCGCGGGATTTGCTGGTTTTGTGATGTAGTCTACCGCACCCAATTCTAACCCTTTAACGATGTGTTCAGTCTGCTCAAGTGCAGATAAGAAAATCACGGTAATATGTTGCGTACTTGGGTCGTCTTTTAAGCGTCGACAGACCTCTAACCCATCCATGTCAGGCATCATGATATCGAGTAGAATAATATCGGGCTGGGGGTCTTTCGCACAAATTTGCAGGGCCTTTTTACCATTCAATGCAGCTTTTATTTTATAGTCTTTTCGTAAGATATCGCTAATGATTTTAATATTGTCGGCGACGTCATCCACAATGAGCACATGTAGATCATTATTTTGTTCGGTCGATTCTGTTGATTCAGGCGCTTCTTTACATGGGCGGACCGGTTTTGTTAGGGCTCTTTGTAATCGGGATTTGAGGATTTTGCTTGAGAAAGGCTTAACTACGTATTCCGATACACCGCATTGAATTGCTTGTACAACATGAGATTGTTCAATCGTCGCTGAGGTCATAACAAAAGGGATTTTGGCTGTTCGAGTGTTAGTACGCACTTTTTTTAAAAATTCGATACCCGAGAGCGTTGGTAGTTGCCATTCAGCAATGATCAATCCAATGTCGTTGTATTCCAGTTTTTCTAATGCATCGCTAGCATTCGAGCTTTGAATAATCACAATATTTGAAAGTTGATTGAGCACATTCGCTATCATGGTTCTAATAGTTTCAAAGGGCTCGACAATGAGTACCGTCAGCGGCTGTGATGATTGAGTATTGACCATAAAATGCTCCGTATAGGTCTGTTCATGGCATGTGTTTACATGCGGAATCTATAATATTTGAACTACTCGACGGCTTAACTGAGCAATTGATAGGCAATTTTTACTTGGTTTTATTTTGCACATGTTATTATTATGTGTCTATAGGTGTAACGCGATAGTACGAATAACAGAATAATATTATTGCAAGTAAACCGAAGTTAATCATAACTTTAGTTGGTGATGCTGATTTTGTACATAGATGCAAAGTGAGCGTAAAGCAGTTCACCAATATGACAAAGTATAAGGAATGTAGTGAATGAAACTGCTTTTGCGTTTTAATATGGCACTGGTCTGTGCATTGTTGTTGACAACGTATGCATTTGGTCTACCAAAAGGCTCGAATTACGCACCAAAGATAGAGAACATTTCAACCTATAATGGCTTAACTAACCCTCAAATTTACGCCGTCACTAAAGATCATCAAGGGTTTATGTGGTTTGGGAGCGCTGATGGTATTTTGCGTTATGATGGGTATCAGTTTACCTCTTTCAAACACGACCCTGAATATGCAGCTTCGTTATCGGCCAACAGTGTGGGTGTGCTGTTATTCGATAGTAAAAGGCAACTGTGGGCGGGTACTTGGGGAGGAGGGTTAAATCTATTTAAAGGAAAGCGTGATTTTCAGCATTTTAAGTATGATCCTAACAACCCCAATTCATTGGGTGCTAATAAAGTACAATCTTTGTTTGAAAGTCGTGATGGGACATTATGGGTTGGGACAAATGGCGGTGGATTAAATCGCTTTAATCCAGATCACGGTAGCTTTCAACGTTTTACACATGATGAGCAAGACGCCAATAGTATTGGGAACAACCGAGTGTGGAGTATTACCGAAGATCTGCAAGGTGGTATTTGGGCAGGAACGTCGAATGGCTTGTATCGATTAAATAGAAAAGACAATACATTCACTGGATTTAATGTCGCATCGGGATCTTTGGATCATTCTGAAGTCAGGCAAGTCTCTGTTGATTCGTTAGGACAACTTTGGGTTGCCACACGCAGCAGTTTCGGGCTATTTGACCCTACAACGGGTGATTATCAAACCTATAACTTAGCAACGCAAGGGTTGCCAAGTGTGACAAGTTTACTGCACCATGAAGGTGATATTTTACTAAGTACCTTTGCTGGAGTGTACCGATTTTCTCCAAGACAACGTAAGTTTATGTCGGATGCATATTCGGGGGCTGAGGCGCAGTTGCATAATCGAGATATACGACAAGTGTTGGTGGATGATACCGGTTTGTTGTGGGCCGCTACACGTTACTCTGGCGTTATTAAAGTTTTTCCACATCCCCCTGCTTTTGTTTCGCATAAAAACTATCTACAAGATTATTTGCTCTCTGGACTTTTTAACCAAGTACTTTCTATGGCGACGGCTCAACAAGGTGGAGTTTGGTTGGGAACTGGACGTGGGCTTGTACATTTTGATGGTAAATCGCAATTTACGCCTTTTGCCACGCGTGAAGCGTTAACAGGGAACTATCGATTACGAGTACACAGCTTAGCACGAAATAAAAAAGGAGATTTATACGCGGGAACTAATTATGGACTATATCGGGTGGATGAAGTTAATAATAAGTTGCAGCAAATTCCTTTGTTTTGGCTTAAAAATCAACGGCATTCGGTCGAACAAATTAGTTTTGACAAACTGGGATATGTCTGGCTAGTTATCTCAGGAAATAATCGCGTTGTGCGTTGGGATTTAAGTACACAAGAATACTCAGAGCATTTGCAAAATATCGATCCTAGTTTTGTCTTTAATGATAGCCAGCAAAACACATGGGTCGGTACTGAGGGCGACGGTGTGTTCATGCTTGATCATGCAAAAGAGACGCAACGCCAATATATTATGCAAAAGGATGAGCATAGTTTAAGTGACAACTACATTAATTTTATAATGCAACATGAGAGTAAAATTTGGTTCGCCACTAACAATGGGATAACCAGTTTTGATTTGTTATCTAAGCAATTTCAGCGCTATTCGAATACAACGTCTGAGTCGAGCTTTTCTGTACAATCTATAGTGGCAGATAATGCAGGCTTTTTGTGGCTGGCCACCTCGAGTGGGGTGTTAAAACTAGATACTGTCAATGGTGTATTCCATCAGTTTACAACCAATGATGGTTTAGCAAATAATCATTTTTTAACAAACTCATTGGTGTTTTCACAAGGACATATTTTATTTGGCAGTATTGATGGGATCACGCGCTTTGAGCCTCAAAAAGTCACAGTTAATACGGCGGCACCGCAACTGGTGTTTACACAAGTAAAGGTGGATGGGCAGGTCGTTAATCATGCAAAAATGCCGCTGATGTTAGAAGCCGAGCATAGTTCAATTACCATTCAATATGCTGCTTTAGACTATCAAGCAACGGAAGATAATCGATACCGAGTTTGGTTGGAAGGGTATAACGATGGCTGGAGTGATGTTTCTGCAAGTCATATCGCCAATTTCCGAGACTTACCGCCAGGCGAGTATCAGTTTAAAGTTCAAGGCAGTAATAACCATGGTGTTTGGAACCGTGATGGAATAGCCTTGCATATTATTAAGGTACCAGCGTGGTATCAGACGCTATGGTTTCAAATATCATTGCCGGTTGGAGTCAGTTTGTTGCTGATTGGGGCATTTGCATTGCGTTTGCATCGATTACGCAAAGCAAGTTTGAAACTAGAGTATAAGGTGGCACAACGGACCAAGGATATTGTTGTGCTTGGTGAGGTTGGTAAAGAAGTTGCTGCAACGTACGATATGCAGGCAATTTGTGAAACGATTTATAACCACTTAACCAAAACACTCCCTTGTGATTTTTGTGCCATCGGTATTTATCATAAGGAGCAACAATACATTGATTATATCTTTGCAGTGCAAACAGGAGAACCATTTGATGCGTTAATTTCCCAGACTAATGTGACTCACAGCGCAGATGCATATTGTGTGAGTCATGCTGAAGAGTTTTATGCTGATAATGACACGAAGTGGCAAGGTTATGGGTTACAGCCGAGTATTAGTTTAAACGGAGAACATACCAAAACGGTGTTTTGTGCACCTTTGATTGTAGAAGGTCATGTGCTCGGGGTGTTCACCGTCCAATCAGATATTGAGTATGCTTACAAAGAAACGCAGCTAAGTATTTTACGGGTAGTCGGTAATCATTTAGCGGTGGCACTGGCTAACTCTTTGTCTTATAGCGAGCTGAAAGAAGCAGAGCAGCGATTAGAGCTTGCTATGCAAGGTGCGAATGCCGGTACATGGGAATGGGACTGCCACAGTGGGTTGCTTGTTACTAATAGTATATGGTCAACAATGCTTGGTTACCTCGATGGGGAATTAGAATCTCGTTTTGGTACAAGTATCGCGCGCTGGCGCCAGTTAACCCACCCAGACGATATTGAACACGCGGAAGCGGCGTTAAATGATCATATTAAAGGCAAAACGGATACCTACCGGTGTGAGTTTAGAATGCGCACGGCAACAGGTGAGTGGAAGTGGATGTTAGGTATTGGTCGTTGTGTCGATTTGCAAACAGGGCTGGGCAGAAAGGAAGTATTTGGGATCAATATGGATATCTCAGATGCGAAGCAACTCGAAGTAGCGTTAAAAAAAGCCAAAGAAACCGCAGAAAGTGCGACACAGGCTAAGTCTGATTTCTTATCGAATATGTCTCATGAGATCCGCACACCTATGAATGCAATAATAGGTATGAGTTATTTGGCATTAGAGACAGAATTGGATAGAAAACAGCGTAACTATGTTGAAAAAATTCATCGTAGCGGAGAGTCACTACTAGGCATTATTAATGATATTTTGGACTTTTCTAAAATAGAAGCTGGTAAATTGGATATTGAATGTGTGCCTTTTTGTTTAGAGCAAACGGTTGCTGATAGTGTTGATTTATTGAGTATAAAAGCGAGAGAGAAGGCGCTTACTTTTAATGTATTGCTGGATCCTATTTTGCCTGAGTATGTTAAAGGAGATCCGCTTAGGATCACCCAAATACTGCTTAACTTAGGCAGTAACGCCATCAAGTTCACGCCTAAGCAAGGGGAAGTGACCATCGACATAAAATTGGTTGAGCAAGGGCATGATACAATTGATGTAGCGGTTGCTGTAATCGACTCGGGAATTGGTATGACTGTTGAACAGCAGCAGCGATTATTTCACTCGTTTAGTCAAGCGGATACATCGACAACACGTAAATATGGCGGCACGGGGCTAGGACTTGCTATTTGTAAAAACCTTGTAGAATTGATGGGGGGGCAAATTAGCTGTCAAAGCATTGTTGAAATAGGCAGTACATTTTCATTTAACGTTCAATTGCAAGTAGATCCTTCACAAAACCGTAATCTAACAAAGTTGCCAATAAGTGGCGCTCTCATTTTAGATGATAATCAGTATTCGGGAAGAGCAACCAGTTTGTATTTACAACAACTGGGAATCGCGGCGCGGTGTGCAGCGCCAGAAGAATTGCAAGAGCTCACAACACAGATATTATCAACCGAATTATTATGTATCGACGAACAGGCCCAAAAACAATATGACATCATTGAATTCTCGAGGTCACTGTGCCCAACTTTGCCGATAATAATTATGTGCCAATATGACTGCGACCATGCAGAACAGCAGTTCTCCAGCTGGTCCAATATTGCATTTATCACGAAGCCCATTTTTGCTACTGCGTTGCGTAAAGTGATCTATCAATTACTGGATATCCCGATTGAAAGTACAGCACAAAGCGGCGAGAAAGCGGTTGTCCCATCATTAAGGGGGGCAAAGTTATTGTTGGTTGAAGATAATGATTTAAATCAAGAACTCGCAGTTGCATTATTGAATAAGCAAGGAATAGACGCATGCGTGGCAGAGCACGGGCAGCAAGCTCTAGAGATGCTAGAGGGACAAGAGTTTGATGGGATTTTGATGGACTGTCAGATGCCTGTTATGGATGGTTATGAAGCAACACGGGCGATTCGACTTCAAGCGCAATACGCAGCATTACCTATCATTGCTATGACTGCCAATGTGATGAGTGAAAGTCAGCAAGAGATTGTTGAATGTGGCATGAATGACATAATTGTTAAGCCAATCAATATTATTAAAATGATAGATACTTTAAGCAAATGGATCCAAGTAGACAGCTCGAAAACCGGCACGCTTGAAACCGCTGTTGAAGGGGACGATGTATCTTACCTATTTGCGCACATTACGACATTAGATTACCAAGCAGGTTTGGCGATTTCATCGGGAGACAGTGGCCTCTATCACAAATTACTAAAACGATTTTATGATAAACAGCAGCATTTCTCAGCGGCGTTTGCAGCTGCTCTTAACGATGTTCATACGGAGAAGGACTGTCAGTCGGCCTTGCGCTATGCACATACATTAAAAGGAACGGCTGGAAATATAGGGGCTACACAGGTTCAACATGAAGCGAGTAATTTGGAAACTGCGTGTACACAGCACAGTGCAATACTAGAGCCTTATATTCTCGCTGTTGAGAAAGCATTAGCATCTTTATTACCCGAATTAGCTGATGTTTTGAAAGTACTTGAAGCTGAGGTTACATATAACCAGAAAGAAAGTCCGGGGTTAAAAGACATAAGTCTAGATGAGTCGCAAGTACAAACACTCTTGGCTCAGTTAAACGATTTAATCGTTGACTCCAACATTGAAGCATCGGATAAAGTGGTGGAGTTAGCGACCCTATTACAATATACCGACTACAAGATACCCTTACTAAAAATAGGTGAGGTGATTGATGAATATGATTTTGATGAAGCAAAGGAGTTACTCTCGGCTTTTGAGTATTGCCATGAAAAGGTTGAACTTGAATAGACGCTGCATGCAGATACGCATTGTATACCTATCATGACGCCAGAGTAAGGCATGATAGGTATAAATGCATCGATAGAACCTAATATCGCATTATACAATATGAACTTTGAGTAAATCGGTGGATATATTTACTCATCCGTAGATTGTGGGTAGCAATCATTTAGCTTATACATGTGCCTAGGGCTGACGGGGAGTTGCTCATTACTGCTTACATACACTTTCAATTTTCCTGATGATTTTTCAACTTTAGAGATAAATTGCGTATTAACGACATAGGATCGATGTATTTGAATAAAATGCTCGCTCGCTAATTCATCTATGACTTTAGCGAGTGTTTTTCGTATGGTGTACCTTACTTTTTCTCCTGCAATATAAGTCCATAAGTAACAGTAGTTCTCTTCTACTTTAATGTATTCAATACACGACAGTTCAACTTTTTCATCTATGCCATTATTTTTAATTCGTATGTAAGTTTTAGATGGATTCTTTACCGATGATTTTTCCGCTTGAGTTCTTTTATTAAATAACTTTACAGAATTTATAGAGAGTAGCGAAACAAAAAATGCGAGCAGTGCGCTGTTCGCAAAATTAGCGACATATCTGCCTTGTAGGGCATGCTTTCTCTCAATTTCGAATAATAAAGGGCTTAGTTCAAAGATGAATTGGCAAATAAGGTCAACGCATGCAAAAGAAATGGCAAAAAAAACACTGATTTGCCAAATTTTGTAATGTTTAATAAATGATGAAGATGTCATTTTAAATCTAAAATAGAGCTCTATAACCATACAGCTCAGTACAACTTTGAGCATGAGCAAAGCTGAGTGAATGGCATATTCTACTTTCTTCATGTAGGAGAAATCATTGCTATGTACTACATAAAGGAAAAATGAGCTGAACAGGAAACAAAATAGGTAGTACAAGAATCTATCATTAAGAAATTTAAATAAAACTGGGTTTTTTTTGATGTAAGTCAATAACGGTATTTGATTCATAATATCCATATCCAGGAGCACTTTCATTGGAACTACAATGTGCAAAAATAATATATCTACCACGGTTGGGTGTCAATAAAAGGTAAGTGAGGTTGGTGTTTTGTATTTTAATTATTACTTTTAATAACAAGTAACTGTTTTTGTTGATATTGTTGATTTTTTTAAAATTATTTCCCGCTAATTATTATATGAGGTTTTATTTAGCAAAGTTAAAACTGTTTTGATACTTGCAATAAGGTTAGCTGGTTTTTAGATGTTAATAGTGATTCTTTATAGAATTAATGACATTACACTTTAAATTTGTATACATTATTCACTTTGGTTCTTTGGATTATAAATCGGCTTGTTCTATATCTATTCTTTGAAGCAGTTATTAAGGGTTTCTTGCCACATAAATAAAAATAATTGGCTAGATGGTGAGTGGTGTATATGGCACAGATTGTATTTATATTTGTTGCTATTTATTTTATAAAAATCAATGGTTATTTTGCTTTTTTGATTCAACTTTAACTTTAACCTTTTATTTCAACCGCTTGAGTGGCCTTCTTGGTGAGTCGATTACATCCCTGCTTGATATTGTTGCAAGTGTTGCTGTATTTACTACATCAATTTTTGTGTTGGGGGGAGTTGGTTTTATCAATAAATCACAATTGAAGTCGTTTCATCACAAAAAAATATACATAAATATTAATTTTATTCATATTGCTTCCAGTTCGAAATTGTACCTTTTTATAAGTCGTGTTCTAGCGTTGCTTTTGTAAATGGGATCATTAATCGTTAAGTGGGAGTTTATTATGAGTATGAGAGTTTCATTAGTTGCGAAAATAGTTTTTGTTTTACTGTTTTCATTCGTTTTCCTATTTCTAGTCGGGTGTTCTTCAGCAATTAGCAAAATAGATTACTCTAATGTATTTAACCGAAAAGGTTGGAATCATACGGATGAGGTGATAAAGAAACTTGATATTAAGAAAGGGGATGTTGTTGTCGATCTAGGAGCTGGTGATGGTTACTTTAGTTTTTACCTAGCAGAAGCTGTCGGGAAAAATGGAAAAGTATATGCAATAGATTTATCAAAAAGTGAAGTGAATAAAATAAAATCCAGAGTGGAAAAAGAAGGCGTGAGCAATATATATCCAATCTTGGCGAGTGAGAAAAACCCTAACATTCCCACTAATGATGTTGATCTAATATTTATGTCAAATTCATATCATCATATATCAGAAAGAGTTGAATACTTTTCAAATATTAATAAGCACATAGATATGAATGGAAGAATTGCTGTTCTTGATACAAAGAAAGGAACCCCTTTCTTCGTTATTCCTCATGGTGTGCATTCTGAACAAATAAAAAAAGAGCTTAAAGATGCTGGTTATAAATATATAACTGGTTATGACTTCCTACCATTCAATAACTTCGAGGTTTTTTCTAAGTAGTCAATTTAGTCCTATAAGGGATTGTATTTATGTCGGCTAAAAAAATAGGCTTGATAACTGCTGTGTCCGTTATTGTTGGTAATTCAGTTGGTAGTGGAATATTCACTACCTCTGGATTCCTAGCGCGGGATATTGGCGACCCTGTGACCATATTATTAATGTGGATCGTGGCTGGGGGAATCGTTTTATGTGGTGTTCTAACTTATTACAGGTTGTATTTGAAGTGGCCTGAATCAGGTGGTGAGTTTATATATATAAGTAAAAGATTTGGGCCATTAGCCGGCTTTTTATCAGGTTGGACTTCATTTACTTTTGGGTTTGGAGCTGCGATTGCAGCATCTGCTATTAGTTTTGGCTATTTCTTAGATGGTGCTTTGTCTAGTTATTTAAATATAGGTAGTGAAGATGTTGTTGGCTATTTAAGTAATGATGGGGATATCGGTGCTGGTTTTGTTGTTATTAATCCAATCGTTGTTTCTGTGATGTTAATATCGATTATTACTCTTTTTCATACAGTAAGTGTGTCAATTAGCGGACGAGTTCAATTTTACCTCACGCTCATTAAGGTTTTAGTTATAGTCTCGATATTTTTTATGGGATTTTACATAATATATGATGATTATAATAGTCACAGGTATACAACTTATGGTGGGCTTTTCATAGATAACTTCGTGAATGGTTCTGTTAATGATGATGTATCTATATTTGACATGGCAATAGGTATGGTTTTCATTATGTACGCTTATTCAGGTTGGAATGCGATTAATTATATAAGCGAGGAAATAGAAAATCCGAAGGAAAATATGCTGAAAGCTATGGTTTTTAGTGTGGCTATAATTGTGTTTTTATACGTTTTTCTTAATTTTATTTACTTTTCCTCGCTTTCTATTGAATTATTATCGGCGGAACCAATTGTACCTGTTGCAGAGAAGTCCCTTAGAGCATTACTGGGAAATGGTGTCTCAATTATATTTAGCTTGATTTTATGTGTTTCAATAATGAGCTCTATAAGTGCAATGGTCTGGGTTGCTCCAAGAGTTTATTTAAAAATGTCTAAATATAATGATCGAGTACCTAATTTTGTAGGGAAAGAAAATAAGAACAGTATACCTATCAACTCAATGTTTGCTCAGTCTACGTGGGCTGTGCTTATTTGCTTAAGTGGAACTGTTGAAGAAATACTCATATATAGTGGTTTTCCATTGCTTATTTTTAGTGCTTTAGCGGTGTTCTCTAGTTTTGGAAACAGGTTTAGTGGCGAGTCTAAATTGAGTTACTTTCTATATAGTTCTTGTTCATTTGTATTTATTGTTTTTGTGTTTTTTGCAATGGTTATGGTGTTTGTTGAAAAGCCGTATATATCAGCTTTATCTATATTTACGGTGTTGTTAGGTGTTCTATTCTATTACTTTAGGGAAATTAAAAGCTTTGCTTTTTATTTTTATAATAAATAACTGGTGGTTTTATGAGTGCTTCAAAAAATTATAGTTTTGTTGATTTTATAATAAACAATCCTATTAAATCTATTTTTTCATCTTTAATGATGTGTTTTTTGCTGATTTCTGGAGTTAGATATATCCAAGCTGATTTTTCATATCGAGCATTTTTCTCTGAAGGCAATCCGTTGCGCGTTGAAATTGAAGGTTTTGAACGGGAATTTAGCAATGATGATTCCATCGTTTTATTGGTTAAGAGTCCATCAGGTATTTTTGATAAAGAAACATCGGAATTAATCGTTAAACTAACAGAGGAAATGTGGCAGGTTCCAGATGTGATTCGCGTTGATTCTCTGAGTAATTATCGTTGGGTGCATGCCTCTGGAGATGACATTGTTGTTGAAGCATTAATTCCTGATAATGGACCATATACAACAAAGTTGCTCGAAAAGCGTAGAGCAGTTGCACTCTCCGATGAAATAATTCCCGAGCTATTGGTCGACTCAGATGCTACGACAACCATGATTGTAGGATATATGAGGCCTACTATCACCTCTGCAGTGGACGCAGCCCCAGTTGTTAATGCAGTCAGAGCACTCGTTAAACAGTATCAAGTTGGTGACCATGAAATTCATATCACTGGCCGGACGGCTATTATGCAAGGTATGAAAGAAAGTTCCCAAGCAGATATCAAGTCACGTTTACCTATTGTTCTAGCCGTTATTATTCTTGTACTGGCTTTTCGTTTCAAACATCCAGTTGGTGTTTTCCCTGTCATTCCAGTGATTGTTTTAAGTGTTGTTGCAACAATGGGGTTAGCGGGTTGGACTGGAATTAAAATCAGTAATATTACGGCCTTGATCCCACAGTTTATTATCGCTATCTGTGTTGCCGATGCAGTTCATATATTAACCAGTTACTTTTTTTATCGACGGAAGAACTATGACGGAAAGTTGGCAATAAGAATTGCACTAAATGAAAATGTCTTGCCCACATTATTAACAACTATAACGACTTCAGTGGCATTCTTTAGTTTCATGAGCTCTCAAATAGGGGCGGTTTCTGAATTAGGTTTATTGGTTGGCATAGGCACCATTATTGGATGGTTTATGTGTTACTTTTTTTTAGGTGCCGTTTTATCCAAGGTCCCTAATAGAAAATCAAATGAGAAACTAATCTTAATTCATACTGAGTACGAAGAAAGTAATGAAGAAAATAAGAACTCATTTGTTTTTAAATATACCAAAAAAGTATGTGCTAATGCTCATTTAATTACTTTTGTTTTTCTAGGGTTATCAGTAGGTAGTATTTACGTCGCAGGTCAGAATGAAATTAATGCGAATCCATTTAAGTATTTTGCTGAAGGTTTTTGGTTAAGAGATTCAAATGATTTCGCTGAAGACAACCTGAAAGGTTCGCAAGGTATGGAAATTGTTGTTAATAGCGGTTTCTCTGACGGTATCAAATCACCTGATTTTTTAAAGCAAGTGGAATCTTTTCAACAATGGATTGATAGTACACCAGGTGTTGTTAGAACTTATTCGATTATCGATATTATTAAGCAGTCTAATCGCTCATTACATGGAGATGATCAGGAATATTATACATTACCAAAGACTAGAGAGGCGGCCGCAGAATTAATCTTTTTATATTCAATGAACTTACCACAAGGTTTGGATCTCTCGAATCGCATCAGTATTAATAATGACTTAGTTAGGATCAGTGTAAGGTGGACAAATTACGACTCAGCATTAGCGACACGGTTCGCAGATGAAATAGTTCAATATGGTCAATCTCAGGGCTTAAATGTACATGCGACCGGAAAAATGCTGCTGTTTCAACGTATGAATGGATACGTAGCTACATCATTTTTTGTAACGCTTCTTATTACTATTTTAATAATCAGTATTCTTCTTGTTATTACTTTTAAATCTATCAATTTGGGATGGATAACACTCGTTGCGAACTTATTCCCACTCTGTTTTGGCATGGCCATTTTATATCTTAGTGGTAACGCAATAGATATTGGCGCTGTCATTGTGCTGAGTGTGTGTCTAGGTGTGGCGGTTGATGACACGATTCATTTTGTGAGTCACGCGCAGAGATTATTGAATGCAGGAAAAGAAATAGGCTTTGTTATACGCGACAGCTTGTTAAAAGTTACACCAGCAATAGCAATCACAACGCTTATATTAACGATCGCATTTGGTTCTTTTATGAGCGCTGATTTTGTCCCAAATGCAAACTTTGGCCGTATGGCTGCTGCAATACTAAGTACAGCGTTAATAGCAAACGTCACATTGTTACCGGCATTATTATTCTTAATACATAGAAAGAAGGAGGTTGCAGTTTTTAATATGAATGAAGCAGAAAATATTAAAAGTTAAAAAATAATTTGTTTAGTTTTTAATCAAGGATTGGATATGAGTGAAATAGTAGAATATAAAAATAATAATTTTTTATTTTTAACACCAGCAGACCAATGTTTAAACTCCTTTTGTGAGATCGTTGATCATTGGGCTGAAAAAAAACCAAATAGTTTGGCTGTGCAGTTTTTAAAAAAGGGCAAGGAGCTAGACAGCTTAACATTTGAAGAGCTGAGAGAAAGGTCTGTAAGTATTGCAAATAGGTTATTAGAATCTGTTGAGCCAAAAAGTCGCGTTATTCTAATGTTTGACCAAGGGGTAGATTATTTAACATCATTTCTTGGCTGTTTATATGCCAATATGGTTGCGGTTACAGCTTTTCCACCGCAAGATCCAAGAAGAAATGAACGATTGTCGGCGATTATAAATGACTGTGGTTCAAAGTTAATATTAGTTAATGATAAAACAAAAAATGCATTGGCGGGTGATGACGTTGTTCAGTCTGGAAATGTTGAGTTAGTGAATGTTTCAGATGTAGATATTGATTATTTAAATTATCAAACAGTTCCTGAAATAAAGCTAGATGACTTGGCTTTTTTACAATATACATCAGGATCAACAGGGTCGCCAAAAGGGGTGATGGTTTCACATTATAACCTTATTAATAATGTGGAATTGCAAAGGTCAAGCATGGGTTTGGACGAAAAGAGTGTTTTTGTGTCTTGGCTACCTCTTTATCATGATATGGGATTAATATTAATTTCATTATGCTCAATTTATAATGGAACACCATTATATTTTATGGCCCCTGATGATTTTGTTCGCAGTCCAAAACTATGGCTAGAAGCGATTAGCCGTTATAAAGGCACGGTGAGTGGCGCGCCTGATTTCGCATTTAGAATGTGTTGCGACAGAATCAAAGACCTATCAGAGGATATTAATTTATCGTCTCTTGAAATCTTGGTGAATGGCTCAGAGCCTATTCGTCAAAATACGGTAGAGCGGTTTTATAAACAATTTTCAAATAATGGATTGCGTCAGACAGCGATGCACTCTGTTTATGGCTTGGCCGAGTCTACGGTATATGTTTCTGGTGTTAACATCTTGAAACACAAAAAGTGCTTTTCATTGGATGCATTAGAAAAGGGTCAAGCAATAGAACAAAACACAGATATGAGAGTGTTGGCCAGTTGTGGGCGTTTAGACACAGAGTTCTCCCCTGATATTAAAATTGTAGACCCATCAGTGTTGTATGAAATGGCAAATGGGCTTGTGGGTGAAGTATGGATCGCGAGTAAGAGCAACGGATCTGGGTATTGGAATAAACCTGAATTGTCTGCAGAAACGTTCGACAATGTGTTGAGCACCGATGGTAAGACATATTTAAGAACGGGCGATCTTGGGTTTGTGTATGATGATCATTTATATGTATGTGGACGAATAAAAGATGTGATTATCATTCGAGGTCGCAATATTTACCCCTCAGATGTATGTTCCAGTGTTGAATTTTCTCATGAATCTTTGCGATCTAGACCAATTTCTGCGTTTAGTATTGATACACCAGATGGTGAACGACTCGTCGTCGCTATTGCAAATAAAGGGTCTGAAGAAAGCTTCGAAGAGGTCATTACGAGTATTAAGAAAAAGGTACTGAATGATTTAGGGGTGGATGTTTCTGGGGTCATATTTGTCAGTAATCAAAACTTGTATCGAACAACCAGCGGAAAAATACAGCATGTTAAGCTGAAATATGAATTTATTAATGACGAACTATGTTATAGGCATCGTTATCTCGATGCAGATCTGCAAAGGTATGTCAGTGATCAAACAGTAACAAGGCACAGTACGATTACTGATATAGAAGAAGCCGCGATTGAATTTAAGCATCATATTGTTGGTGATACCCTGCAAAAGTGGATAGCTCAATTATCGAACATCTCAACACAGCCAGACTTATCTCAGAATTTATTTGAATTAGGATTAGATTCACTTCGGGTTTCTCAGCTTCTTGAAAAAATAGAAGAAAGTTACGGTATCAGTATTGATTTAAGTGATTTTAGTGAGGCGCCAACGCTGTCATTTTTAATTACGACCGTTGAGGTTAGGTTTCGGGCATTGTTAGACATCGATGTGAATGACGAATGCCAAGTTGTGGAGGTGGAACTATGAACGAGTTTCATCCCCATTTATATGAAAATGCAGAAAAAATTTACACGGAATTAACGGCCCAGGGTGTGGCAGTACAATTGGTAGACAATAAAATAAAAGTGTATGCCAAAGAAAACACCCTCAATGAAAGGCAAATAGCAGATTTAAAAAACAATAGGTCACAGTTCATTGAGTTTTTAAGTGGTAAAAGAAAGTTACCCACAATTATCGCTGATGATGCCGCAAGATATGAGCCTTTTCCGCTCACGGATATCCAAAGGGCTTATTGGGTTGGTCACCAAATGGAAGTTGAACTGGCGGACGTCTCTATACATTATTATTCAGAAGTGAGCTGTGCGTCGTTTGATATTGCCGCATTTGAGTCTGCAATCGATAAAACGGTGATGCGTCATGACATGTTGAGGGCGGTCGTTGATACTGATGGAAATCAACAAATTTTACGTTCACTGCCACCATATCAAGTCAACTTTACCGATTTATCAGATTTGAGTGAGCAGCAACAAAACACTTGGTTGGAAGCGTATCGGGCGACCATTTCGCACTCTCAACGTAAACCGGATCAGTGCCCTAGTTTTGGGTTTAGTATTGTTAGGTTAAATGAACGCGTTGATATCCTGTTTGCAAGCGTAGATTTATTGCATGTCGATGGTGGCAGTTTGATGATTTTGTTTGACGACCTTTTTAGGTTTTATAACGATGCAAGCTATGATCCATCACCAATTTCCATTTCATATCGAGACTATGCGCTAGCGGAATTTAGCATTCATGGCAGCGCACTTTACAATGAAGGTCTGACGTACTGGCGCAATGAAGTTAAAGGGTTACCACCAGCACCAGAGCTTCCACAACTGAAGAGTAAACCGGCTTCAACTAAATTCGTTCGTCATCAGTTTGATATATCCAATAAACTCGGCAGTTTGTTAAAACAGCGCGCTGTTGAATTGAAAATAACACCGACCGTTTTTGTAATGATGGCTTTTTCAGAAGTGTTGAAGCAGTGGAATAGCGCACAAGACTTTACATTAAATGTCACGGTGTTCAACCGTTTACCTATGCATGCTGATGTCAATAAATTGATTGGTGACTTTACTTCAATGCTGTTATTGCCGGTGTGCCACACTGCAACGGAAACACTAGCCGATAAAGCATTGAGAATGCAGAACAAGTTGTGGGAGTCGATGAAGTATCGCCACGTTAGTGGCGTTACAGTATTGAGTGAACTTGGTAAACATACTGGTAATCAAGGCAATGTACAAATGCCCATTGTTTTTACAAGTATGTTGGACCTTGGTGGACAAGGGCTCCCTTCTAATTGGCTTTCATCTTTTGGTACCGAGCGGTTCACACTCACACAAACGCCACAGGTGTCTTTTGATCATCAGATAACGCAATTAGAAACAGGCGAAATGCGTTTTAGCTGGGATATTATTGACGAACTTTTCCCTGCCACAATGGTGGAGGATATGTTTGAAGTTTATGAAAAAATGGTTATGCAGCTTATTACACAGGCCGGTGTATGGCAGCAAACGGCACTAAACATTTTACCCGAACAGCAAATCGATATGTTGCAAAGCGTGAATGATACAGCAATAGACTTTGGTGGCGCGAAGACCTTACTTGATTTAGTTCAGACAAGTGTGATGAATACCCCTGATAATTGCGCGGTTAGCGCTCAAAATGGTGATTTAAGCTATCGGCAGTTAAATGATGCGGGGCAATTTTATGCCATTAAATTAACAGCCGCTGATGTTCAACCTAACGCAGTGGTTGCAATATTGATGGAGAAGGGGTGGGAACAAATTGTTGCCGTACTCAGTATTCACCACAATGGCTGTGCGTATTTACCAATCGATGCAGAGCAACCAGATAGTCGTATAAAGTATCAATTAAAAAATAGTGACTGTGATGTGATTTTATGTCAGTCACATTTACGGCAACGCGCTACAGATTTAATAAATGGTGGGTTAACGATTGTTGTTGATACATATACAGACATCGCAGTCGACCAGCATGATTTGGCGTTATTGCGTCAGCGCAAACCATCATCAGAATCACTATCTCATATCATTTATACCTCTGGTTCAACAGGCAAACCCAAGGGAGTGATGGTTCAGCACCGCCAAGTAGTTAACCGGATGTTGGACATCAATTTGCGCTTTAATGTCTCTCAACAAGATAAAATTATTGCATTAACTGCACTGCATCATGATTTATCGGTTTATGATATTTTTGGCATGCTAAGTGCGGGTGGTCAGCTTATTATACCAGCTCAGGAGTTGCGGCTAGACCCAGAACACTGGTTGGCGTTGTGTAATGCGCACCCTATCTCTTTGTGGAATTCTGTTCCTGCTTATTTGGCTATTTTTTTAGATTATTTAGACGCTCAAGCAATGAGTTCTGTCAGTAAATTACTCCGCTTTTTCATATTGGCCGGCGATTGGATCCCCGTTAATCATCCACAAAGAGTCGCTAAATATTGGCCAGACGCGACCTTTGTCGCTTCAGGTGGTCCTACAGAGACAACTATTTGGGATATTTACAATGTTGTAGATAAACAAGAAACGTTTCAGGAGTCAATTCCATATGGTAAGCCACTGGCAAATAGTCAATATAAAATTTTGGACTGTTATGGTAATGCTTGCCCCACTTGGGTTGCGGGTGAAATGTACATTTCAGGCGCAGGCGTTACGCCAGGGTATATCAACCAACCAGAAATAACCGATGAGAAATATGTCACATTAGGTCATGACGACACTCGCTATTTTAAAAGTGGAGATTTAGGCCGCTATTTGCCAAGTGGTCAGATTGAGTTTGTTGGGCGAAATGATCATCAAGTTAAAATTAGGGGGTTACGGATTGAATTGCCAGAAATTGAGGCGGTTGTATCTATGTTACCTGAGGTTGATAGAGCCGTTGCGCTGGTGACGAAAACTGAACATGGACCTAAATTACGTTTATGGGTCGCGAGCGATGTCGTTACACATGGTGATGTTGTTGAAGACAGTAACTCTAATCATTTTGATAATGAGGAAGCTGACTTCGCACAGTCCAAAATGGCCATTTCAGATGTCAGTGAACGATTGAGTAAAAAGTTAGAATATAGCGCACTAAACCCCCGTCAAGATACCTTATTAAAGCCATTGTTAGACCAAACACATAATGCTGTTGAAAGCTTGTGTAGTTATCGAGACTTTTTACCTCGTCCGATCACAGAGCAAGAGCTAAGCAGTATGCTTGCTTTACTACGTGCGCGTTTTAAAGAGGGAGAATTGAAGTGTGGTTATGGCTCAGCTGGGGGATTGTTCCCAGTTCAAGTGTATATGCATGTGAAAGCGAATAGGGTTGAGAACTTAGAAGCGGGTTTGTATCGCTATTATCCTATTGAGCATGCGCTTGAGTTTATAAATGACACTCAAGTACCTGATAAAATACACTTTAGCCACAATAACATGACATATGAGAATGCGGCTATTAGCATGTATTTTGTATTATATGAACCCACAATAGTGCCTCTATACGGTGATTTTGCAACGTCAATGGCTTACATTGAAGTGGGCATGATGGCGCAACTGTTGCGAAGTGAAGGCGCAAAACAAAACATTGGGATTTGCCAAATTGGAGGATTTAAGCATCAAGATAAATTAGAGGCAACACTTAATTTAACGCATGACCAAGTGTTTCTTTCTTCTTTATTATTGGGATTAACTCCCCCCATACATGATGAGCCGTCACAAGTAAGAAGCAGTGATGAATTAATTGACAAAATTAAGGCTCACCTAGCGACACAATTACCCAAATACATGGTACCTGAAGAGATTGGCATTATTCCTAAGCTTCCTCTTACACCGAATGGAAAAATCAATAGGCAATCTTTACTCGAGTTAGAAATCAAGACAACAAGTCGTGATGAAATAAGCTTGCCTAAAAATCATTTAGAGTCTGAATTAGCAGAAGTATTTAAGCAAATATTAAATATTGAACATATCAGTACGACTGAGCGATTTTTTGATATGGGAGCAAACTCAGCTTTGTTGGTAAAAGTATTCCATGCTTTTAAGAGCCGCGTGGATTTAGACTTTAAATTAATCGCTATGTTTCAACACCCTACAATATCGGGTTTGATTGAGCATGTCAGTGCTAAAGCAGCCTCAAACAACAGTGATATAGACGCCACAGAAGTGAAGCGTCTTTCAATTCGACGTAACAAATTAAAAAAAGCACGTAGCAAGGATTCATCATGGAATTAGAAAATGCAATTGCAATTATAGGACTGTCGGCTCGGGTACCGGGCTCATCTGAGTTATCGGAGTTTTGGTCAAATTTATGTGAAGGGAATACGGCATTTCAGGCTTTATCTGATGAGGATATTAAAGCGCAGGGTATTCATGAGAAATTTCTGTCGCAAGAGAATTACATTAAAGTGGGAACAGGCATTCCTGATACCGATAAGTTTGATGCCGCTTTTTTTGATATTCCAGCAAGGGAAGCATGTGTGCTCGATCCACAGCAGCGGGTTTTTCTTGAAGGATGTTGGGAGGCATTAGAAAGTGCAGGGTATGCAACCGAGCGAAGTAATCGTTCTGTTGGGGTGTTTGCTGGCGCAAGTATGAATTCGTACTGGATGCGAAATTTGGCGTGTGAGCCAGAATATGTATCTTCTAATAGCGGTTTTCAAAGTTTATTAGGGAATGATAAGGATTACCTGGCAACTCGGGTTGCTTATAAACTTAACCTGCATGGTCCCGCGGTAACATTACAGACCGCATGTTCTACCTCTTTAGTCGCAGTTCATATGGCATGCCAAAATATCTTGCTAGGTGAATGTGACATGGCATTGGCTGGTGGCGTGTCAATTAAGGTGCCGCAAGAAGCCGGTTACTTCTATCAAGAGGGGATGCCCTTTTCAAAAGATGGGAAATGTTTGGCATTTGATAAAGAGGGAACAGGCACTATTTTCGGTAGTGGTATGGGGGTTGTTTTACTTAAATCTTACGAGCAAGCCGTTGCCGATAACGACGATATTTTAGCTGTAGTACGAGGTTCTTCATTCAATAATGATGGTAACAGAAAGGTTGGGTTTACGGCACCAAGTTCAGAGGGACAAGTTGCTGCGATAAAAAGAGCATTGGCTGTCGCTGAAGTTGATCCGAAAACGATTAGCTATATTGAAGCCCATGGTACGGGTACTAATTTAGGTGACCCCATTGAGTTTCAAGCAATTGAAGAAGTATATGGTCAAGGAAAGTTGCCATGTCGTATTGGTGCTTTGAAGGCCAACATCGGGCATTTAGAAACCGCTGCGGGTATTGTGGGATTAATCAAGTCAGTGCTCATGTTCCAACATAAAAAAATCCCTCCAGTTGCGAATTTTACTTCAATAAATCCACATATTGATATTGACCCAACCCGTTTTTCTTTTAATACAAAATTGGAAGCGTGGCATTCAGAGGGGCCAAGAAGAGCTGGGGTAAGTTCTTTTGGTATGGGGGGAACAAATACCCATATTATTCTAGAAGAAGCTAATTGCGATAAAGTATTTCCTGCTGAGAGTACGGATATACATCGAGAAATCATCACCCTCTCAGCAAAAAGTAGTAAATCATTAGAGAACATGACAGAAAATTTGGCGCATTGGTTAGCGTGTAATCCCGAAGTGAGTTTGCAGCATGTGGTTGCAACATTACAAGAGCGTCGACAGGATTTTACATTTCGCAGAGCGATTATCGCCAAAGATGTTGCACAAGCGCTCGATGTTATGACTAATCAGCCGCAGAAACAGATGACGATGTCGAGTGCCTCAAGGGAAGATATCGTCTTCTTGTTTCCTGGGGCGGGTGCACAATACGTCAATATGGGGCGGGATTTATATCGTAATAATCAGGTGTTTCGCCAAGCAATCGATGTCTGTTTAGATAGATTTGATGCGTTATTGAATCATCCAATTCGACAGTATTTAGATGCACCTGATGAGCAAGTTGATGCATTGATGGTTGATTTACAAAAACCAAATTTGATGTTTCCAGTTACGTTCACTTTCCAATATGGGTTTGCACAATTATTTAAGTCCTGGGGAATTCATCCAAAAGGGCTGTTAGGGCACAGTCATGGGGAATATATCATTGCGCACTTAGCGGGTGTCATGGATTTTGACACTGTCACTTTATTAGTCGCCAAGCGTGCTGAATTAATGATGAAGCTTAAAGTCGGCGGTATGCTTGTTGTGCCCCACAGTTATGACGAAGTAGCGCCTTTAATTCGCGGTAATCATATTTCTGTTGGCGCTAAAAACAGCAAGAGAAATACGGTACTTTCCGGTGAAAAAGGGCAGTTAAATAGTGTGAAAGACTTGCTTGAAACACAACTGAACTGCGAAGTGAAGTGGTTACACATTGACGCCGGTTTGCACAGTTATTTAGTCGATGAAATATATGATGAATTTTATCAAGTTGTCGATAGCTGTAAATTACACACGCCGCAGTTAGATTGGGTTTCTTCAATTAGTGGTGATTGGGTGTCTGCCTCTGAGGTTACCGCGGCAAAGTATTGGGCCGAACATATGCGTAATACAGTGGAATATGCAAAAGCCAGTGCAACACTCGTTGAGAAGTTTGGCAATGCTGTATTTGTTGATTTAGGTCCAAATCAAGTTGTAGGCGAGTTACTGAGAGAGAACCATGCAGAGAAAAATCTCGCTATTGTATCTGTTGCACGCAGTGTGCGTCAAAAAGAATCAGACTATGACATATTACGTGATGCATTAAGTAAAGTGTGGCTATTTGGTTACCCGCTAGATTGGCAAGCAATGGGAACGACCACACAGCAGCTAATGCCATTACCATTGCCCACTTATGCTTTTGATAGAAAGACATACTGGATCGAACCTAAAACCAATTCAAAGGAAGGGGCTGATTTTGAAAATATGACGTTTATTAGTGGAGTTGATGAGCAAGAAAGCGATGCAAATACGCTGGGGAATCGACCGAATTTAATGACGCCATACACAGCACCGGCTACAGCAACTGAAGAATCAATAACGGATATTTGGCAAAAGTTCTTCGGTATTAGCCCTATTGGCTCATTTGATAATTTTATTGAATTGGGCGGGACTTCATTACTTGCAACGGAAGTCATTGGTGAAATTAACAAATCTCACAAATGCAAGGTCACTCTGTCTGATTTTCTCGCGGGTGGAAATATTAAGCTCGTGGCGGCACTTGTGAGTCAGTGGCATGAAAAAAATGAAGAACAACTTAAGTTAGAAATTCTTAAAGAATTAGAGCAAGAGTTGGCTAATTAGTAACCCTAATGGCCAGTATTGCACATGTAGTTGCTGGCCGAATTGACTTAAAAATTACAAAAATTGGAAATATACGTAATGAATGATTTAGATACACGGATTGATAATCTATCACCAGAACAAAGAGCAAAATTTGAAGCATTGTTAAATGAGAAGAAAAACCAACAGCAGCTTGCTACAAATGAATTGGAAATGCCGCAAATAGACCCTCAGCCGGAAGACAGATATAAGCCATTTCCATTGACTGATATTCAGCAAGCACAGTGGTTTGGTCGAAGCGGGATTTTCAGTATTACTGTTGCAGGACATGGCTATGCTGAATTTGACTGTGCTGGAAAAGATCTCGACCTATTAGAAAAAGCATTCAATCAAATTATTGATGAGCATGAGCAAATGCGCATGTTAGTGTTACCTAACTTACAACAGCAAGTGCTAGAAAGTGTTGATTATTACCGCTTTAAGCGATACGACATGCGAGGTAAATCAGAGCAAGAATTACAAGTATCGTTAGATGCAGTTAGAGAGCGAATGTCTCATGAGATTTTACCCTCTGATGTGTGGCCTATTTTTGAAGTGTGCGCAACCCTATGGGATGATAACTTAAGATTGCACTTTAATTTTGACTTATTGGTTGGCGATGCGTGGAGCTTTAGGGTAATTATAGATGAGTGGGCGCGTATATATGATGATCCTGACAATTATCGACCAAGTCCAAAAACCCTATCATATCGTGACTATGTCTTAGCGTTAGAGGAATTAGAGTCTTCACCATTATTTGAACGAGATCTCGCCTATTGGCAAGAGCAACTTGTGGATCTGCCACCGCCACCGATGCTCCCTATGATTGCGACTCCAGAAGAGATAACAGAAGTCACCGCAGAGCACTACTCAATCGTACTTGATGAACAACAATGGACTGACTTAAAAGCGGTAATACAGCAGAAGAAGTTAACACCATCTGGTTTTTTTGCCAGCGCGTTTTCTGAGGTTATCTCTTTGTGGAACTCAGTATCACAACATACCTTAAACATGACAGTTTTTAATCGCTTACCTTTACACCCTGACGTGAATCAGTTGATGGTTGGTGAGTTTAATTCATTTCAATTAGTGAAAGTAGACAATAAAGGCGAGCGTTCGTTACAAAGTCGCGCTGTCGAAGTTCAATCTTTGATGTGGCAACACCTTGAGCATCGCAGTATTACAGGTGTTCGGCTCATGCGTGAGTTGACTCAAATGACGGAAAGCTCGGTTGGTGAAGCGATAATGCCAGTGGTCTTTACCAGCACCTTGGCACACCACGAAGGCGAGACTGATATGCCAACGTTGGCTCCGGGAAAATGGGTTTACGAAGTATCTCAAACACCTCAAGTTTGGATGGAGCACCATTTATGGGAAGAAGACAGCGAATTAGCACTGCATATTGATGTGGTGGCTGGACTATTTCCAGATGGCTTGATGGAAGACTTTGTTGCGACATATGAGAGTCTCATACAGCGCTTAATTTACGATGATTCCGCGTGGCAAAGAAGCAGTGCTGATTATTTACTCCCTGATTATCAAAGCGCATTATGGGAAAAATATAACGAAACGAAGGAAGTACAACCTACGGGGTTACTTCATAGTGCGATAAGTAAAACTGCAAAAGCGTATGCAGATAAAGTCGCAGTATTTTCAAGTAGAGGCGACCTAACGTACGGACAGCTTGATGACATATCTTCGCAGCTGGGGAATTATCTATATGATCAGGTTGAAGTAAATGAGTTAGTTGCGATTGTTGCACCAAAAGGTTGGGAACAAGTCGCCGCTGCTATTGGGATCTTAAAGTCAGGTGCGGCGTATTTACCAGTAGAGCAGGATCAACCCACAGATCGTTTACATGAGATTTTAGCCAGTGGTCAAGTGAAACATGTTGTGACGACTCGAGCACTTATGGCAGAAATTACCTGGCCGGAGCAGGTGCAATGTATTAGTTTTGACTGTGATGCCGTTACGCAACAATCAACGGTTGCAGCACCGCAAAGGCAGACGCAAGAAGATGTGGCATATGTGATATATACCTCGGGATCAACGGGTAAGCCAAAAGGGGTGACGATAGATCACCTTGGCGCATTGAATACCATTGTTGATATGAACGACAGATTTAATATTACCCACGATGATGTTATTTTTGCGATATCAGCACTGAGTTTCGACCTGTCTGTGTATGATATATTTGGCTGTTTAGCAGTCGGAGCGACGTTGGTTATGCCGCAAAGTCAGTTACCAGATCCTAAGCATTGGTTGAGTTTGGCGGAGCAACATCAGATCACGGTGTGGAACTCAGTGCCTGCATTATTAGAGATGTTTGTAGATTATGCAGAAGAGCAAGCGGAAACGATCCCTGATTCATTACGCCTATCTTTGTTAAGCGGTGACTGGATCCCATTGACCCTGCCAGATAAGCTGCAACTTGTTAATTTTGATATGGACGTTATCAGTCTCGGCGGCGCAACCGAGGCATCAATTTGGTCTATTTATCATCCAATTAAGCAGGTACATTCGAGTTGGAGCAGTATACCTTATGGTAAGCCTCTGAAAAATCAAATGTTTTATGTTCTTAGTGATGACTTGGAAGTATGCCCTCTTTGGGTTACGGGCAACCTTTATATTGGTGGGATCGGGGTCGCTAAGGGCTATTGGAATGATAAAGAGCGCACAGATGCTGCATTTATAATACACCCAAAAACAGGTGAGCGTTTGTACCGAACAGGTGATTTGGGGCGTTTAAGGCCAGAAGGCTGGATTGAGTTCATGGGTCGTAATGATACACAGGTTAAAATTCGCGGTTTCCGTGTTGAGTTAGGAGAAATTGAAAGTGTGCTATCACAAATAGGATCACTTAAGCATAGTATTGTCGTGACAGCGGGCGAGTCTAATCAGAATCGTCAATTGGTTGCCTATTTAGTTGCACATGATGTGGTTGAAAATACGATTGAGTTTATCGAATCAATTAAAGATCAATTACGCGCTAAGCTACCAGATTACATGATCCCAGAGAACGTCCAGTTGCTCGATAGCCTACCTTTAACTGCAAACGGCAAGGTAGATAGAAAGAACTTACCCAAATTTGATAGCTTAGAAACTGACACTGTGTACGTTGCGGCTTCGACAGATGTTGAAATTCGAGTGGTAGAAATTTGGCAGCACCTCCTCAAAGTTGACAAAATCGGTGTACATGATGATTTCTTCAGGCTTGGTGGGAATTCATTGGTGGCGAGCAACCTTTTATATAAATTAAATGAAGTATTCAGCGTAGATTTGCCGCTTTCAGAACTGTTTGAAGCAACGACCGTCGCACAAATTGCAGCACTGATTGAGCAATCACTTATTGCACAGTTAGAAGCAATGTCAGATGACGAAATTGAACTTCTGGAAGACTTTTAAGGAGGCAACATGTCTGATTTAGAAAAAATGCTCAGTCGTTTGTCTCCAGCAAAACAAGCGATTTTACGCAAGCGTATGAAAGGTAGGGCGGTTGAACTTGATGATCAACAGTCAGTACAAACCTTGGTTCAGACGCCAAATGAACAGTATGTACCATATCAACCTCGGGTCTTTCAGCAAGCACAGTTAGCTGCGGCCACAGAGCATGGGTTTTGTGCATGGTTTTATATGGAAACACACCGCGATGGCTTGGATGTAAGCTTGTTTACGCAAACGATTCAAGTACTGGTTAACCATCATGCTATTTTACAGTCGAGATTTGTTGGTGATGAAAGTGAAATATGTCTCAAGCAAGACAAAATTACTGACTGGCAAGCCCAAGTGATAGATTTACGAACAGTCAGTACACATGATGCAAGCGCACAACTGGCTGCCCTCAGGGAGACATTTCGCCGCCCGAGAACAATCAAAGAGAGTGAGTCTTTTAAAATTACAGTCTGTCAATTACCGAACGAAGAACTGAGGATCTTTTTAGGGGCAGATTTAACACTCTTAGATCTGGTGAGTGTAGAGTTTTTAGCTCTGCAATGGCGACAGCTTTATGAAGGGCGTAAAGTTCTCACTGATTTTGGTGCTTTGACATTCAGAGACTATTCTCACACTGAGCGAGTATTTCAAGAGAGTAGTCGTCAGTGGAGTACCTCTAAAGATTATTGGTTGAGTAAGTTGGATGAATTGCCGCGTATATTGACGGTCGATGATATAGCTGAAAATTCGCAAAAGTTGGATATATTTGATGATCAACGCTTTGACTATCGGGTCGATTTACTGCCTAAGTCGTTATGGACAAAGTTAAAACGCTATGCCAGTGAGCAAAAGCTAACAGGTTCAATGGTTGTCTATAGTTTATTTACATTGGTGCTGGCGGAACTTTCAAAGATACGCAGGTTCTCTCTTGAAATGAGGTTATTTAATAGAATCTCTTTTGATACCAAGGTGAATGACATTCTTGGCCAATACAGTTCAGGCATTTTGAGTTCAGTCGATTTAAGTCGCCAGCAAAATCTACAAGCGTATTGTCGAGCCATCGAAAGTCAAACTTGGACTGATTTAGATAATGGTTTTTATGATGTAGTAAGCGAGCAAGCATTATCTGGTAAACAGAAAAAACCTGGCATTGTATTTACCAGTACTATCTCTCGATACAACGAGTTTGTTGAAGAGGGCAGTATTCCACCGATGAAGTGGTTTGGTGCGATGCAAGATGGTGTCGCACATGTGCCGAATCAGGCACTAGAGCTTTTGATTGTTGAAAATGACGGAATGTTAGAATTGCATTGGTTTTGCGATTATAGCCGTTCAGGCAATGCATTGACGTCAATTATGCAGCAAACAGAGCAATTAATTTTACGTGTTGCTCAAGATCCTGCTTTCGCGTTCGATACACCGCTCAATGATCTACAGCGTATATTACGAGAAAGTAATCAGCTTATGGAGTCGGCAATATGACTCCAGCATTTTTGTCACCAGAAAAAAATAGGGTGTTTATCACCGGTGTTACAGGGTATTTGGGGGCGCATTTAGTGGCAGAATTACTCGCGCTTCCATGGGTTAAATTGACATGTTTCGTGCGTGCTCCATCGCAACAAGCAGGACTAGCAAGGCTTCGTACTAGCATGACTGAATTCGGTATATGGGAGGCGGGTTTCTCAGATCGAGTCACGATCATAATAGGAGATTTGGGCAAACCTAAGCTAGGTCTCAATACGACACAGTATGCCCAATTACTGAATGATGTGGATGTGGTCCTTCATAATGGAGCCGCTGTTAATTATGTATTGACCTATGCGCAACTAAAAAATACCAATGTTAATGGCACGCAAGAGATCCTTAAATTGGCACAGGAGCAAGACATTGCCTTTGTGAATGTATCGACCTTGCGTTTGTTTGATGCGCGATCTGATGGACAGCCTATTCGAGAAACAGATGCAGTAGATGAGAAGTCCACGAGCTATTCTGGGTATTCACGGTCTAAGTGGATCAGCGAAAAGTTGGTTGCAGCAGCGGGCAAGCGTGGCATGCCATATTTTGTGGTCCGCCCTGGATTAATATGCGCTGGAAAAGGTTATAACTCGCCAAATATCAATGATGCTTTAGCTAAGCTAGTTACGGGTTGTATTCAATTAGGCGCAGCGCCTCAGAGTCAATTCCAGTTTAATTTAACATCGTTGGATTACGTGGTTAAGGGGCTCGTTGAGCTTATGCTGGCTTCAGATACAAATGGGAAGACATTTCATTTAGTGAATGATACGCCGACGTTATGCAGCCGTATTTTGGAAACGGCGCGTACTTTAGGGTACCCAGTAGAGATGTGTGGTTACCTGCAATGGGTTGCGAAATTGAAAGCCATTGCCTCAACCAGTGATAATGCCTTGTTGCCATTATTGGATTACTTTGAAGATGACTTACCACAAAAGAGTCAGGGGAGAGTTTTTGATAGTAGCTTAACGCAATCGTTTATATCGGATAGACCTGTTGAAGATGCGCAAATTGATGATGCCGCATTGATGCGAGTTATTGAAGGGTTTAGTCAATTCCAGTTATTTCACAAGCCAGCATAATAATAGAAGGGCTCCCGCTTGATTATTAAGTGGGAGCGTTAAAGGAGTAATCATGAGTAAGAATGGATTTAGTCTTAAATCAGCCAGTGATGTGCTGAAGCAATTTTGTCAGCAGGCAGTCAAACAAAACATCGCCTTGCGTGATCAACAGCAGTATTTAGACGAAGAAATAAAGCAGTCGTTAATTGATGCAGGCTTGATGGGCATTGAGATTAACAGAGATTACTTTCAGCGTAGTGATAAAGCACTATTTGATGATGCTTTGCCTTTTTCTGGTGCTGTATTAATGATTCAGGAAGTGTCAAAAGTAGACCCAGGTGTCGCCGTTTTTTTGCATGTACACAATATTTTATTTAATAAAATATTGCAGCAATTTGGTAGTGATAGTCAAAAATCACAATGGCTGCCAAAAGTGGCTACAGGTGCTGTCGGTGCATTTGCCGTGACGGAGCCTCAGGCTGGCAGTGATTTATCTTTGATGGAGACAAGCGCCAAGAGAATCGATGCAGGTTATGAAATAAATGGTGTTAAAACCTGGATCACAAACGCTGGTGAAGCACAGGTGATGCTGCTTATCGCCAATACCGAATTAGAGTGTGGTCGCAAAGTGCCGAGCGCTTTCTTAGTGGATACGGCCTTACCGGGTATCAGCATATCTCAAAATATACCGAAAATGAGTGTGAGAGCGAGTTCAACGTGTCGCGTTACGATGGATCAGGTGTTCGTACCTGAATCAGCACTCGTTGGCGCGCAAAATCAAGGAATTGATATTGCCAATTATGGCTTGTGCATGGGACGAATTGGCATTGCAGCACAAATGCTGGGTATTTCAGAGGGGGCATTGTCTTTGGCTGTGGAATACGCCAATGAACGTGTAGCGTTTAAGCATAAAACTTCAGAATTTCAAGGTGTTAGTTTCCCATTGGCTCAGGTGTGTGCCGAAGTGAGCGTACTGAAACCTTTTATATATCAATTGGCTAAAAAAGCGGAGCTTGGTCATTCAAGTACGCAATTATTAGATGAGGCAAATAAAGCGAAGCTGGTTGCCTCGCAACTTGCAGATAGAGCAACGTCTGCGGCCTTAGAGACATTGGGTGGCAATGGTGTAGCACTGGACTATGACGTGGAAAAGTTATTTCGAGATGCAAAAGTTGGCAAAATCTATGAAGGCACGGTGAATATATTGCTGAGAAGCATCGCTAGCCGGATGTTTAATTGTTAACACCTTAAAACACGAGCCATGTTATGACATGAAGGAAAAGCACATGACAGTAAAAAGCACAGGCAAAGCACAGCCTTGTCCAGTAGAAAAAGCAGGGTCTTTGGACACTTGGTACCGCAGAATCTTACAAAATCCTGAAAAAGTGATACAGCCATATGTGTATGCGGGCATGCAAGTTATGGATATAGGGTGTGGCCCAGGTTATTTCACATTGCCGCTGGCAACGAGAGTTGGCAATTCAGGTAGGGTGGTTGCCGTCGATATGCAGCAAGGCATGCTGGATATTGTGCAGCAAAAAGTACAATTAAGTAATGAGCCGAGAAGTAACATTGAATGCATATTGTGCAGCGAAGACTCATTGGGTATTTCAGGGGAGTTTGATTTCATACTGGCATTTTATATGTTGCATGAAGTGCCTGATATTGAAGGTTTTCTATCCGAACTTTATGCGCTATTAAAGTCAGGTGGGGGGGTATTAATTGGTGAACCGGCATTTTTTGGTATCAGTTTTTCACACTTTGCATCGACGATAACCGTATGTGAAAAACTGGGTTTTGTTGTTGAGCCTGTCCACGGAATTTTCATGACAAAAGCGATTTATTTAAAGAAGTTGTGAGTGAATATGATGAATAATGAAGATATTTGGTTTTTGCAGCGAAAGCAATCAAAACCCGTAAAACAAAATTTGTTTTGTTTTCCTTATGCTGGTGGTAGTGGTCAGATGTACCTTGATTGGGATGATAAAGTCCCCGATGGGTGCCAAGTGTTCGGTGTTGAATTTCCTGGAAGAGGAAGGCGTTTTAGCGACCCATTACAAGCAAACATTACCGATTTGGTAGATATGTTATATGCCAATATTAAGTCGAAGCTCACCAGACCATTTTCATTTTATGGTCATAGTAATGGGGCTTTAGTGGCATATGAATTAGCAAAAAAGATATCAAGAGAGCTGGGGTTAACCCCTAAAAATTTGTTTATCTCAGCAAAAGTAGCACCGCAACTTGGTACAGAGTACCCCTTACATAAATTATCCGAAGATGAGTTTATTGAAGTACTCAAAGATTACAAAGGCACCCCGGAGTTGGTTTTTAATAATCCCGAATTGTTAGAAGTTTATACCCCTATATTACGCTCTGATTTTGCACTGAGCGAAAACTATAAATTTGTTGAGCAGGGCAAACTCAATACCGACATTGTCATTTTAGCCGGCGAGGATGATGAGGTCGTTGAACCGGACAATGTGTTTGCATGGCAGGCGTTATTTAATGGCAAGGTGCGTAAAGAGTTAATGAGGGGTGATCATTTTTTTGTTCATAGTGAAGAAACTGCGCTTATCAACATAATCAACAGTGAGCTATAGAGAAGGAATTTTTATGAAAAATAAAGTATCAATACTGAGTCAATTGTTAGTGGTATCGATGACATTACTGTTGGCACACAATACCTATGCATCATCTGAGCAATTAAATGCTGAGGAGTTAATGGGGAAACGTAAGCAGCATAATTCAGGTTGGCGTTCTAGTGAGGTTGCCTTAAATATGGTTTTGACCATGTCTAACGGTCAACAGTCAACACGATCATTGCGTGCTAAAGCGCTAGAAGTGATTGGTGATGGTGATAAAAGCTTAAGTGTGTTTGATACACCTCGTGATGTAAGTGGTGTGGCCTTTTTAAATCATTCACATGTCGGTAAATTGGATAACCAATGGCTTTACTTGCCAAGCTTGAAGCGTGTAAAGCGCATATCTTCAAATAACAAGTCCAGTTCGTTTATGGGAAGTGAGTTTTCATATGAAGATATGAGTTCTTTTGAAGTAGAAAAGTATACATACGGGAGCGCGGTGATAGCAGAGCTTGAAGGTAAACAAGTCTACGTTGTGGAGTCCATACCAAAAGCGAAAAGTTCGGGGTATAGCAAACTAAAGACTTGGTTAGATACGACGCATTATCAACCGCTGAAAGTGGAGTTTTTTGATAAACGCGGCGGCCTGTTAAAAAACTTAGCGTTAAGTGGTTATAAAAAATATGACAATGGTGTGTGGCGAGCACATCAGTTACGGATGAAAAACATACAAAATGCACGGGAAACCGAATTATCTTATCAACCATTCAATTTTAACATTGTTTTAAATGATAAAGATTTTAATAAAAATGTACTTAAGCGAGTACGTTAATAATCAACAGTGACGCAGTGCGTTGTGAAGCAGTGAAAGCCCGTAGCTGACTCGGGCTTTATATTTCGAATGATTAAAAAGGATTTCTATATTGAAATATTATTTTGTCTTATTTTTAGGCTGGAGTGTGCATTTTGCACAAGCGTTTGAGTTAAGTGGGCAAGTCGATCTTGAACATCGTCAATTCTCATCACATGGCAACAAAGATAATCAGGTACATCAAACGTCGCTTAAGTTGGAACCTGAGTTTTACTTCGATGATATTTTTTCTAATACCAGTTTGCTTGTTGCGCCATTTTTGCGTGTTGACTCGCTAGATAGCACACGTACACATAGTGATATACGAGAGTTCATGTTCTTGTATCTGGCAGATGAATATGAGTTTAGAGCGGGTATTGGTAAAGTTTTTTGGGGAGTGACTGAATCATTGCACTTAGTCGATGTCATTAATCAAACAGACTTGTTAGAGGGGGTTGATTCAGAAGATAAGTTAGGTCAGCCAATGTTGAATCTCACTTTTTCGAAAGAGTGGGGCACTGTTGGGATATTCGTTTTGCCTTATTTTCGTCAGATGGAATTTGCGTCTGAAGAGGGGCGGCTTGGGCTACCATTTGACGTAGATAGTACAGACCCAACATATGAGTCAAGCAAAGCAGCACGACACATAGATACTGCACTAAGGTACAGCCACTACTATGATGATTGGGAAGTGGGAGTTAGTTACTTTTCAGGAACGAACCGAGAAGCATACTTTAAGCAACAAACCGATGGTGTAGCGATTCCACATTATGCACAAATGACTCAGTTTAGTATTGATTTTCAGGGGGTGATTGATAGTTGGTTGTTGAAACTCGAAGCCATACAGAGAAACTCTATCGCAACACATCACGCGTATGTTGCTGGAGTCGAGTATAGTCATTCGCAAATATTAAATACTCGAATGGATTTTGGGACGATAGTCGAATATCAATTTGATAGCCGAAATGGCGTCAGCGTACCGATGGGACAAAATGATATATTTTTGGGCGGGCGCTTGACGGTTAATGATATGGCTGGCACGGAAGTATTGGCTGGTATCAGTTTGGATTTGGATGATAGCGGAACGTCTGTATTTAAGCTTGAGGCTTCACAGCGGCTCAGCGATGTATTACGAATTGCAGTAGAGGGGTACTTATTTAGCTCTGATGAACCGACTAATGTTGTGTATGCGCGTAACAAAGAAGACTTTTTACAATTGACTTTAGAGCTCTATTTTTAGCAAGTATCATTTTATTAATGAATAACTCCTATTGGCTGCTTTTTTGCCCTGTACAAAACAGGTATAATTAAGAAAATTATCACTTGAGCCAGTACATTTTCGTGTTGGCAAGCACAGGTAAAAGCAGCTTACATGTCAAACTTAGTTACTGAAACCCAAAAGCGACGTACATTCGCTATTATCTCGCACCCGGATGCAGGTAAAACCACCATCACTGAAAAAGTTTTATTATTCGGAAAGGCGTTGCAAAAAGCCGGTACTGTAAAAGGTCGAGGTTCAAACCAGCATGCTAAATCTGATTGGATGGAAATGGAAAAAGAGCGTGGTATTTCAGTTACAACCTCTGTAATGCAGTTCCCTTACAATAATGCCCTTGTAAACTTACTCGATACACCGGGACATGAAGATTTTTCTGAAGATACATATCGTACATTAACAGCGGTAGATTCGTGTTTGATGGTTATCGATGCGGCAAAGGGGGTCGAAGACAGAACTCGCAAGCTGATGGAAGTAACCCGTTTACGTGACACACCAATTGTAACTTTTATGAACAAGCTTGACCGTGATATTCGCGATCCGATGGAAGTACTGGACGAAGTTGAGACCGAGTTAAATATTGCATGTGCGCCAGTAAGCTGGCCAATCGGCTGTGGTAAAGAGTTCAAAGGGGTTTATCACATTCATCGTGACGAAACGATTTTGTATCAAACAGGCCAAGGTCATACGATTCAAGAAAAACGTATTATTAAGGGGTTAGATAACCCTGAGCTTGATACCGAAATAGGCTCTGAGCTGGTTGAGCAGTTGCGTGAAGAGTTAGAGTTGGTGATAGGAGCATCACATGAGTTTGATCATGAGTTATTTCTGAAAGGGGAACTAACTCCGGTATTTTTTGGCACTGCACTAGGTAACTTTGGTGTGGATCATATGCTAGATGGTTTAACTGAATGGGCGCCAACGCCTATGCCACGTCAAACTGAAGAGCGCGAAGTCAAAGCGGATGAGGACAACTTCTCTGGGTTTGTATTTAAAATTCAAGCGAACATGGATCCAAAGCACCGCGACCGTATCGCGTTTATGCGTATTGTATCGGGTAAATATAGCCAAGGTATGAAAATGAATCACGTTCGCTTGGGTAAGCAGATCAGTATTTCTGATGCAGTGACCTTTATGGCAGGTGACCGTGAGCGTGCGCAAGATGCTTATGCCGGCGACATTATTGGTTTACATAACCATGGGACGATTCAAATTGGCGATACCTTTACGCAAGGCGAAAAGCTTAAATTCAGTGGTATTCCAAATTTTGCGCCAGAACTCTTCAGACGCATTCGCCTAAAAGATCCGTTGAAGCAAAAACAATTGCTGAAAGGCTTAGTACAACTGTCAGAAGAAGGCGCTGTGCAGGTGTTTAGACCATTGGCAAACAATGACCTGATTGTGGGTGCTGTTGGTGTGTTGCAGTTTGATGTGGTTGTAGCACGTTTGAAAGCAGAATATAACGTCGATGCAATTTATGAAAGTGTGAACGTTCAAACGGCTCGTTGGGTAAACTGTAGTGATGAGAAAAAGCTGGCAGAGTTTAGACGTAAATGCGAAGTGAATTTAGCGCTAGATGGCGGTGATAACTTAACCTACGTTGCACCTAGTCGTGTGAACCTAAACTTGTCTATGGAACGTTATCCCGAAGTAGAGTTTCACCATACACGCGAACATTAATAGGCACTAAGCCAAATGAAATGGCTTTAACCGTGTAAGTTACGTGATAGATTTATAGTGTGCTGGGTAGTTGAGCAAGCTCCTAAGCAGCACATAATAGGACGAATAATGAATATTAAAACGATATTAATTGAAAAAGCGAACGCAGCAATGGTTGCAGCTGGCATTCCTGAGGGCTCGAACCCAGCCGTAACGCAAAGCACACGCCCACAATTTGGTGATTACCAAATTAATGGCGCAATGGGCGCAGCTAAGGCACTAAAAACCAACCCTCGAGAGCTCGCACAAAAAATCATTGATAATTTAGATGTGTCTGAGCTGGCCGAAAAAACAGAAATAGCGGGTCCTGGATTTATTAATATCCATTTGAAATCGCAATTTTTATCAAAGAGTTTGGAAGCGGCTAACCAAGATGACAAGCTAGCGGTGGCTGAGCATAGTCAGCCTCAGAAGGTGGTTGTGGACTTTTCTTCGCCTAATTTGGCGAAAGAGATGCACGTAGGACATTTACGCTCAACCATCATTGGTGATTCAGTGGTGCGTGCTTTAGAGTTTCGCGGTGACACGGTAGTGCGTCAAAATCATATGGGTGATTGGGGTACTCAGTTTGGTATGCTCATCGCACACTTAGAAGACTTGTTAAATCAAGGTGTTGATTTAGAGTCTGTGGCATTGGCTGACTTAGAAACATTTTATCGTGATGCCAAAAAACGTTTTGATGACGAAGAGGGCTTTGCTGATAAAGCCCGTGATTATGTTGTAAAGTTACAAAGTGGTGATACGCATTGTCAAAAATTATGGACTTTATTTATTGATACATCAGTGAAGCATTCAGAGGAAGTGTATCAGCGTTTGAATGTGACATTAACTCGTGATGACATCATGGCTGAAAGTGCTTATAACAGTGAACTGAACAACGTGATTGCATTACTAAAAGAGAAAAGTATTGCGGTTGAAGATCAAGGTGCACAAGTTGTATTTTTAGACGAGTTAGCAAATAAAGATGGAGAGCCATCGGTATTTATTGTACAAAAGTCTGGGGGGGGCTTCTTATATGCAACCACTGACTTAGCAGCCTGTGATTATCGTTCAAATAAATTGGGTGCAGACCGTATTTTGATTTTTGTTGACGCACGTCAAAGTTTACACTTTAACCAAGTTGAATTAACAGCACGTAAAGCTGGATTCTTAAGAGATGAGACCAGCTATGAATTTAGCCCGTTTGGCACTATGATGGGCAGTGATGGCAAACCATTTAAAACGCGTACCGGTGGCACGGTGAAGCTTGCTGATTTACTTGAAGAAGCCATTAGCCGTGCGACAGATAAGTTGGCTGACCGAGAGTCTGGTTTGACTGATGCTGAGCGTGGTGAAATTGCCCGTAAGGTGGGTATTGGTGCGGTTAAATATGCAGATTTGTCAAAGCATCGTACCAGTGACTACATCTTTAATTGGGATAGTATGCTGAGCTTTGAAGGCGCTACGGCACCGTACTTACAATACGCTTATACACGCGTTCGAAGTATTTTCCGTAAAGCCAATATTGATAGCGACGCATTAACTGCATCGATTAATATTGAGCAGCCACAAGAAAAAGCGCTGGCAATTAAGTTGTTACAGCTTGAAGAAGTATTAGATCTGATGATCAGTGAGGCCACGCCGCACGTATTGTGTGGTTACTTGTATGAGTTGGCTAGTTTGTATATGACGTTCTATGAAGCGTGTCCAATCTTAAAAGATGATGTGGCAGCAGATGTACGAGATAGCCGTTTAGTACTATGTAACTTAGTGGCAGATACTTTACGTACAGGCTTAGATTTATTGGGTATTGAAGTTATGGAACAAATGTAATTTACATTTGTTGGCATTGGGATACCCCCTGAAACGATTAATTAAAGCCGCATTTCAACGTAGTTGGTGCGGTTTTTTTGTAAGGAAAGATGATGAAGCTTGAAGATATTCGTCGTGAATATAGCAAAGGTGGGCTGCGTCGCGAGATGCTGGCGGATGATCCTATAACGCAATTTGAAATTTGGCTACAACAAGCCGTTGACGCCAAATTTAGCGACCCTACGGCCATGGTAGTGGCGACGGTTGATGACACTGGGCAGCCATCACAGCGTATTGTGCTGTTAAAGCATTTAGATGAACAAGGTTTTGTATTTTTTACCAATACGGGCTCACGTAAAGCGCAAGAGTTACAAGGTAATAATAAGATTAGTTTACACTTCCCGTGGCATGCAATTGAACGTCAAGTCATTGTCTATGGAGAAACAAAGCCGCTTTCAACGGCCGCGGTTGCAAAGTATTTTTTGTCGCGTCCTGAAGAAAGCCAATTGGCTGCTTGGGCTTCTCAACAATCGCGACCTGTATCATCACGCAAAGTGCTGATGGAAACGTTCCAGACAATGAAAGCGAAATTTTCGAAAGGTGAAATTCCCTTGCCAGATTTTTGGGGTGGGTACTGTGTAGAACCAACTAAAATAGAGTTTTGGCAAGGTGGAGACCATCGTTTACATGATCGCTTTATGTATGTTAAACAATCCGCTGGCTCGTGGAAAATTGAACGATTGAATCCTTAAGCGTAATAAGGGGGTAATATGCGCTTTATCGATAGTCACTGCCACTTAGATTTTCCAGAATTATCCCCAGATTTAGCGCGGTATATTACTAATGCCAATGCTGTTGGTGTTTGTGGTTTTGTGATCCCTGGCGTATCTTTAGCACAAAGCCAGAAGTTACTTACCTTCAAGCAAGAGCATGCAGGATGTCATATTGCCGTAGGGTTGCACCCTTATTTTATTACACAACATCAGTCGCACCACTTTGACGCCTTAGCGCAATATGCCCATGAACATCAGGAAGATTTGGTTGCGATTGGGGAGTGCGGTATTGATACAACTTGTGAACAGTTAACGTATCAGCAAAGCCTGTTTCAACAGCATATTCAACTTGCAAATGCACTCAAGCTGCCATTGATCATTCATCACCGACAAAGCCACCATTATATAGCACAAGCATTTAAGCAAACGCCGCCTTTATATGGTGGCGTGATCCATGCTTTTTCTGGGTCACTGCAACAAGCCAATTATTATATTGCGAAAGGGTTTAAGTTAGGTGTTGGTGGGACTATTAGTTACGAGCGAGCCAATAAAACCAAAGCAGTATTTGCGACTGTTGCTTTGCAGCACCTCTTATTAGAAACAGATTCCCCTTCAATGCCTTTGTTTGGTCATCAAGGGCAAATTAATTTGCCCGAGCGAGTGGTAGATGTGTTTAAATACTTATGTCAATTGCGTCATGAAACGCCGAGTGACATAGCGCAGCAGCTTTATGATTCGTCCTGTACACTTTTTCGAATTTGACGCTTTACTTCCCAGCGTTTTAGCGCTCTGCCAATTTGCCAAGTGAAAACTCCGGTGATCACTAACATTAAAAGTACCATACGGCCCAGTTCATGAAAGTGCTGGTGGCTTTGGCTCATTGCTGATTCAGTGAGATAGACGGTGTTAACGAAGCCTATCGGTGTTTTTTCATTATCTATGACTTGCACTACAATGGGGGTTTTTATTTTGCTTATTCCTGGCAGTGCGCTTGGCAGTGCATTGAGGGGTTGTCGCGGAGTGAAACCATCATTACTAATTTTCAACTTACCTTGTTGATTGTATATGCTTACCCCCATGACAAATGGATCGCTGGCAAGGTGGTTAGCCAATTGTCTCAGTGCTGGTAAATCGTTTCGTTTGAGGGGTTGTGCAGCATTGAGTGCCAATTGTGCGGTAAGGCTCCTAGCGGTATTATCGGCTTGTTTATGCAAGAGTTGATGTGATTCAAAGCTTGTTGTAAATGCAATGTGCGTTAACAAGAGAAAACATGCAGCCGCAATTAATAGACGTACCAACCGTCTACCTGTCGATGACTTTAATAATTCAATAGCTTGTGTATTTTTCATAGTGCCCCTGATGTTTGCTGACAGGTTACACCTTAGATGGTAAAAAGGGTCTGCAAGTTACTTAGGAGCCAAACATGTCAACCGTCAGCCTTACTCACCTTAGTGAAAAACCATTGTCACAAGTACTCACCTTAGCAAAATGGTATCAAGTTGAAAATGCCCAATTGATCGAGAGTCAAAAAATACCTTCACGGCATAACGGGTTGTTTATCACGCTATTTGGCGACGAGTTAAGCGCAATAAGCTTAGTGACGGTATTGACCTTTGCACACCAACATAACGTTAAGGTGCAATCTGTCTGCCTTTATCAGCCTGATGAGGAATTAGAGAGTGCGTTGGCGCTTTACAGTGATGTTGAAATGACGGAAGCAACACTGCATGATTTTCGAGCTGGTTTGAGGCGTATCGGCGCTGATCAACAGCTGCAAGCTGCATGTATTATGAATCCAGCCAATAACCAACAGCCAGGATTATTGGTGATGGATATGGATTCAACAGCGATAAAAGTTGAATGCATTGACGAGATAGCACGGTTAGCTGGGGTTTATGAAGAAGTAGCTCATATAACAGCACAGGCTATGGCTGGCAAACTGGCCTTTAATGACAGTTTAAACCAGCGGGTGGCTAAGCTTGAAGGGGTGGAGCTGTCTCTTATTCAAGCATTAAAGGACGACTTACCATTGATGGAGGGGATCCAAGCACTATGCCATCACTTAAAAAGCAATGGTTGGCATTTGGTCATTGCATCAGGTGGCTTTTCGTGGTTTGCACAAGCGTTACAAAAACCACTTCAGTTGGATGAGTATTATGCCAATGAGTTGGAAATAGCAAATAATAAGTTAACTGGTAAAGTACTTGGGCAGGTGGTTGATGCACAAAGTAAAGCAGCAATATTATCTCACTTGCGGTTGCAATTGGGCTTACCTAAAGCACAAACAGTGGCAATAGGTGACGGTGCTAACGACTTATTAATGATGGCTGAAGCGGGAACCGGTATCGCAGTCCATGGAAAACCCAAAGTTGTTTCTCAAGCGGATGCGGCTATTTGTCAGGGATCATTATTACAGGTGCTTTATATACTCAGCATACCTGCAAAGTAACGATTTTTAGATTTGATAAATACGTAAAATCAGCCATGTGATATGGCTGATTTCGGACTAACAACATGAAAGGAAAATGTCTTAGCGAGTTAATTTTTCAATAAGTTACCAGAACTAATCGCTATTTTTCTGGGTTTAAGTGCTTCAGGCACTTCTCGCTGTAAATCGATAAGCAATAGGCCATTGTCTAATTCAGCACTGAGTATTCTAACATGGTCACCTAATTGAAACTTCCGTTCGAAGTTACGTTCTGCAATACCTTGATGAATGAATGTACGTTCAGTCTTTTCATCTTTGCTGAGTTTTTCACCTTTGACGACAAGGGTATTGTTTTCTGACTCAATGGACAGTTCAGCATCGCTGAAACCAGCGACAGCCATGGTAATTTGATACCGGTCGTTATCTAATGCTTCTATGTTGTATGGAGGGTAACTGGGTTGTTTTTCACTGTTACGCTGTGCTGCATCCATTAACGATGATAAATGGTCAAAACCAATGAATGAACGGTGTAGTGGTGTTAAGTCGATTGTTCGCATATTTGAATCCTCATAAAGCGATTAATGATGGTGTTTATTCTTTTTAATAAGCAATAAACATCAATATAAACATGTAGTTAATTTAAATTCTGGACCCTGTCGGCGTCCTAAAACATATCTATGGTCAGCGTAGAGGTATTTCAAGGAAAAGTTTTAAATTAATTTTCAAATTTAGTTTAACTTGCTGACTTAATTTAATTTTTTCAATGAATAAAGTGAGGTTTTCAACTAGAGTGAAATAACGAATTTTTATTGTGCCTAGTGAAATACTGTGATGCTAGCATGTCATTGAGGGAAACAGGTTCAGGAAAGCTCAACGATAAAGCGTGTTAATTTAGGGCTCAATTTCATTGGAAACAGGATTCAGCGTGCTATCTAAAAACTTACAACACTATATACGGCACACTGTTATTTATACGATTTTGATCGTCCCTATCAGGCGATTTTTTTACTCAGGTCCATGGCAAAAATCGGTTATTCATTACTATCAACGGAAATACCCGCTCAGCGTGACAAAAGGTGACGTGTTAAACGTACCATTGTCGTCAAGTGTATTGCTTGCACAGCCAACAGATCTTATGCTGGATACCTTACTCGACGCACATTGTCTTTGTGGCTTACAAATTAAGCCGAATGTCTGTGATCAGTTAAGTCGACTGTTTGTAGAATTGAACGTCAACTTTTACGAAAACCCGCATAGAAACCACTCGATTGTTAGGGTGCTGTCAGAAGACCCTCTGGTTATGGCACTTGTGAGTTATTATTTTAAGTCGACCCCAGAGTTAGACAGTTCTTATTTTGTTAGAACCTTACCAGAGCATGAACATGCAATTACACGAGCAACCACGTTTCATCGCGATTTCCCTGATTTTATTTCACTTACTCTGATGGTGTATTTATCTGATGTTGATGGGGAGTGTAGCCCTCATGAAGTGATCCCAGACCCTTTTATGCTAAATTCATGGCGAACCATGTTAGGTGATTTTGGGCGGATATACGCAAGTAAAGCGACTAGAAGCACGCCTGTATCGGTTGTAGCAGCAAAGGGTCATGTTGCGTTAGAAAATATTCAACTTTTACATCGACGTGCTGTAGGTAAACAAACGAGGGAAGTGATATTTCTTAATTACCGGTTAATGAAGTCATCGAAGTAATGCAGCAAAGTAAACGTGTGGCAGGTTTATTCAATGGCGGCAATACAGCTTTTGCACAGTTCTAAATAAGCGTGAATATTGTCTCCTGCCCATAGCTGTTTTCGTTTTTGATCTTGCAATATAACGGCTTTAAATTCAGTGTAAGGGACATCTGAAAAATTAGAAATGTAGTATTCGAACGCTTTTCTGACGGTGCGATTATCTAATGCTGCATCGCTGATCACGGAATCACTGGCGTCGATTAATAGACTGGTACAGACCACAAAACGCTCGTTTGGGGAGCTATCTTTCTGGACTTTAGCCATACGCTCTTTGAGCATTAACTGCTCTTCTTTTGCCAGCTCCATAACAATACCACCAAGGTGTGTTTTTTGGCGACTGGTAGATTCTAATTTAGCGTTGGCTCTTTTAAGATCTCGTTTAATGTTTTCACCTCTGACGAAAAGTAGAATCATTAAAAAGACTGAAAATACAATCCCACCGACGACGGCCATTGACATGTAACACCTCTAGTGACTTCAGATCTTGACTTAATTATTGTTTATAAGAGCGCTTATTACAAAAAGGTACGTAGGGAAAAACAAAATAGTTTGAATGACTGACATATTAATTTTAAAGTGACTAACTGGTCAGACCTTTTTTATATCACTTCTCAAATGCATATTTTTGTATAAAGTTTAGACTCTAGTTTGTGCTTGTCTAAGGCAATAATCCGCAGATTTTTGACAGTACAGCTTGATTTTGATACCGTATTGTCCAAATTTGGTATGACCAATTTACCTTTTGGTTTTAATACTCCAACTTACTGATGGTTTCAGCGGTTGGCAATACACCTAAATTCGGCGATTGATTAATGTCTTTAAAGATAAAAGCAGCTAAGTTATCAGATGTTATTTTGGAACAACTCGAAAACATGATCTTAGAAGGATCATTGATGCCGGGTGCTAAGTTGCCGCCAGAAAGAGAGCTTGCCAAACAGTTTGATGTGTCTCGCCCTTCGTTACGAGAAGCGATTCAAAAGCTAGAAGCGAAAGGACTGGTTACACGGCGTCAAGGTGGCGGAACGTATGTAAAGAACCAATTAGAAGAAGGGCTTACTGATCCTTTATTTGATTTGATCAGTAAACACCCTGAATCTCAATTTGATTTACTTGAGTTTCGTCATGCGCTGGAAGGGATTGCTGCTTATTACGCTGCATTACGCGGTACCAGCACTGATTTTGAAAAAGTACAACATAGTTTTGATCGTATTGCCTCTGTTCAAGGTGATTTAGCACAAACAGCTGCCGCGATTAACACATTTCATTTTACCGTAGCAGAAGCGTCACATAATGTGGTGTTACTGCACTTAATGCGCGGAATGCAAACGTTATTGGAACAAAATGTATTACAGAACTTAACGGTTCTAGTACAAAAGTCAGATGTCAGTGAGCAGCTAGCTGAGCATCGAAAAGTATTAATGGATGCTGTGATCAATGGCAATCCAGAGCAAGCGCGGTTAGCGAGTAATGCACACTTGGCGTTCATTGAAGAAGCCTTATTACAAGCAGGTAAAGAGCGCTCTCGAATAGAGCGAAGCCTAAGACGGACCAAGCAACAGTAATTAAGTTGGTTTGTTAAAACTGAATAAATAAATTCGTATTTTAAACATAAGGAACACTCCATATGTCTGAAGTCAATAAATTTGACGTAGACGCGTTAGAAACCAAAGAGTGGTTGCAAGCGCTTGAGTCGGTAGTAAAAGAAGAAGGTGTAGAGCGCGCGCAGTTCTTGCTAGAGCAAGTATTAGAGCAAGCACGTCTTGATGGCGTTGATATGCCAACTGGCATCACGACTAACTATGTAAACACAATTCCAGCTGATAAAGAGCCAGCTTACCCGGGCGATGTAAACATTGAACGTCGTATTCGCTCTATCGTTCGTTGGAATGCGATTATGATCGTATTACGTGCGTCAAAGAAAGATCTTGAGCTTGGCGGACATATGGCGTCTTACCAGTCGTCGGCAGCATTTTATGAAATGTGTTTTAACCATTTCTTCCGTGCACCCAATGAGGTGGATGGCGGTGATTTGGTGTATTACCAAGGTCATATTTCACCTGGTATTTATGCACGCGCTTTCCTTGAAGGTCGTTTAACTGCAGAGCAGCTAGATAACTTCCGTCAAGAAGTGGATGGAAAGGGTATTTCTTCATACCCTCACCCTAAGCTGATGCCTGAATTCTGGCAGTTCCCAACGGTATCCATGGGCTTAGGTCCAATTGCATCAATTTATCAAGCGCGCTTCTTAAAGTACCTTGATGGCCGTGGTATGAAAGATACCTCAGCACAGCGTGTATATGCGTTCTTGGGTGATGGCGAAATGGATGAGCCAGAATCACGTGGCGCAATCTCGTTTGCTGCGCGTGAGAAGCTAGACAACCTGTGTTACTTGATCAACTGTAATCTACAGCGCCTAGATGGGCCAGTAATGGGTAACGGTAAAATTATTCAAGAGCTAGAGGGCCTATTTAAAGGTGCTGGTTGGAATGTGATCAAGGTTGTGTGGGGGTCAGGTTGGGACAAGCTTCTAGCTAAAGACACAACCGGTAAGTTGCTTGAGTTGATGAACGAAACTATCGACGGTGACTATCAAACTTATAAAGCAAAGAATGGCGCGTACGTACGTGAGCATTTCTTTGGTCGTTACCCTGAAACAGCAGCATTGGTTGCTGATATGACAGATGACGAAATCTTTGCCCTGAAACGTGGTGGACACGAGCCATCTAAATTGTTTGCAGCTTTTAAAGCTGCACAAGACGAAAAAGGCCGTCCAACCGTTATCCTAGCTAAAACCGTTAAAGGTTATGGCATGGGTGAAGCGGCAGAAGGCAAAAACATTGCACACCAAGTTAAAAAAATGGACCTAACGCACGTTGAGCATTTACGTTCACGTCTAGGGCTAGAAGACTTGGTCACTGATGAGCAGCTTAAAGATTTACCGTACTTAACGGTAGAAGAAGGCTCTAAAGAACATGAGTATCTTCATGCTCGTCGTAAAGCGCTACATGGTTATACTCCACAGCGTTTACCTAACTTTACGCAAGCACTGACGCTACCTGAAGTTGATGCATTTGCGCCATTACTGCAAGAGCAAAAACGTGATATCTCTACCACGATGGCTTTTGTTCGTGCGCTTAATGTGTTGTTAAAAGACAAAGGCATTGGTAAAAACATCGTGCCAATTATTGCCGATGAAGCACGTACGTTTGGTATGGAAGGTTTATTCCGTCAAATTGGTATTTATAACCCGCATGGCCAAAACTATACGCCGCAAGACCGTGATATTGTTTCTTACTATAAAGAAGAAACTTCAGGTCAGGTATTGCAAGAAGGTATCAATGAGCTCGGTGCTATGTCTTCATGGGTTGCTGCTGCTACGTCTTATAGCACCAGTGATTTACCGATGATCCCATTCTATATCTACTACTCTATGTTCGGTTTCCAACGTGTTGGTGATATGGCATGGATGGCGGGCGATCAGCAAGCTCGTGGCTTCTTATTAGGCGCGACAGCGGGTCGCACAACACTAAACGGTGAAGGTTTACAGCATGAAGATGGCCACAGTCATATTCAAGCTGCAACGGTTCCTAACTGTATTTCTTATGACCCAACATTCGGTTACGAAGTTGCGGTAATTATGCAAGATGGTATTCGTCGTATGTACGGTCCTGAGCAGGAAAACGTGTTCTACTACTTGACGCTAATGAACGAGAACTATCATCAGCCAGCAATGCCTGAAGGTGCTGAAGAAGGCATTCGTAAGGGTATCTACAAGCTAGAATCTAACACGGGTGAAAAAGCCCATGTTCAGTTACTGGGTTCAGGTACTATCTTAAACGAAGTACGTAAAGCGGCTGTTATTCTAAGTGAAGAGTACGGCGTTGCTTCTGATGTTTACTCGGTAACCTCATTCAATGAGTTAGCGCGTGATGGTCAAGCGGTTGAACGTTTGAACATGCTTAACCCGCAAAACGATGCGCAAGTGCCATATATCGCCACTGTGCTAGGTGACTCACCAGCCATTGCTGCAACAGATTATATGAAAAACTACGCTGAGCAAGTACGTGCCTTTATGCCAAGCACTTCTTACAAAGTGTTAGGTACTGATGGTTACGGTCGCTCAGACAGCCGTGAGAATTTACGTCGTCACTTTGAAGTGAACGCGGGTTACGTTGTGGTTGCTGCGCTAACAGAGCTTGTTAAGCAAGGCAAAGTTGAATCATCAGTGGTTGTTGAAGCGATTAAGAAGTTTGATATCGATACAACAAAAACTAACCCACTTTACGCATAAGAGGTTTAATCATGACAATCGAAATTCATGTTCCTGACATTGGCGCGGATGAGGTTGAAGTAACCGAGATCCTAGTAAGTGTGGGTGATACAGTAAGTGAAGATCAATCTTTACTTACTGTTGAAGGTGATAAGGCCTCTATGGAAGTGCCTTCTGCACATGCAGGCGTAGTGAAAGAAATAAAAATTTCAGAAGGTGATACGGTTGCAACCGGGTCGTTAATTATGGTCTTTGAAAGCCAAGGTGCAGCGCCTGCTGCCCCAGCAACTGAAGTAGCGACGCCTGCTGTAGCGGCAGAAGTAGCTGCCCCAGCGGTTAGCGCTGAGCTAAAAGAAGTCCATGTTCCAGATATTGGTGGTGACGAAGTTGAAGTGACCGATATTATGGTTGCGATTGGCGATACGGTTAGCGAAGACCAATCAATCTTAAACGTAGAAGGCGATAAAGCCGCTATGGAAGTACCTGCACCATTTTCGGGTACTGTTAAAGAGATCAAAGTGAACGTTGGCGATAAAGTATCAACGGGCAGTTTAGTGTTTGTTTTCGAAACGGCCGGTTCCGCGCCAGTTGCAGCTCCTGCGGTTGAAGCAGCAGCGCCTGCGGCTCCAGCTGCCAATGCAGATAAAGAAGTGAACGTTCCTGATATTGGTGGTGATGAAGTTGAAGTTACCGATATTATGGTCGCTGTTGGCGATACAGTCAGCGAAGACCAATCAATCTTAAACGTAGAAGGCGATAAAGCCGCGATGGAAGTACCTGCACCATTTGCTGGTACTGTGAAAGAGATCAAAGTAAACGTTGGCGATAAAGTATCAACGGGTTCATTGGTATTTGTATTTGAAGTAGCAGGCAGCGCGCCAGTTGCAGCAGCTGTGCAAGCAGCACCAACGCCTTCTTCAGCAGCACCTGCCGCTAAACCTGCCTCAGCGCCAGCGGCTTCTAATGTCAAAGAAGAATTTGAAGCGAACGCATCTTATGCACATGCATCTCCGGTAGTGCGTCGTTTAGCGCGTGAGTTTGGTGTAAACCTAGCGCGAGTTAAAGGCACTGGCCGTAAAGGTCGTGTCGTTAAAGAAGACGTACAAAACTATGTGAAAGAGCTGGTTAAGAAAGTTGAATCAGGTCAAGTCTCTAATAACAACAACTCTGGCGGTGGTGAGCTTGGTCTTATCCCTTGGCCAAAAGTTGACTTTGCTAAATTTGGTGAAGTGGAAGAGAAGAAGCTATCTCGTATTCAGAAAATTTCAGGTGCCAACTTGCATCGTAACTGGGTTCAAATTCCACACGTAACGCAGTTTGATGAAGCAGATATCACAACGCTTGAAGCATTCCGTAAAGAACAGAATGTATTGGCTGAGAAGAAAAAGCTTGGCGTTAAGATCACACCACTTGTGTTTGTGATGAAAGCGGCTGCAAAAGCGTTGGAAGAGTTCCCAACGTTTAACTCGTCACTATCGCAAGATGGTGAAAGCTTAATTCTGAAGAAATATGTCAATATTGGTGTTGCGGTTGATACGCCAAATGGCCTAGTTGTTCCGGTATTTAAAGATGTGAACAACAAAGGCATTATTGAGCTATCACGTGAGTTGATGGACATTTCTAAGAAAGCTCGAGATGGTAAGTTAACTGCATCAGACATGCAGGGCGGCTGTTTCACAATTTCAAGCTTAGGCGGTATTGGTGGTACGGCGTTTACACCTATCGTCAATGCGCCTGAAGTGGCTATCTTAGGGGTTTCTAAATCAGAAATGAAACCTAAGTGGAATGGTAAAGAATTTGAGCCGCGCTTAATGGTGCCGCTAAGCTGTTCATATGATCACCGTGTAATTGACGGTGCATTAGCAGCACGCTTTACTGTGACACTCGCTAACTACTTAAGCGATATCCGTCAGTTAGTAATGTAATTTGCTGTCCCGCCTCATAAATAGGCGGGACATCTTTTTGTGTGAATGATACAATTTTTAAACTCTCTCTGCCTTGTACCAATTATTGAGTATGTGGCAGGCATTTTGGTACGGATACTCTTTTTGAGTACAGTCCCGTTCGAATAATAGTTAAGGTAATAACATGAGCAACGAAATCAAAACTCAAGTTGTTGTACTAGGCGGTGGTCCTGGTGGTTACTCAGCAGCATTCCGTGCTGCGGATCTAGGTTTAGACGTTACACTAATTGAATCTCGCAACACCCTAGGCGGTGTATGCTTGAACGTTGGTTGTATCCCTTCAAAAGCATTACTGCATGTTGCTAAAGTCATTGATGATGCAGCTGAAATGTCTTCACACGGTGTTACATTTGGCGCACCGCAAATTGACTTAGATAAAATCCGTACGTGGAAAGAGTCTGTGATCGGTCAATTGACTGGTGGTTTAGACGGCATGGCTAAAATGCGTAAAGTAAGCGTAGTGAGTGGCTATGGTAAATTTACTGGTTCTAACACTATTGCGGTTGAAGGCGAAGCAGGTACTACAACAGTTACTTTTGACAATGCTATTATCGCAGCCGGTTCTCAGCCAGTTAACCTACCTTTCATCCCTGAAGATGATCGTGTAATTGATTCTACAGGTGCTTTAGAGCTTAAAGACGTACCAGAGAAACTCCTTGTATTAGGTGGTGGTATCATTGGTCTTGAAATGGGTACGGTTTATCGTGCACTTGGCTCTCAAATTGATGTGGTTGAATTTGCTGATCAGCTAGTGCCTGCTGCAGACAAAGATATCATTAAGATTTACCAACGCTACGTGAAAGACAAATTCAACGTTATGTTGTCGACTAAAGTTGTTGCTGTTGAAGCGAAAGATGATGGTCTATATGTGACGTTTGAAGGCAAAAAAGCACCTGCAGAACCAGTGCGTTATGACAAAGTATTAGTGGCTGTTGGCCGTACGCCAAATGGTAAACTATTAGATGCCGATAAAGCTGGCGTAAATGTTGATGAGCGCGGCTTTATCAATACTGATAAGCAAATGCGTACCAATGTGAATAACATCTTCGCAATCGGTGATGTTGTTGGCCAGCCAATGCTTGCACACAAAGCGGTGCATGAAGCACATGTTGCTGCTGAAGTGATTTCAGGTCAGAAGCATTTCTTCGACCCTAAATGTATTCCTTCAATTGCATACACAGACCCAGAGATTGCATGGGTTGGTGTTACGGAGAAAGAAGCGAAAGAGCAAGGCCTAAGCATTGAGACTGCGGTATTCCCGTGGGCTGCATCTGGTCGTGCTATCGCGTCTGCGCGCACTGAAGGTTCTACAAAGCTTATCTTTGATAAAGAGTCTGGCCGTGTTATCGGTGGTGCAATGGTGGGGATTAATGCTGGTGAAATGTTAGGTGAAATTGGTCTAGCAGTTGAAATGGGTGCTGATGGTGAAGACCTAGCGCTAACAATTCATGCTCACCCGACATTGAATGAATCTATTGGACTTGCTGCTGAAATATTTGAAGGGTCAATCACTGACTTGCCAAATAAAAAAGCAGTAAAGAAAAAGTAAGTCTTTTTCTTTAAATTGAAAAAACCCAGCACCTGCTGGGTTTTTTGTTTTTTAGCGAGAGTTGTTAATAACAGAGTATCAGTGCTGTCGTATGTGCTATTTTTTATTTTTCCTATACTTCACGAGTTCATAATCGAACTCATCGGGATATACGATTAAGCCATCTTGATCTGGAATGGGGAATACTGCAATAGCAAGTTCGTCTTCTGCTAGGCCGTCAGTCCATTTAGCATGCCATTTCTTAAGTGAAATTGACTGAGGTTTACAGTCTTGCCAGTCACCAGTGGCCCATAATATGGCAAACTCTTCATTAGGCCAAATAGGTACACAATCCTCATCATCACTATTTAGCATAACGCAACCGTGTTCGTCAGTTAGGATCCATACAAGTTCTGTGCTTGAGACTTCTTTGATTAAGTATTTGTAACGTTGTGTATTGTCATTGCTGAGAATAGAGTTCATGCGTTGTTGATCAATAGAGTGTGTCATGACATACCTCTTTTAAATAGTTGTGTGCTGATATTCATCAATATCTTAAGCTTTTGCGATACAGTACGGCATCATGATCGCCACAAGGGTCGTTGTAAATATAGTTTTTGATATATTTCATTCCAATGTTTTTCATCACCTTTAAAGATCCGTGATTTTCAACAAGGGCCGTTGCAGAAAGAGCTTGTAACTCAGGGTGTACTTTACAAATGGTATTGGCAACTTGTTGAGCGGCTTCTGTTGCATATCCTTTGCCCCAAGATGATTGCTTGAAGCGCCAACCAAGCTCTAAATCTAAAGTATTTTTATTACCTTCAAAGAAGCCCATAGGTCTGACTAGGATCCACCCTATGAATTCGTTATTTGATAATAGACTGGTATGCCAGAGCCCCCAGCCCTTTTCTTTGTGTGTAAATGAGATAAGCCGAGGAATATAAATCTCTTGTATATCAGTCATTGAATTGGCTATACCGCCGTTGATGTGTGCCATGACGGCAGGGTCTTGATCGAGCTCATACAGTAACTGTGCGTCATTTTCAGTCATAAGGCGAAAGCCTAATCTTGCTGAGTTTTGAATATTCATCGTGGCTCCTTACTGTTTTTATATCTTAATTTTATTACAATACACACTTAACTGTTTTGAGGGTATTGAGTGAGTAATTCTGTATTGGCGCTACGCCAACGACAAATCGCGGTTGCAAGGCGTGAGTATAAAGCCAGAGGATCAAGGTTAAGCCGATGTGAAGCATGTTTACTTGCACAGCATTTGTGTATTTGTGATGGCATTAATGTGGCGCATAGTTGTCAAAGCGCAGTCTGCCTCATTATGTATCATAATGAAAGCTTTAAACCATCGAATACAGGGCGTTTGATCGCTGATATTATACCAGATAATCACGCTTTTCGATGGGACAGAACAGAACCTGATCCAAAATTGATTGAGTTGATCAATGATCCGCATTATTACCCTGTCATTGTTTTTCCGGTGGATGATAGAGAGTCTGAACTAGCGAGAGTGATCAAGAAGGTTGAAGGGGGTAAGAACAAAATACCTTTGTATATCTTCTTGGATGGGACTTGGCGAGAAGCTAAAAAGATGTTTCGAAAAAGCCCTTATCTTGATAATTTGCCAATTCTATCGGTATCGCCTGAGTCTTTATCTGATTATCAATTACGTGTAGCGGCACATGCGCATCAATTGAGTACCGCAGAAGTAGCGTGTGTGGTGCTAGAGCAAAATAAAGAAGGTGCTGCTGCTGAAAAGCTGACTAGCCATTTTATTGATTTTAGAGATGCGTATCTTAAGAGCAAGCGAAAAAAGTTTTAATCGAAGAGAATGGCGTACCCGTTAATTTAGTTATTGTGAATAAATTAAAATACAACAACAGAAAAGCGCGCGACTCATAAGAGCCGCGCTGACGGAATCTTCTAAACGCATCCTGCAATGTTGATCTGATCAACTCCTAAAACTGTCCGCATCCATGGCTTCGCTAAGTGTTCTATTTCTGCGAAATTCAGCGTCACTGCTAAGGTCCTTTAACTGTCCTTAAACACTATATCATCCGGTGAACGTGGCTACCTGCCGCTGGTCCGTAATATACGATATATCGTCTATTAACGATGGAGTCTGTTTCAAGGCTTACCGCATGTCCTAGTTTAGTCCATTAAAAGATACTTCCAGTATTACTCCTAACCACTTCCTGTGATTGGTCCCTTTTAGCCACAGCATCCTGCTGTTTGTCCATGTTGTGTTATATCCTATAACGTTTCCTTAAAGCCACAGCGTCCTGCTGTTTGTCCCTTTCCTTGTCATGTTTGCTATATCCT